>DMYQ01000083.1:8090-10856 GCA_003482555.1 Janthinobacterium sp. | reverse complement strand
GGCGTACAGCAGGCCCGGGTGCCTGCCGATCACCTCGGCCAGGCTGTAACCGCTGATGCGCTCGAAGGCCGGATTGGCGTAGACGATCGCCAGCGCTTCCTTGGTGGCGCCGATGATGACGATGGCGTTGGTGCTCGATTCGATGGCCCGCTCGCGCAGCAACAGGGTCTGGTTGGCCAGTTTCAGTTGCGCCGTGCGCTCGTCGACGCGGCGCTGGATGTGGCCGGCGCGCGCGCCCAGCAAGTGGATGCAGGCCGCGCCCGCGGCGCTGAGCAGCACGCCCAGCGCCAGCGCGAACAGCGAGGCCGCGTGCTCGTCGGCGCTGGCGGGGCGGCGCCTGGCCGTCAGCCGCCAGGGCTTGCCGGCCACGTCGAAGTCTTGCGCGAAGGCGGGCGCCGGCGCCCAATACAGCCAGCGCGGCGCGGCGGCGCCGGGCCGGGCGGCGCTGGCGAAGATGGGGACGCGGGCCGGGTCGGGCGCGCCGGCGTCGACGCGAAAATCCATGTCGGGCATGCCGGCCAGGCCGGCGGCGGCGAAGATGCGCGGCACCAGGTCGCCGGGCCGGATGGTGATCGCCGTCTCGCCGACGAGGGCGGCGCGGCGCGCTGCGGCGTCGGTCAGCGCGGCGCCGTGGCGGTACACCGGCATCGTGATGACGATGCCGGTGCGCGGCTCGGCGCCCTGGGCCAGGCGGATCGGATCGCTGGCCGAGGCCAGCCCGGTGTCGACGCCGCGCTGACGTTCGGCCCGGCTGAACGGGGGAAAGGATATGTCGAGCCCGAGCGCGGCCGCATTCTCGGCCAGCGGCTCCAGGTAGTCGATGACGAGGTAGCGCGCGCGCGTGTCGGCCGGCACCGGGGCGCCGTCGCGCATCTGGCGCAGTTCGAAACCGGGCTGTTCGCGCCGCATCGCCGCTTCGTAGGCGCCGCGCTCCGCTTGCGGCAGGTCGCGCAGGTAGCTGATCGACTGGGTGTAGGGCGCGCGCGCCAGGATCGGTTGCACGAAGGTGTGGAACTGGGTCCGGGTGACGCCGTCGGCGCTGGCGAACAACTGGTTCACCGATTGCAGACCGGCGATGGCATTGTTCAAGCCTTCGTCCAGGGCCAGCGCGCGCACGTGGGCGCGCTGCTGGAAGTCCAGCATGAGCTTGTCATCCTCCAGTTTGCGCAGGCCGGCGAACAGCAGCAGTGTGACGGATAAGCCACACAGGGCCGCCAGCCCGACGGCGCCACCGGCAAGCCGGGCGCGCCAGTCGACCGCGGCCTGGGCCAAGATGGTGGAATCGAGTCTGGTCTCGGTCATAGCGCGGCCTAGGGAAAGCAAAAGATTAGCATGGAACGCGTGCCGCGCGGGCCAGCCCGTTTTTCGGGGCCGGCCGACGATTTCGCCGCCACGGGTTATATTAACGCAGGTCGCGGCGCGCGCGGCGCTTGCGCGGCCAGGTATTTTTCGGCCTCCACTCTTTGACAGACAGGAAAACACAGATGAGCGTCACCACCAAATGGATAGAGATTGCATCGGCCGACGGCGGCTTCGGCGCTTACCTGGCCGTGCCGCACGTCGGCAAGGGCCCGGGCATCGTCTTGATACAGGAAATTTTCGGCGTCAATGAACACATCCGCGCCGTCGCCGAGCAGTACGCGGCCGATGGCTACACGGTGCTGGTGCCGGACCTGTTCTGGCGCAGCGCGCCGCGCATCGAGCTCGGTTACGCAGACGCCGACTGGAAGACGGCCGTCGGCCTGATGCACGCGCTCGACGCCGACAAGGCCCTGTCCGATATCGCGCTGACCACGGCCACCCTGCGCGCGCTGCCCGGGGCGGACGGCAAGATCGCCGCGCTCGGCTATTGCATGGGCGGCCTGTTTGCCTACCGCGCCCTGGCCGCCGGCCTGGTCGACACGGCCGTCGCCTACTACGGCGGCGGCATCCAGAATCAGCTTGCGCTGGCCGAGCGCATCAAGGGGCCGCTGCTCATGCATTTCGGCGCCGAGGACGCCCACATCTCCGCCGCCGCCGTGCAAGCGATCGCCGAGCGCTTCGAGGACAACGCCGAGGTCGAGATCCACGTCTATCCGGGCGCCGGCCACGGCTTCAACTGCAACCACCGCTCCTCCTACCACCAGCGCGCGGCGGCCGAGGCGCACGGCAATAGCCTGACTTTCCTGGCCGACAGCATGTGAAGGCCGGCGGCGCGCGGGCGCCGGCGATGGAAGGAGCGGCTTGCGGGCGCATCCCCGGCCCGGCGCCCTCGGCGGCGCGGCGGCGGCGCCTGTGGTAAGGTCCTGCCCGGATGGGCGCCCGCGCCCGCTTGTACACTCAATGTAGGAATCAACATGGTTCAAGTAAACGTTAGCGTCGCCTTGGCGGCGCCCGCCGCCCGCGTGTGGGAATTCATCGGCGGTTTTCACTCCCTGGCGGAATGGTCGAGCTCCATCAAGAGCTGCGTGCCGGAGCGCGGCGGCCGCGTGCGGCGCCTGAAAACGACGGACGGCGCCGTTATCGCCGAACGCCTGGAAAGCTTCAGCGAGGCGGAGCGCGAATACAGTTACAGCATCGTCTCCAGCCCCATCCCGGTGCGCAATTATTACTCGACCCTGAAGGTGAGCGGCACCGCCGACGGCGCCGGCTGCACGGTGCAATGGTCGAGCCAATTCGAGGCCGTCGAAGCCATCGAACAAGCCATGGTCGACGTCTTCCAGCACCTGTACGAGAGCGCTTTCGTCGACCTCAAGCGCATCATGGGCATCTGAAGTCGGCGCGCCG
>DMYQ01000083.1:5461-7969 GCA_003482555.1 Janthinobacterium sp. | reverse complement strand
GCCGGCCACACCTCGCCGGCCGCTTACAAATGGACGACAATTGAAGGACACTCCGGGGGGGATTCGCGGGCCGCGAACTCCTATGCTGGAGTTCCTTTCAATGAATAAAGTCCGCAATGAAAAACATCCTGTTCGCCTTACTCGGTGCCGTCTGCGCCATCCCCGCCGTGGCCAGCGCCGAAGATTATTACGTCGGCCTGTCGACCGCCATGCAGGGCACGGTGTATGCCGATTTCGGCGCCGACAAGCATGTCGAAAACCAGAGCCAGTCGGGCGCCGTGAAGCTGTACGGTGGTTATAACTTCAACGACAGGCTGGCGCTGGAAGCCGGTTACGGCAACTTCGGCACTTACACCGTGCATAATCCCGCCAATCAGCAAGACAAGGTCGAGCTTCGCGTCGACACCTCTTATGCCGCGCTGAAGGGCACCCTGCCACTGAGCCCGTCGTTCGCGCTGTTCGGCAAGCTGGGCGTGGCGCGCAACGGTTTCGACTCGTCCAGGGGGGACGATCGCAGCAAAGGCCACAGTACCAGCCTGATGGGTGGCGTGGGCGCGGAATACCACATCACGGAAAGACTCGCGGGCGTGCTGGAAATTGTCGATTATGGCAAGAGCAAGGGCCGCAATGTCGATCTGCAGCGCACAACAGTGGAACTGGGCCTGCGTTACGCTTTTTAGTCGATGCTCTCAGGCGGCGCGGCAGGCGATGCAGAGCCGCACTCGCGCGCCGCCCAGGCTGGAGTCGCCGATGTCCAGGCTGGTCTGATGGATCAGCAGCGCCTTGTGCGCGATCGACAGTCCCAGCCCGAAGCCGCCGGCGGCGTGATCGCGATCCCGCTCCAGGCGGTAAAAGGGTTCCAGGATGCGCAAGCGCTCGGCCGCCGGAATGCCGGGGCCGTCGTCCTCGATCAACACTTCGACCCGCTCGGCGTCGAGGCGGTGCGCGCGCAGCGCGACGCGCCCGCGCGCGTACTTGACGGCGTTGCCCAGCACATTGTCGAGGGCGCGCGCGAACAGGCGCCGCTCGCCGGCCAGCAAGCCCAGTCCGGCGCCGATGTCGGCCTCCAGGGTCGTGCCGCGCAAGCCGGCTTGCCGCGCCGCCACGCTGGCGCGCAGCACCTCGTCGACGCTGAAGGGCGGGCCGGGGCGGGCCGCCGCATGCTCCAGTTGGGTCAGCGTCAGCAGTTCCGAGACCAGCGCCTCGAGTTCGCGCACATCGCCTTCCATGGCGACGATGCGCTCGTCCAGCGCGGGGTTGGCGGCCGCCGTGCGCAGCAGTTCCAGGCCGAATTCGATGCGCGCGATCGGCGTGCGCAGTTCGTGCGAGACCGCGCGCAGCAAGTGCTTGCGCGCCTCCAGCAGGGCTTCGATGCGGCCGGCCATTTGATTCATGCGCGCCGCCAGCGGGTACAGGCTGGCCGACGGCGCCAGTGCCGCGCGGGCGCTCAGGCGGCCCTGGCCGAAATCCTCGGCCGCCTGCGACAGCGCCTGCAGGCCGCGCCAGTGGGCGCGCGACCACAGGCCTATCGGCAGCAGCAGGAAGCCGGCGATGATGAGGAAGCGGATCGCCTCCATGCGCAGCGCCAGGCCGATATCGATCGGCAACCCCTGGGCGTGCAGCACTTCGCGCTCGCTGTCGATGTAGCGGGCGCCGGCCAGGTCGACGCGGCGGTAAAAGGCTTTGCCGGCCACGTCGAGCACCAGGGCGCCGCGCTGCAAAGCTTCCCGCTTGGCACGCGGCAGGGCATCCAGCGCCGTCGCCAGCGGCAGCAGTTCCAGCTTCAGCGCCGACACTTCGCGCACCTTGTTCAGGCGCGTCAGCCATTCGTCGCTGGGGGCCTGGTCGATATACTGTTCCAGCAGGAAAATCTGGCCGGAGGCCTGGCGCGCGGCGATTTCCTCGATCGGGTCGCCGAACAGGCGATTGAAAGTGAAATAAATCACGCCGGTCGCCAGGCTCATGGCCAGCATCACCAGCACGAAGAAGCGCAGGAAGAGGCGGTTCATCGCCTACTGCCAGGCGGCGGGGCTGAACAGGTAGCCTTCGCCCCAGACGGTCTTTATTTTTTCGCCGCGGACATCGTCGAACTTGCGCCGCAGGCGCGAGACGCAATTGTCGATGCTGCGGTCGAGGCCATCGAATTCGATGCCGCGCATCTTGACCAGGATGTCATTGCGCGACAAGACCTGGCCGGCCGCTTCGGCCAGCACCATGAAGAGCTTGAATTCGGCGCCGTTCATGGCCACTTCGGCATCGCGCCAGAACACGGCGCGGTCGGCGCGCGCCACCCGCAGGGTGCCTATGCACAAGTCCTGTGCCCTGCCGGAGACTGCATGTTCGCCGCGCCGCAGCAGGGCGCGCAGGCGCGCCAGCAGCAGGCGCGGCTGGATCGGCTTGTTGACGTAGTCGTCGGCGCCTTGTTCCAGCCCGGACACTTCGTCGACCATGTCTTCGCGCGCCGTCAAGATCAGGATGGGCACCGGGCTTACCTGGCGGATCTGGCGG
>DMYQ01000083.1:0-5306 GCA_003482555.1 Janthinobacterium sp. | reverse complement strand
GCCGGCCTGGAAATGCGCCAGCGCCAGGTCGCCCCGTTCGACCACGTCGACGGCGAATTCATGGCCACCCAGATATTCCCGCACCAGCGACGCCAGCCTGACGTCGTCCTCCACCAGCATCACACGCACCATGCCACCCTCCCGTTGGCGAGCATTGTATAAGAGCGGCCGTGCAAAATGTTTAATATTGCAATAAAGTGCATTTGAATACAATTGACATACAAATGGCCAGGCGCCAGCCCTTAAAATGCGCCTGGAGCCCGCGACCGGCTCCCGCTTCCGCGCCGCGCGCGCCGCCCTTCGCCCAAGGTGTCATGAAAAAGTTCTTCCCGCCGCTGTTTCCTCTCTTGTTGTTGCTGTCCCCGTCCTGCCACGCGCAATCGTTCGACGACCGCATGCTGCCGGAAGGCAGCAAGGACATATACGTGGGCCTGGCCTTGCAGAGCTCGGTAGGCTTTGGCGCCGCCATTGGCCGGCCCGGCGCGCTGTTTCCTTTATTGCAGGCGGAATGGAGCAATGGTGTGTTCTTGCGTGGCATCGGCCAGGTCGGCTGGCGCTTGTCCGAGTCGCCCGGCCTCAGTTACGGCCCCTTGCTGCAGTGGCAAAACGGGCGCAGCCCGACCGACGCCGCAGACTTGGCCGGTTCGCGCGAGATCCGGCCGGGGCCGCGACTGGGCGGCTTCGTCGATTTGTTCCGCGGCGACGAGCTGTGCCTGAGCGGCATGGCGCTGGCGGCCGATGGCGGCGACCTGGTCGTCACCATCAGCGCACGCAAGAGCTTGCCGCAGCCCGCGGCCCACCAACGCGTCTCGCTGTCACTGGCCTTGACCGGGGCGAACGGCGCGCACATGCGAAAAATATACGGTCTGGAACGGGGTTACGCGCCGTCGGGCGGCCTGGTCAACGTGTACGCCGGCGCCGACTGGAGCTGGGAGTTGAACCATAGCTGGGTGCTGGGTACCGAGTTGGGCTTGTCGCGCCTGGGCGCGCCGGTGGCCGACAGTCCGCTGGTGGGACGGCGCTCTTCCCTCCTTTTCAGCGTCGGCCTGGCGCGCCGGTTTTAAGCGGAGCCGTCCGTGAAACGCCTCCTCGTCCTGGCCCTGTGCCTCGCGTGCGCGCTGCGTCCCGACGCGGCGCGGGCGCAGGCGGGCGAGACCGACAGCGACTGGGTCAGCTACCGCGACGCCTACCGCGCCATGATCTGGTTTGAAAAATACGCCAAGCCCAAGCAGTTTTTGCAAAACCACTACCGGGTCAGGCCGAAGGACAAGGGCGCCTCGCTGGACGGCTTGCGCCTGACCCTGGAGAGCCGCTCGCTGCGGGTGAATTTGCCGCTCGACGGCGTCGGCCGGGTGGTGTTCCCGTTTTCCAAGGCGGCCTTCGACGACAACGGGGAATTGACGGTCAACCGCAAGGCGGCGCGTTACCGCTTTTCGCCCTGGGTCTCCATCGTCAGCCGACCCGACGGGGTGTACCAGACGAGCGACTTGCGCCTCGCTTGCGAGCAGTTGCTGGCCTATCTGCAGTATGTCGGCGATGCCTACGCGAGCGACAAGAAATGCGTCGGCGTACAGTTCGCCTACGCTAAAAACGAGGCCGATCCGGAGGTCCGCCTGCGCCGCCCGGAGCGGGCGCCGGTCTTGCTGCCGGTCAAGGAGGACGGCGCTTTCCAGGGCGAGAGCGCGATGACGTTCAAGGTGGTGCAGTTTCAGTTCGCCGATTGGCCGGACAAGGGGCAAGTCGTCACGCGCGGCGCGCCGATCGCCATCGCCACCTTGCTGGAATAGGGGTGGAATAAGAACACTGCGGGCGGCGTAAAATAGTTTATTCTATGGCAAGTTCAAACCGTCACGGGATAGTCCATGAAAGTCATCGTCATCACCGGCAGTTCCGATGGAATCGGTGCGGAAATGGCGCGCCAGTTGGCGCGCTCCCAGGGCGGCGCGCTGGCGCTGGTGCTGGCCGCGCGCAACGCCGAGGCGCTCGAGCGCGTGGCCGCCGAGTGCCGCGCCAGCGGCGCCCAGACCCTGGTGCAGGCGACCGATGTCAGCGTGCAGGCCGACTGCCGGGCCCTGATTGCCGCCGCCGTGGCCCGCTTCGGCCGGATCGACGCGCTCATCAACAACGCCGGCCGCTCGGCCCACGCCCTGTTTGAAGAGGTCGAGGATCTGGGCTGGTACGAGGACTTGATGCGCATCAATCTGTGGGGCAGCGTCTGGTGTACGCACGCCGCCTTGCCGCACCTGAAGGCGGCGCGCGGCAGCATCGTCGCCGTCTCGTCGCTGGCCGGGCTGATCGGTGTGCCCGGCCGCAGTGCCTACGGCGCCAGCAAGTTCGCCATGACGGGATTTTTCGAGAGCCTGCGGGCGGAATTGAAGGCGGCTGGCGTCAGCGTGACGACGGCCTTCCCGGGCGTGGTGGCGACGCGCATCCGTTACCGGGGTTTCAACGCGGCGGGCGGCGAACTGGGGAGCAGCAGCCTGAAGGAAGACAAGGCCATGCCGGTGGAAGAGTGCGCCGCCCTGATCATCGCCGGCATGAACGGGCGCCGGCGCGAGGTGGTGATGTCGGCCAAGGGAAAGCTGGGCCGTTTCATGAAACTGATCTTTCCCGGCCTGGTGGAAAAGATGGCGCTGGCGGCCCTGAAGGACGAGGAGCGGCCCCATTGAAGGGCGCGCGCGGCCCGTTCGGACGGCGCCGCGTTCGCGCCCAAAATATTGATGAAAAGTTCAATATTGTCGAATTTAGTGCTTGGAGCGCCCGGTTTTCTGTCGTTTCCGCGTAAAACTTCGCAATCTCGGGCCGGTTTCGCCCGGCCCGCGCAAGTAAAGAGTAAACTGTCGGCAGCATTCTTTCGCATTGGGCGATTCGAGCGAACTTGTGAGTGAATTCATGTCCGACACAGCTATTCCCTTATTTACCGACCTCAATCTCAGCGACGCGCTCATCCGCGCACTGAAAGAGGTTGGTTACGAAGCACCGTCGCCTATCCAGGCGGCCACCATTCCCCTGTTGCTGGCCAACCGCGACGTGCTGGGCCAGGCCCAGACCGGCACCGGCAAGACGGCCGCCTTCGCGCTGCCCATCCTGTCGCGCATCGACCTCAAGCAAACGACGCCGCAGGCGCTGGTGCTCGCGCCCACGCGCGAACTGGCGATCCAGGTGGCCGAGGCTTTCCAGGTCTATGCCCAGCACATTCCCGGTTTCCACGTGCTGCCGATTTACGGCGGCCAGAGCTACGGCCCGCAATTGTCGGCGCTGCGCCGCGGCGTTCACGTCGTCGTCGGCACCCCGGGGCGCGTCATCGACCACCTGGACAAGGGTTCGCTCGACCTGTCCAAGCTGAAGACCCTGGTGCTCGACGAAGCCGATGAAATGCTGCGCATGGGCTTTATCGACGACGTCGAACGGATCTTGAAGGAAACGCCGGAAACCCGGCAGACGGCCCTGTTCTCGGCCACCATGCCGTCCGTCATCAAGCGCATCGCCACCACCTATCTGCACAATCCGGCCGAAGTGACGGTGGCCGCCAAGACTGGCACGGCCGACAATATCCGCCAGCGCTACTGGCTGGTGTCGGGCATGCACAAGCTCGACGCGCTGACCCGCATCCTGGAAGCGGAAACCTTCGACGGCATGATCATTTTCTCGCGCACCAAGCTGGGCACCGAGGAATTGGCCGGCAAGTTGCAGGCGCGGGGCTTTTCCGCCGCCGCCATCAACGGCGACATCCAGCAGGCGCAGCGCGAGCGCACCATCCAGCAATTGAAGGATGGCAAGATCGACATCCTGGTCGCCACCGACGTCGCCGCCCGCGGCCTGGACGTCGAGCGCATTAGCCACGTCATCAATTACGACGTGCCCCACGATCCGGAAAGCTATACCCACCGCATCGGCCGCACCGGGCGCGCCGGGCGCAGCGGCGAGGCGATCCTGTTCATCACGCCGCGCGAAAAGAATTTGCTCAAGGCTATCGAACGTTCGACCCGGCAACCGATCGGCATGCTGGAATTGCCGACCATCCAGGCCGTCAACGATGTGCGCATCGCCAAGTTCAAGGAACAGATCACGGAAACCCTGGCGCTGGGCGAGCTGGAGCAATTCCAGTCGCTGATCGAGGATTTCGAGCGCGAACAAAACATTCCCGCCATTGAAATCGCGGCCGCCCTGGCGAAAATGGCGCGCGGTAACACGCCTTTGCTGCTCGACAAGAAGGCGCAGGCGACCAGCGCCTCGTGGGCGGACGAGCGTCCGGCCCGTCCGGAACGCTTTGACCGCCCCGAGCGCGCTGAACGTTTCGAGCGTCCCGAGCGCAGTTTCGAGCGGCCCGAGCGGGGCGACCGTTTCGACCGTCCGGAACGGGCCGAACGGCCGGCTTTCCCGAAAAAGGAAAGAGTCGTGCGTCCGGCCGATGCCGGCATGCAAACCTTCCGCATCGAAGTGGGCCATGCCCACGGCGTCAAGCCGGGCAATATCGTGGGCGCCATCGCCAACGAAGCGGGCCTCGATTCCAAGCATATCGGCCGGATTGAAATCTACGACGATTACAGCGTGCTCGACTTGCCGGATACCATGCCCCAGGAATTGCTGGAGCAATTGAAGATGGTCTGGGTGGCTGGCCAGCAACTGCGCATCAGCCGCGACGGCGAAGCGCCGAACGTGGCTCCGGCCGCGCCCGCCAAACGGCCGGCCGCGCCCGCCAAGCCGGCCTTTGAAGCGAGCGCCCCGCGGCGCGAGTCGCCCGCCGCTCCGGCACCGGCGCCGGCGCCGCGCCGGGAAGCGCCCGCCGTCGACGCGGCTCCCGCCCGTCCCAAGAAAGAAGCCAAGCCGAAAATGGGCATGACTTCTTACCGCATCGAAGTGGGCCGCGAGCACGCCGTCACACCTAGCAATATCGTGGGCGCCATCGCCAACGAAGCGAAGCTGGAAGCAAAGCACATCGGCCGCATCGACATCTTCGACAAGCACAGCGTGCTCGATTTGCCGGAAGGCATGCCGCCGGAAATCCTCGACCACTTGAAATCGGTCTGGGTAGCCGGCCAGCAACTGCACATCAGCCTGGACGATGGCAGCTCGGCGCCGGCCGTCAAGCCGACCGTCAAGAAGCCCCCGTATAAAGCAAAGGGCGATTTCGCGCCGCGCTCCTTCGACGGCGACAAGTCGAAAGGCAAGCCTTTCCGCAAGGGCTAAGGGCCGCCTTGAATCGGTGCGACTGGCCGCGCGGCTGGTCGCATCGACTCCGGACATTGATTCAGTACTGACTCGACCGGGGCCCGTCCCCGGTTTTTTTGTGGTGCGCCCGGCAG
>DMYQ01000010.1:9390-10315 GCA_003482555.1 Janthinobacterium sp. | reverse complement strand
GCGAATGGAACTATAGAATTGACCCGGCGCCAACCTGATTTAGTTACAGTTATTAATTAACAGTTACTTAGCGTGGCGCGGCGGCCGCGCGGTGCCAGCGCAGCAAGCCCCAGGCGTAGGCCGCGTAATAGCCGGCCAACAAGCCGAAGACCAGCAAACTGAGCGGGCTTTGCGTGAATTGCTGGGCCGGTGCCGGCAGGGCCACGCGCGTGCTCATGTACAGTTCCAGGCCGCGATACATCAGGCGGGCGATGAACAGCATCGTCACCATGATGCCGAGGTGCAGATTGGGCGTGTAAAAATACCCTTTGTCGGTGTGCTCGAAGCGCGTCAGCTTGACGCCCCAGACGCCGAGCCAGGCGCCGGCCAGCGCGCCGCCGCCCAGGCTGGCCAGCGGCAATTGCTCGCCGCCGGTGGCCACCGCCAGCACCGCCAGCGCCAGCGGAAAGGCCAGCGCCGCCGTCCAGTGTCGCCACAGGCGCGAGGGCTGGCGCCCCATGGATTTTTTCAACCGCGAATAGATGCGCCAGACCAGCAGCGGCACCAGAACCAGCAAGGCGAGAGTAGTTGTTTCCATGTAAAGCATCCGATGGCCCGGGCGGGCGCAATTAAACCGCGATTGTAGACCAGAATCCGCGGGCGCCGCCTCTCTTCACCGCAAAACGCGGCTGCGCTATAGTACGGTCCTGCCGGCCGTATCGAGGCATGCGCCCGCCGGGCGCGTCCGATTCCAGGCCAGGCTGGTCACAAGGTGGCGCATGACGAAACCAGATCTCAACTTGCTTGCCACGCTGGATGTGCTGCTGGCCGAAGGCAGCGTCGCGCGCGCGGCCCGGCGCCTGCGCCTGAGTCCTTCGGCCATGAGCCGGGCGCTGGCGCGCCTGCGCGAACTGACTGGCGACCCCCTGCTGGTTCGGGCCGGGCG
>DMYQ01000010.1:7361-9340 GCA_003482555.1 Janthinobacterium sp. | reverse complement strand
CCAGCTCGTCAGAACCTTCACCGTGCGCAGCAGTGTAGGCTTCGTGGAAAATTTCGGCGCGGCCTTGATTGCCCGCGTGGCCGAGGAAGCGCCCGGCGTGCGGCTCTGCTTCGTGCAAAAAACAAACAAGGAGAGCGCTCCCATGCGCGACGGCGACGTCGATCTGGAAACGGGCGTCGTCGGCAAGGCGACCGGCCCGGAAGTGCGCACCCAGGGATTGTTTCGCGACCGCTTCATTGGCGTCGTGCGTGCCGGTCATCCGCTCAGCGAGGGCGAGATCAGCCCCGCCCGCTTTGCCTCCGGCAAGCACATTCTCGTTTCCCGCCACCGGCAAGAGCGGGGGCCGATCGACGTGGCCCTGCGCCTGCTGGATCTGGAACGCGATATCGTGACCGTGGTCGGGGGATTTGCCACCGCCCTGGCCCTGGCGCGCGCTTCCGATCTGATCGCCAGCGTCCCGGAAAGGCATACGGGAAACCTGCGCCAGGGCATGCATAGTTTTCCCCTCCCGCTGCCGCTGCCGGACTTCACGGTGTCCCTGCTCTGGCATCCGCGCCTGCACGCCGATGCGGCGCATCGGTGCTTGCGCGGCTGCATACGGGACATTTGCGCGGCGCCGGACGAGACGCGCTGAGGACTCGCTGAGGTTCGCTGAATTCCGCTTGCCGTGAATGGCGCCGCGCACCGGACTGGCCCTGTACGCCCCGACGGGCGCCGCCGCGCGCCGCGCCAGGGCGCGGCCGATGACGGCGATGGCGATGGCGGCAAGGATCAACAGGGCGGCGACGGCAAACGTCGTGCGCATGCCTGCGGCGACGGCTTCGGGACGGGCCGCCGTCATATCGGTGCTGGCGGACGCGGTCGCAAACACGGCGCCCATCAGGGATGCGCCCGTGATCAGCCCGAGATTGCGCGACAGGCTGAGCAAGCCGGAAATGACGCCGCGCTGATCCGCAAGCACGTCCTTCATGATGGCGGTGTTGTTGGCGGTCTGGAACAGGGCATAGCTGGACGTCATGACGGCGATGGGCGCGAGGTAAGCGGCGATGGCCCGGCTGGGCGGCGGCATGCACAGCAGTGCCGCGCCGCCCGCCATGCCGATCAGGCCGACGCCGCTCATGCCCTGGGCGCCAAACCGGTCGACCAGTCGGCCGGCACCCCGCTCAGCGCCGCCACCAGCGGGCCGACCGACAGGGCCAGTCCGACCAGGGCCGTGTCGAGCCCGAGACCCCGGGACAGGTAAAACGGGCCCACCACCAGGGTCGTCATTATCACCGTCGAGACCAGGGCGCTCATGGCGAGGCTGGCGCTGAGCAGGGGCGCGCGGAACATCGCCAGCCGGATCAGGGGCGCGGCGGCGCGCGCCTCGACGCGCAGGAATAGGGCGCCGCCGATGCCGGCCGCCGCCAGCAGGGCGGTATTCAGCGGGCCGACCCGGCCGCGCCCCAGGGTCAGCGCCAGGGCATAGGCCGCCAGGGTCAGCGCCAGCAACAGCGTGCCGAGGTGGTCGAAGCGGGGCCGCGCCGCTTTCCCGGCGCGCGGCCGGGCGGGCAGGTAGCGGTAGGCGAGAATGACATTGAGCACGCCGAGCGGAACGTTGACGAGGAAGATGGCCCGCCAACCCAGCGCCGACATCAGGATTCCGCCGAAAGACGGGCCCAGCGTGGTGCCGATGGCGGACATGGTTCCCAGCAGGCCCATGGCGGCGCCTGTTCTTGCCTTCGGCACCGTTTCACCGACAAAGGCGACCGTGAGCGCCATCATGGTCGCAGCCCCCAGTCCCTGCGCCACGCGGGCGCCGACCAGCAGCCACAGGGTGGGCGCGATGCCGCACAGGAGCGAGGCCAGCGTGAACAGGCAGATGCCCGCCAGTAGTAGCCGGCGCCGGCCGACGATGTCGCCGAGGCGGCCCGCGCCGACGATCAGAGTGGGTATGGCGAGCAGGTAGGCGAGCACGATCCATTGGACTTGCGCGAACG
>DMYQ01000010.1:1530-7130 GCA_003482555.1 Janthinobacterium sp. | reverse complement strand
GGCATCAACATCGACAGCGACAGGCTGGCCAGCGCCCAGCGCGCCGCCGGTGCCAGCTTGGGTATCAACTTGGGTGGCGCTTCCTCCGCGGCGGCGGGGGGAAATATCTGGTGCTGTATTGACAGGCTTCATCGCCATTCCTTTTTTACAGCCCCCGGGCGGGTGCTTTCAGAAATGGTAATCGTTTGCCTGATGGGGCGGAAGGCGCGCCATATGCAGCAACTACATGCATCGAACGCCATGCCAATATTTACGGCCGGCGGGCAAACTTGTGGATTGACATTTGCGTGTCCTGACAGCAGTATGATCTGCATCAAGTGCGTTTCATCAATGGCGCGCAGCTCTTTTAGCCACATTTGATCGGATCATCATGACCAAGCACATCGCCTCGCTCCCCGCCACCCTCGATTTGATGACGGCCGCCGCGCGCGGCTACCAGTTGCCGCCGGCGCCTCTGCAAGCCATCGTCGACACGGCGCGGGCGCCAGCCCTGAGCCTGAGCCCGCGGCGCGATCTGGCGGCCATGGTGCAAACGCCCCCGCTGCCCGCCATCAGCGTGGTGGCGCAACCGGAATTGAAGCTGGCCGGCATGCGCATCAATCCGCGCACCTATTCTTCCAGCCAGTTTTCCTTCGGCACCGACCTGTGCCTGCTCGACATCGCCACCCAGAAGGAAATCCCCCTGGCGGGCTTGCCGGACGGGCTGCGCATCGCCGACCTGTCCTGGGCCCCGGATCAGCGCCACCTGGCCTTCAGCCACATCGCCCACGCCGACGAGGCGGGCGGCGCGGCCGGGGTCGAACTGTGGTTGCTCGACGTTGCCGCCCGCGCCGTCAGAAAGCTGTCGGCGCAGCCGCTGTCGGCCGTCTACGGGCGCGGCTTTTGGTGGTTGCCCGACAGCCAGGGCTTGCTGCTGCAACTGAAACCGGCCGGGCTGGGCCAGGCGCCCCTGGCGAGCGGCATCCCGAGCGGCCCCAGCGGCCAGGACAGCCAGCCCGGCGCCGGCGCGCGCCAGTTGCGCACCTATCCCGACTTGCTGAAAAACGAAGAAGACGCGCTGCTGTTCGCCCATTACGTGACGGCGCAACTGGCCCGCATCGACCTGGCCGGCGGCATCCGCACCCTGGGCGCGCCGGACCAGTTTTCCGGCGTCGCCATCGCTCCCGGCGGCCGGTACTTCCTCACTTCGAGCATCGTGCGCCCGTATTCCTACATGGTGCCGGCGTCCAGCTTCGGCAAGCGCATCGAGGTGCGCGACATGGACGGCACAGTCGTGCACACGGTGCTGGAGCGGCCGCTGGAGGAAGGCCTGCCGCCCGGCAACGACGCCGTTTCCAGCGGCGTGCGCAGCGTGTCCTGGCGCGTCGACGCGCCCGCCACCCTGGTCTGGGTCGAGGCCCAGGATGGCGGCGACCCGGCCGTCGAAAGCGCCGTCCGCGACATCGTCTATATGCGCGCGGCGCCCTTCGACGGGGCGCCGCAAGTGCTGGCCCGGCTCGGCTCGCGCTACGCCGGCATCGCCTGGGGCCGCAGCGACCTGGCCCTGCTCACCGAACACTGGTACAAGACACGGGCCCTGAAGCAGTGGCGCATCGCCCCCGACGCGCCGGAACGGGAAGCCGAGCTGATCTACGCCGGCTCTTCGGAAGACCGTTACCAGGACCCCGGCTCGCCCGTGATGCGCTCCGACGCGGCCGGCTTCCCGCGCCTGCTGATCGGCCCCGGCAGCACCATCTTGCTGGACGGGGCCGGCGCTTCGGCCGACGGCGACCGTCCCTTCATCGACCGTTTCAGCCTGGAAAGCAAGCAAAAGGAACGCCTGTTCCAGAGCGCCGCCCCGTATTTTGAAAACGTGGTGGCGGTCTTGAACGACGACGGCAGCCGCTTGCTGGCCACGCGCGAATCGCCCACCGAGCGGCCGAATTATTTCGTGCGCGAGACGGGCGCCGACGGCATCCCGCGCTGGACCGCGTTGACCCGCTTTCCGCACCCGACGCCGCAACTGATCGGCGTGCAAAAAGAGCAGATCCGCTACCGCCGCGCCGACGGCGTCGACTTGACCGCGACCCTGATGCTGCCGCCCGGCTACGAGGCGGCCCGCGACGGCCCGCTGCCGATGCTGATGTGGGCCTATCCGCAGGAATTCAAGTCGGCCAGCGCGGCCGGCCAGACCACCGGCACGCCCTACGGCTTCAACGCCGTCGGCTACTGGGGCCCGGCGGCCTTCCTGGCGATGGGGTACGCGGTGCTCGACAATCCCTCCTTTCCTATCGTCGGCCACGGCGAACAGGAGCCGAACGACAGTTATCTGGCGCAACTGGTGGCCGACGCCGAGGCCGCCGTCGACGAAGTGGTGCGGCGCGGCGTGGCCGAGCGCCACCGCATCGCCATCGGCGGCCATTCCTACGGCGCCTTCATGACGGCCAACCTGCTGGCGCACACGCGCCTGTTCCGCGCCGGCATCGCCCGCAGCGGCGCCTACAACCGCACCCTGACGCCCTTCGGTTTCCAGATGGAAGAGCGGCCGTTCTGGAGCGCGCCCGAGGTCTACCAGGCCATGTCGCCGTTCAACAACGCCGACAAGATCAAGGATGCGCTGCTGATGATACATGGCGAGCAGGACAGCAATTCCGGCACCTTCCCGATCCAGAGCGAGCGCATGTTCCAGGCCATCAAGGGCCTGGGCGGGACGGCCCGGCTGGTGATGCTGCCCAACGAAAGCCACGCTTACCGGGCGCGCGAATCGATCATGCACATGCTCTTTGAAACCAATGGCTGGCTCGACAAATACGTCAAGAACGCCCTGCCATGAAACGATCACGGAGGCGGGCGGTTTGAGCCCGGCGCGCATGAATTGAGATGACTTGAAGTTTTTCGTGGCCCTGGTCGACGCCGGCAGCGTCACCGGGGCCGCGCGCGTGCTCGGGGTCGAACACACGACGGTGGCGCGCCGCATCGACGCGCTCGAGGCGAGCCTGGAGCTGCGCCTGTTCGACCGTTTTCCGCGCGCCTGGTCGCTCACCGCCGAGGGCTCGAACCTGGTCGAGGCGGCCCGCGGCGTGGAAGACCAGGTGCTCGCCTTCGCGCGCACCTCCAGCGCCGCCGCCGCGCTGGAGGGCGGGGTGCGTATCTCCGGGCCGCCCCTGCTGCTGAGCCAAATCGTCATCCCGGGCATGAAGGAAACCCTGGCGCGCCTGGACGGGATCGAGCTGGAATTCATCGGTGAAGCGCGCGCGGCGAGCCTGACGCGGCGCGAGGCGGACATCGCCCTGCGCCTGGAACGGCCGAGCGAGGCGTCGTTGACGGCCAAGCTGCTGGCCACCTTCGGTTTCGGCCTGTACGCCCTGCCGCACTACCTGGGCCGGGCCACGCTTGATCTGGTCCGCGTGAAGGGCGTCGTGTGCGCCGAGACGCGCAAGCTGTGGCTGGTGATCCACGACGACGTGCGCCACGCGCGCCGGGTGCGCGCCGTCGCCGACGAATTGACGGCCCTGTTCGCGCTGGCGTTCCCGCAAACCTCCGCCGGCGGCGCCTGACGCCGCCAGCAACACCGCACTAGCGCCAGACCCGAGCCCCCGGCGCGGGAAGGGCGGCGCATTGCAAGTCGCCGCCCAGGCGTTCGGCGTTCGCGGCGGATCGCTGGTAATACGGGGCAACGCTTTCAGCCGAAGCCCTGGCCAGGGAATTGGATAGATCGAGACAGTTGTCGACGGAATTGTTAATGAGATCGCTGACAATTTTTGCGTGCTTGTCGATCATTTTTTCCAAGGTAAAATTGCTGTCCAGCAAAGTGAAGTCTTTCAACATCAGCGCGGCTTGCTCGCTGGCGCGCAGGCCCATCGACAGTCGCGACAGACTGATCGAGTGCAAGGCGGCCGCCATCGACTCCAGCGCTGCTTCGGGCTTTTCGCTGACCATCAATTGCATCTCGCGCTGACTGTGGGAGAGCGATTTCGCCCATGTGGCGGGCGTTATTCGATAGGTGATGACGGAGACCGAGGTCATCCACATCCGGTTGGCGCTCAGTATCGTATCGGCCCACATGATCAAGGGGTTTTGCATATACATATCCTTTGCATCGGTTTGATAAAACAGGGAAACAAGTTTGTCGGACGGCGCAATGCCGCTTCTCTCGCTGGCGCCGTCGGCCGGCCGCGCGAAGGCAATAAGCCGCTTGCGAAGGTGGGTGCGCGCCCCGGGTGGGCACCCATTTCCCGACAGGAGGTCTGCTGCGAATGGTGGGAAAGATGCTTGTGCCGCGAAGGGGCGACGCCCTGCTTCGGTCGGCGTCGGCATGCCCTGGCGCTGTCGCGCAAAACCTTTGTCAAGCGCGACATCGGGGGACGCTGGCGGGCGGAACCCGCACGCCAGCGCTCCGCCTGACGGCCGGCGCCGCCTGTTGGCGGGCCGGCTGGTCTCTTGCTCTACCGGCTGCGCTTAGTGGGCCACGCCTGGCTGTCTGGCGCCGGCCTCGCCCTGCCCGACCAGGGGAGCCCGTCCGGCCCCCTTGCCCTCTCCCCCTTGGCGGGTGAAGGGATCGGAAAAGTTCTTCAGCGCCTCTTCTTGCGCGCGCTTGCTTTTTTCCAGGGTTTGATCGCCGACGCGTTTGACTTCCTGTGCCAGGGTTTGCGCCGTGCGGCTCGTTTCCTTTATATGTTGTTCCGACACCCTTGCCAATTCGACTTGGGTGTCGGCGGCGAGGCGGGAAAAGTGTTGCTGGTAAGCCCGCAGCTTGTCGGCGATGGGTTGTGCCTGCGTGGCGGCGGCGCTGACGCGCTCGACCGGATTGCGCGCCGTCAGCAGATTCTGGCTCGCGCGGGTCGACTCTTCCGTCAATGTTTGCAGCAATTGCATGTTCAAATTGCCCAGCTGTTGCCAGGAGTGAGAGAGCGTTTT
This sequence comes from Janthinobacterium sp., assembly GCA_003482555.1. Lineage (GTDB taxonomy): Bacteria > Pseudomonadota > Gammaproteobacteria > Burkholderiales > Burkholderiaceae_D > Janthinobacterium. The sequence goes on along the minus strand of DMYQ01000010.1, from coordinate 2,234 downwards.
CGACATGTCGTTAAAAAATGCGAGCTGAGCATCCAGATGTTCCTTGACCGCAGGTGTTGCTGAATCAGAAATAAACATGAAAGCCTCTTCATTTGTGAAGTTGGTTGATAGGAATACCCCGGGTGCCATCCCCGGGAGCGCCGTCCGTGATGGATGGCAAGCTGGCGGAGGTGTGACGGTCAAGATTACGTGGAATGGGAAGCGGGAGGATGACAAGGATCAAATGAACGCGCGCATATTTGTCGCCACGGCTGTCGCCGAGGTGCATACTTTTCAAGCTGTTCGGTAGTTTCCACAACGGGGCCAGGCAAGGCTTCAAGTGGCGGCACCGATCCGGTGACGGCGCATTCCCACGCTGCTGCGGCTTGCCACATGTCGCGCCACGATCAATTCCTGCGCAGGGTGTCGGGACGATGGGAGCGATCCTCCGCGCTATGGCGCTCCGACCACTTGCGCACCGTTTGTCGGCTCATTTGCAGAGCCGCGCCAGCGCCGCCCGGGATGGCGCGGATTCCCGGATACTTGCCGATCAGGTGGCTTGTTCGGCTGTCTTGCTTGGCGCAATCACACATTGAGTAGCACAGTAACAAGGTGACGTCGGGCAGACATTGATTGGAAATTAATTGTTGTAATTTTATTATTTAAGGTATAGAATTTTTAACAAGTTCAACTTGTTGTTCCTATTAAGTAAGCGAGCACAACGG
>DMYQ01000010.1:0-1502 GCA_003482555.1 Janthinobacterium sp. | reverse complement strand
GTGTGCCTTCTGTGAACGTCTCGTAACTTTGAAATCGGTTACGCGTGGCAACTTAGTAACACCATTCTTGAAAGCCATCATGCCGATCAAATCACTCGCCGTCGCCTCCGCACTCGTGCTGGGAACCTTCGCTTTCATCGCACCACATGCAGATGCCGCGATCATCGACTTTGAAGATGTTGCTAGCGAAAAACTGATTATCAACTCGTCCGTTATTTCCGAGGGATTTGTCGTCACTCATGCAGGATCATTTGCCGAACTGTTAAACAATTTACATCAAGGTGCGACCGATTTTTCCGGTGATGGCACAAATCGCTTGATTTCATTCAATACATCGACGATTACCGTGAGTAGCCAAAATGGAAGCAACTTCAACGTCTCCAGTTTCCTCGGCGGCGAAAGCTGGATATCGATGCCCCATTATTGGTCTACGCAAATTGAAGCGGTTGCTACCCTGGCCGGTGGCGGCACGACGACTCAAGATTTTAATCTGGACATCATCAAGAATCCGCTAACTGGAATGCAATTATTTCAATTCAATAGTTCATTTAAAAATCTTACCAAAGTGACCTTTCATGGCATTGGACGCATTCCTGAGTTTTCTCTGGATAACATCACAACCTCGGCCGCCACAAGCGCGGTGCCCGAGCCGGAAACCTACGCCATGTTGCTGGCCGGTCTGGGTCTGATGGGCTTCGTAGCGCGCCGCAAGGCTTAAAATGACCGCGACCAGCTCTCAGGCGCCGATGTCGATCAACAGCTTGCCGCCGCTGGCGCGCGAGGCCAGATCCGTTTGCGCGCGCGCCGCCTCGGCCAGGCCGTAGCGGCGTCCGAGGCGCAATTGCAACTGACCGTTGCCGACCTGCTCGAACACCCTGGCGGCCCGCTCCCGCATGCTGTCCCGGTCGGCCACGTGGTGGGTCAGCGCCGGACGGGCCAGCGTAACCGAGCCCCGGGCGGTCAGCTCGAGCACGTCGAGCGGCGGCACCAGCCCGCTTGACTGGCCGTACAGCACCAGCATTCCCAGCGGCCGCACGCAAGCCAGGCTGCCCCGGTAAGTGTCCTTGCCAACGGAGTCGTAGACCACGTGCGCGCCGCGGCCGCCGCGCGCTTCCCTGACGGCGGCGGCGAAGTCGACTTGCGTGTAGAGGATGGCGGCGTCGGCGCCCATGGCGCGCGCCAGGGCCGCTTTTTCCGGCGTCGAGACGGTGCTCAGCACGGTCGCGGCCTTGTGCTTGAGCATCTGGATCAGCAGCAGGCCGACGCCGCCGGCGCCGGCATGCACCAGGGCCACGTCGCCGGCGCGCAACGGGAAGGTGTTCTCGCACAGGTAGTGCGCCGTCATCGCCTGCATCAGGGTGGCGGCCGCGCTGGCGTCGTCGATGGCGTCCGGCACCGCGACCAGTTTCCAGTCGGGGATGGCGGCATATTCGGCATAGGCGCCGGGGTGGGGCGCCCACGCCACCCGCGTGCCTTCCGGCAGGGCGCCGCCGGCCGCGCAG
>DMYQ01000107.1:7703-9176 GCA_003482555.1 Janthinobacterium sp. | reverse complement strand
GCCGAGTAAAAATAATACGCGGCCTTGTAGGGAACCCGGCTTTCCTTGCCCAGACGCTCCTTGTCGCAACCGTCGGGCAGTGCCTTGCCGCCGGATGTGTTGACGCGCTGGACGCTGGTGGTCTTGCCGAACAAGCCCTCGCCGGCATTCGATTTGGCGCTCAGTAACAGCCACGGGATGGCGCTGGCGTCGGGGCCGTTGTCGTGCGCCTTGACTTCGCCGACCACCTTGCTGCCATCGTCCGCTTCCCAAGTCGGGCCGGCGTAGTGCTTGCCGATCTTGATGCCGGCCAGATTGAACAATTCCGCCTCGGGTGCCTTGAACACCCAGTCGTAATGCGTGGCGTCGCCCTTGCTGGCCGCGCAGACATAAATCTGCACGCCGACGGCGCGCGTTTCCAGGGACAATACTTGCGTGGCCGGCACCGCCAGGCTGGCCGGCAGCGCCGGACTGGTGCCCACCTGGGCTTGCGCGCCGCAGGCGGCAAACGCGAGAATCGCGGCAATGGTTGCGGTGTGGATTTTTTTCAAAATGAGTCCTCTTTCAGATATGGGTCGGGCGGCGCCGCCCTTGGGCGACTGGCGCCGCATGGGCAAACGCATCGGCATATTATAAAGTCAATGATTTCGTCGGCCCGTTCCCGACCCGGGTGGCGGCCGAGGATCGCGGCAAGTCGACACCCGCGAAACGCCATGCCAATATGCCAATCTGGTAATATCCGGAACAAATTATTCGACAATGTGGCGGCCCCGCCGTTCACTCCCGCTCCCCACCCACCACCATGACCCAGAAAAAAATCCTCCTGTTAAGCGTTTCCGCGGGCGCCGGCCACATGCGCGCGGCCGAGGCGATCCGCGCCCACGCCGGCGGCGACGTCGTCGCCACGCACCTGGACGTGATGAACTTCGTGAGCGCCGGCTTTCGCAAGCTGTACACCGACTTTTACATCACTCTGGTCAACAAGGCGCCCACGCTGTGGGGCTATCTCTATCATGCCAGCAACGAAGCCCCGCCCGACAGTTCGATGCAGCGCCTGCGCCGCGGCGTCGAGCGCCTGAACGCCGGCGCCCTGCTCAAGGAAATCGCCGCCTTCCAGCCGGACGCCATCGTCTGCACCCATTTCTTACCGGCCGAAATACTTTCGCGCGCGATCCGCAAGGGCGGCTTGAACTGCCACGTGTGGGTGCAGGTCACCGACTTCGACCTGCACCGCATGTGGGTGCACGACCACATGAGCGGTTATTTCGCCGCCAACGACGAAGTGGCCTTCCGCATGCGCGCCTGCGACATCGCGCCCGAGCGCATCCACGTGACGGGCATCCCCATCATGCCGGCCTTCGGGCAGGCGCTGGAACGGGCCGAGTGCGCGCGCGAATTCGGCCTCGATCCGGCCCGCACCACCTTCTTGCTGATGGGCGGCGGCGCCGGCCTGGGCAGCCTGGACGCGGTGGCCGAACGCTTGCTGGCCTTGCC
>DMYQ01000107.1:5498-7548 GCA_003482555.1 Janthinobacterium sp. | reverse complement strand
CTGATGGCTTGCGCCGACCTGGTGATCACCAAGCCGGGCGGCTTGACGACCTCGGAATGCCTGGCCATGGGTTTGCCGATGATCGTCAATTCGCCGATCCCCGGCCAGGAAGAACGCAATGCCGATTTCTTGCTGGAACAGGGCGTGGCCCTGAAGGCTTTCGACGCCGTGACCCTGGAATACCGCATCCGCCACCTGCTCGACAATCCGGCCAAGCTGGCCGACATGAGCGCCAAGGCGAAGCTGCTGGGACGTCCCGGCGCGGCCGCGCAAGTGCTGCGGCGCGTGCTGGACGGCATGCCCGCATGACGCAGGCAAGCCAAGCCCCCGTGCGCGTGGCGCTGACCCTGGCCTGGGTGCTGTTGCTGGGCCTGTTTTTCGCGCAAACGGAAATCCAGATCGAGGGGCCGGCCGGCTGGGCCGCCAACTTGCCGACCTGGCGCATCGAGCACCACTGGCTGCTCGATATTTTCTGGGGCGGACGGCCGATGACCGGCTACCACGCCTGGGTCTTCCCCTTCATCGCCCTGTTTTTCCATTTCCCCTTCGCCTTCTTGCAGCAATGGTCGGCGCGCCTGGAATGCCGCGCGCTCGCTTGCATCATGCTGTTCTGGATATCCGAAGACTTCCTCTGGTTCGTCCTCAATCCGGCCTACGGCGTGGGCCGCTTCGACCCGGCCCACATCGCCTGGCACAAGCACTGGCTGTGGTTCGCACCCACCGATTACTGGATGTCGCTGCTGTGCGCGACCCTGCTGTTCATTTATTCGTACAGGAAAAAATCATGAAACGCCTTTCCGCGCCACCGCTGGCGCTCACCTTCGCGCTCACCTTGGCCCTGGCCTTCGGTTTGGCCTTCCGTCTGCCCGCTTCGGCCGCCCCGCCAACGGCGCGCAATCCGGACTGGGCCACGCCGGTCGACACGGCCGCCAATCTGTACAGCGTGACGCCGACGTTTTATCGCAGCGCGCGCCTGCGCCCCGGCGACGTCGCGCGCCTGCGCACGCTGGGCGTGAAGACCGTGGTCAGCCTGCGCGCCTTCCATACCGACGCCGCGCTGCTCGAGCGCAGCGGGATCAAGATCGTCCGCATTCCGATTTACACCTGGAGCATCAAGGACAAGCAAGTGGTGGAAGCGCTGCGGGCGATCCGCACGGCGCAGCGCGACGGCCCGGTGCTGCTGCACTGCCAGCACGGCGCCGACCGCACCGGCTTGATCACGGCCATGTACCGCATGCTGTATGAGCAGCGCAGCAAGGAACAGGCGATCGACGAACTCAAGAACGGTGGTTACGGCTATCATGCGATATGGAAAAACATCGAAGTCTATCTGCGCCAGGTCGACGTCGCCGCCATCGGCCGTCAAGTCGATCAGGTTTGAATCCCCTCACATTGAATCTATGCCCACCTTGAAAACGCTCTTGCTGCCCGCCCTGCTGCTGGGCGCTGCCATCCACGCAGTCCACGCCGCCCAGCCGGCCATCGACCCGGCCAGCCTGTCGGAATCGGCCGTCGCCATGCGCGACGTCAGCGCGCCCGGCGCCGCCGGTAAATCCTTCCTCGCCGCCACCATCATCGACGCGCCCCTGCCCGCCCTGTGCGGCATCATCGGCAATTTTGCCGGCTATCCCGGCTTCATGCCCAGCGTCGACAAGACCCGGGTCACGCATGGGGCCGACGGCGCCGCCCTGGTCGACATGACGCTCAAGCTGCCGCTGGGGAAAATCAAGCGCTACCGCCTGCGGATGGAGCCGAAGTCGGGCCCGCAGTCCTGCCACCTGGCCTGGAAGATGGTGCCGTCGGAAGGCTTGAAGGCGGACGAAACCATCGCCGACACCACCGGTTACTGGCAACTGACGCCGGCGCCCGACAAGAACAAGACCGTCGTCACCTATTTCGTCTTTACCGATCCCGGTCCGGTGCCGATGGGCATGGGCTGGATAGTCGACAGCCTGAGCAAGGACAGCTTGCCGAAAACGCTGGAAGCCTTGCGCGCCAAGGCCGCCGGCGCGCACTAAACGGGCGCCGGCTCAGGCTCAGGCTCAGGCTC
>DMYQ01000107.1:3441-5373 GCA_003482555.1 Janthinobacterium sp. | reverse complement strand
GGCTCAGGCTCAGGCTCAGGCTCTGGCTCTGGCGCCGGCTCAGGCCAGGGCCGGCTTGCCGGCGGGGGCGACGCCGTCCGCCCCGTTCATCAGCGCGTCAAGCGCGGCGCGCTCGACCGTCTCCGTTTCCAGCAGCAGGCGCGCTAGCCGGTCGAGCAAGGCGCGCCGTTCGCGCAGGGTGGCGCTGACGCGCTTGTGCGCCTCCCCCAGCAGCTTGCCGATTTCCCCGTCGATGGCTTCGGCCGTGTGCTCGCTGTACGATTTGCGCTCGGGCGCCAGCCCCGGCCCCAGCAGCGGCGCCCGCGCCTCTTCAAAGGTGGCCAGCCCCAGCCGTTCGCTCATGCCGTACTGGGTCACCATGTGGCGCGCCAAGTCGGTCGCCATCTGCAAATCGTTTTGCGCGCCCGTGGAAACGTCGCCGAAGACCAGCTCCTCGGCCGCCCGTCCACCCAGCAGCACATCCAGGCGATCGAGCAACTCCGCCCGCTTCAACAGATAGCGCTCCTCGGTCGGCAACTGCCGGGTGTAGCCGAGCGCGGCGACCCCGCGCGGGATGATCGATATCTTGGCGACCCGGTCCGCATACCGTCGACATTCCGCGATCAGCGCATGCCCCGCCTCGTGGTAGGCGACGGTTTCCTTTTCCTGGGGATTCATCACGCGGCTCTTCTTTTCCAGGCCGGCCACGACGCGGTCGACGGCTTCGTCGAAGTCGCGCATGTCGACCCTGTCCTTGCCGCGCCGCGCCGCCAGCAGGGCCGCCTCGTTGACCAGATTGGNNACCTGGCGCGCATGCACGATCAGGATTTGCTCGCGCCCCTTCAAGTCGGGGCGGTCGATGGCCACGTGGCGGTCGAAGCGGCCCGGGCGCAGCAGCGCGGGATCGAGCACTTCCGGCCGGTTGGTGGCGGCCAGGATGATCACGCCCTTGTTCGAGGAAAAGCCGTCCATTTCGACCAGCAACTGGTTGAGGGTTTGCTCTTGCTCGCCATGCCCGCCCAGCACGCCGCCCACGCCGCGCGCCTTGCCCAGCGCGTCGAGCTCGTCGATGAAGACGATGCAGGGCGCCTTTTGCTCGGCCTGGGCGAACAGGTCGCGCACGCGGGCGGCGCCCACGCCGACAAACATTTCCACGAATTCCGAGCCGCTGATGGAAAAGAAGGGCACGCCCGCCTCGCCCGCCACGGCCTTGGCCAGCAGGGTCTTGCCGGTGCCGGGCGCGCCCACGATCAGCACGCCCTTCGGGATCTTGCCGCCCAGGCGGCGGTAGCGCTGCGGGTTTTTCAAGAAATCGACTATTTCGCGCAACTCTTCCTTGGCCTCGTCGATGCCGGCCACGTCGTCGAAACCGACCCCGGTCTGGCTCTGGACGTAGACGCGGGCGTGGCTCTTGCCCACGTCGAAGGCCCAGCCCGAGCCCATGCCGGCCCGCTTCGACAGCCCCGACATGACCCAAAAAAACAGCCCCACCGGCAGCAGCCAGGAGAGCAAGGTACCCAGCCATTCGTTCTTGACCTGGCCCGTGTAGCGCACGCCGGCCGCGTCGAGCTCGGCTATCAAGTCGCGATCCTCGATGCGGACGGTGGAAGAGTCGCGCGCCGCAGCGCCGCCGCGCTGCAGGGCCTCGGCCTGCGGCTTCGGCAAGACCTTGTCGATGCCGGCCACCTGCAAGCGGCCCCTGATGGCGTCGGCGCCGATCACCAGTTCCTGCACCTTGCCCGCCTTGAGCAAGTGCTTGAAATCGCTGTACGCCAGCGCCTCGCCATTCTGGCCCCCGAACAGGGCTTGCATCAGCAGCAAGAGGAACGGCAGCGCCAGCCAATACAGCGGAATCCGCCCCACGCCCCCCTTGTCCTCGTCCGCCGCCATATCGCCTCCCCGCACCCGCCCCGGGCCAGCCACCATTGAGCTGATTCTTTCACCTGATTCTTT
>DMYQ01000107.1:331-3282 GCA_003482555.1 Janthinobacterium sp. | reverse complement strand
TCACCTGATTCTTTCACCTGATTTTTTCACCTCATTTTTCACCATATGCGCGCGCCGCCGGCCCGGCTTTGAGATGGCTCAATCGGGCGCGCGGCGGCGCCGCTCTGGCCAGCCGTGCGACGGATGTCGGCAGGCAATGGTAATATGGTTTTGTTGCCAACAACCAAAAGTCGCTGGCAACCCTTCATCCACGCCTCACCTCCTTCCTGGGGAAGATCCGTGCCCTTGCGCGCGCCCTTCCCGTTTGACCATTCTTCCGATGCGAATCGGCCTGCGGGGCCGCTGCATTGGCCCATTGAACCGGTTTGCCGCCGCCATCCCGCCGCGAGCCCATCATCCAAAGGATCACCACCATGCCCGTTTCCACACCGATATCAGCGCTGACCCCGCTCGCCAGCCGCACACTGGTGCTGGCCACCGACCTCGACGGCACCCTGCTGGCCGGCACGCGCCAGGCCCGGCGCCGCATCCGCGACCTGTTCAGCGGCGCCCTGCCGGACGCCAAGCTGGTGTTTGTCACCGGGCGCGGCCTGGAATCCGTCATTCCCCTGCTGAGCGACCCGACCATCCCCGTGCCCGACTACATCATCGCCGACGTCGGCGCCACCATCGTGCACGGCGACCTGCGTCCGGTTGAACCCCTGCACCATGAAATCGCCGCCCACTGGCCCGGCTCGCAAGTGGTGCTGAAGGCGCTGGCCGGCTTCGAACACTTGCAACTGCAGCGCGTGCCGCAAGAGCGGCGCTGCTCCTTCTTCATCAACGAGGGCGGCATCACGCCGGCCCTGCGCGCCGCCGTCGACGCGCTCGGCTGCGACCTGCTGTTCTCGGCCGGCCGCTACCTCGACGTGCTGCCGCGCGGCGTCGGCAAGGGCGCGGCCCTGCGCCTGCTGGCGGCCGCCGAAGGCTTCGACATGGACGCCATCGTCACGGCCGGCGACACCCTGAACGACCTGTCGATGCTGGGCGCCGGCTTTCGCGGCATCGTCGTCGGCGGCGCCGAACCGGCCCTGATCGAAAAGCTGCGCAAGACGGCGGGCGTGTACATCGCCAGCGCGGAGGGCTGCGGCGGCATCCTGGAGGGGCTGGCGCGCCACGGCGCCCTGCCGCAAACGACGCCGGCGGCGCAGCGCCGCATCGACCGCCGCGGCGGCGCCGAGCTGGTGATGGTGTATCACCGCCTGCCCTTCGATGAAGTGGAAGAGGACGGCGTGCTGCTGCACCAGCGCCCGAAAAGCCCGAACGGCATCATCCCCACCCTGCTGAGTTTTTTCGCCGGCAAGCGCACCGGTTCCTGGGTCGCCTGGTCGCTGCAGCAAAGCCGCGCGCCGGCCGGATTCGTCAGCCACGTGGCCGTCGACGCCGAGCGCTATCCGAACCTGCGGGCGGCCCGCATCGCCCTGACGGAAGACGATGTCGACCAGTTCTACAAGAAGTTTTCCAAGGAAGCCTTCTGGCCCATCATCTTTTCCTTCCCCGACAAGGCCGAGTTCAACCAGGACCACTGGGAGCGCTTCCTGGAAGTGAACCGCCTGTTCGCCGAGCAGACCGCGCGCGAAGCGGCCGAAGGCGCCGTGGCCTGGATCCACGACTACAATCTGTGGATGGTGCCGGCCTTCCTGCGCCCCTTGCGGCCGGACCTGCGCATCGCCTTTTTCCACCACACGGCCTTCCCGTCCAGCGACGTGTTCAATATCCTGCCGTGGCGGCGCGACATCATCGGCAGCCTGCTGCAGTGCGACTACATCGGCTTCCACATTCCCCGCTACGTCGAGAATTTCGTCGACGCGGTGCGCTCCTTCGCGCCCCTTGAAATGCTCGAGCGCACCGCCTGCGCGCCGCGCTTCCTGACCTACGGCTGCGCGCTCGGGGTCGACACCATGGCCACCGCCATCGAAGTGGGCGGACGCCAGGTGCGCCTGGGCGCCCACCCGGTCGGCACCGACGTCGACCTGATCGCGAGCCTGGTCGAAACCCCGGCCGTGCGGCAGCAGATCGCCGGCATCCAGGCTTATCTGGGCGACGTCATCGGCATCGTCTCGATCGAGCGCCTCGACTACGTCAAGGGTTCGCTGGAAAAGCTGCAAGCGTTCGAACGCCTGCTCGACCTGCATCCGGAAATGGCCGGCCGCGTCACCCTGCTCAACATCATCACGCCGGCCGCGGCCGGCATGGAAATCTACGACAGCCTGCGCATCGAAGTCGACCGCATCGCCGGCCGCATCAACGGCCGCTTCTCGACCCTGGAATGGGTGCCGGTGCGTTACTTCTATCGCTCGCTGCCCTTCGATGAAGTGATCGCCCATTACGCGGCCTGCGACATCGCCTGGATCACGCCGCTGCGCGACGGCCTCAATCTGGTGGCCAAGGAATTCATCGCCACCAAGAAGGCGCTCGGCAAGTCGGGCGTATTGATCTTGTCGGAATTCGCCGGCGCCGCCGTCGAGCTGCACGGCGCCCTGCTGACCAATCCCTACGACGCCCATTCGATGACCAACACGCTGTACCAGGCGCTCACCATGGGCCCCGATGAAAGCGCCTACCGCACCGAACGCATGGCGGCCGTGGTCGCCGAGCACGACGTGGCGCGCTGGGGCGAAGACTTCCTGGCCGCCGTCGGCGACGAACCGCTGGCGGCGGCGCCGCAAAGGGCCGCCGCGTGAGCGCGCTGGTGGTGGTCGGCATGGCTTACCTGGAAGTGTTCGTGCCGCCCCACAGGCGTCCGGCGCCGGGCGAGGAGCGCTTCGTCGACGGCATCCACCTGGGCCTGGGCGGCGCCTTCAACACGGCCAGCGTGGCCGCCGCCCTGGGTTTGCCGGTGACCCTGTGCGCGCCCGTGGGCGGAGGGATCGCCGACCTGGCCGTGGCGGCGCTGGCGCACCGGCTCGGCATCGCGCTGGAGCCGCTGGCGGCGCGCGACGACCCCGCCATTTCGCTGGTGTTCTCAAGTC
>DMYQ01000107.1:0-129 GCA_003482555.1 Janthinobacterium sp. | reverse complement strand
TGCCGGCCGGCGCCTGGGTGCACGTGCCGGGGCTGGAAGAAGCGGCGCGGCTGGAAGCGCCGCTGCGGCGCGCCCGCGCCAACGGCGCCCGCGTCTCGGTCAGCGCCAGCTGGAGCCCGGCGCAACTGG
>DMYQ01000081.1:44323-44735 GCA_003482555.1 Janthinobacterium sp. | reverse complement strand
CTGGCCAAGGAAAACAATGTCGCCATCCTGGAGGCGCCGGCCCTGGCGCGCGCCCTGCACAAGCACACCGAGATCGGCGATGAAATCCCGGAAGCCCTGTACGCGGCCGTGGCTGAGGTGCTGGCCTATGTGTTCCAGTTGCGCGCCTACGGCAAAAACGGCGGCTCCCGGCCCGGCCTGCCAAGCAAGATCGAGGTGCCGCCGGAACTCGATCCGCTCAATCCCGCCGCGCAAACCAAACCCGACACCGATAACGGAGCAAGACCATGAATACGATGAAAATGCCGGCCTGGTTGAGTGGTCTGGGCGGCGGCAGCGGCGGCAAGGGCATCGCCGCCCCCATCATCATCATCATGCTGCTGTCGATGATGGTGTTGCCGCTGCCAGCCTTCGTGCTCGACATTTTCTTCAG
>DMYQ01000081.1:41014-44126 GCA_003482555.1 Janthinobacterium sp. | reverse complement strand
GTGCTCGACATTTTCTTCAGCTTCAACATCGCGCTGGCCATCATCGTCCTGCTCACCAGCCTGTACACGATCAAGCCGCTCGACTTCATGGCCTTCCCCACCATCTTGTTGGTGAGCACCATGCTGCGCCTGTCCCTGAACGTGGCCTCGACCCGGGTCGTGCTCACCGAGGGCCACACGGGCGCCGACGCGGCCGGCAAGGTGATCGAAGCCTTCGGCCACTTTTTGATCGGCGGCAATTACACGGTCGGTATCGTGGTCTTCATCATTTTGACCATCATTAACTTCACCGTCGTCACCAAGGGCGCCGGCCGCATCGCCGAAGTGGGCGCCCGTTTCGCCCTGGACGCCATGCCGGGCAAACAGATGGCCATCGACGCCGACTTGAACGCGGGCTTGATCGGCGAGAACGACGCGCGCCGGCGCCGCACGGAAGTGGCGCAGGAAGCGGAATTCTATGGCGCCATGGACGGTGCCAGCAAGTATGTGCGCGGCGATGCCGTGGCCGGCATCATGGTCACGGTGATCAATATCGTGGGCGGCCTGATCGTCGGCCTGGTGCAGCACGACATGAATTTCGCCGACGCCCTCAAGAATTACACCCTGCTCGCCATCGGCGACGGCCTGGTGGCGCAAATTCCCTCGCTGATCATTTCGACGGCGGCCGGTATCGTGGTCTCGCGCGTGGCCAGCGAGCAAGACATCGGCACCCAGTTGGTGGGCCAGTTGTTTGCCAAGCCGCAAGTGCTGTACATCACGGCCGGCATCATCGGCGGCATGGGCTTGATACCGGGCATGCCGAACATGGTCTTCCTGATGCTGGCCGGCGTGCTGGGCGGCTCGGCTTACATGCTGGGCAAGCGCGGCGCCCAGGCGGCCGAGGCGCCGGAGGCGGAAGCGCCGGTGGCGGCCCCCGCACCGGAGCAGGAAGAGGCCAGCTGGCAAGATATCATGCCGGTCGATACCCTGGGCCTGGAAGTCGGTTACCGCCTGATTCCCCTGGTCGACAAGGCCCAGGGCGGCGAACTGCTCAAGCGCATCAAGGGCATCCGCAAGAAATTCGCCCAAGAAGTCGGTTTCCTGGCGCCCCCCGTGCACATCCGCGACAACCTGGAGTTGAAGCCTTCCGCCTACCGCATCACGCTCAAGGGCGTCGAAGTGGGCGCCGGCGAAGCCTTCAACGGCCAGTTTTTGGCGATCAATCCGGGCATGGCCAGCGGCACCTTGCCGGGCCTGGTGACCAGCGATCCCGCTTTCGGCTTGCCGGCCACCTGGATCGAGGCCGGACTGCGCGACCAGGCCCAGTCCATGGGTTACACCGTGGTCGACGCCGGCACCGTGGTGGCGACTCATCTGAATCACCTGATCACCTCGCACGCCTCGGAACTGCTGGGACGGGCCGAGGTACAAGCCTTGCTCGACCATTTGGGCAAGGATGCGCCCAAGCTGGTGGAAGACCTGGTGCCGAAAATGGTGTCGCTGTCCACCCTGCAAAAAGTCTTGCAAAACCTGCTAGTGGAAGGCGTGCATATCCGCGACATGCGCAGCATCATCGAGACCCTGGCCGAGTACGCCGTGCACAACCAGGATCCGAACGAGTTGACGGCGCTGGTGCGCATCGCCCTGGGCCGCGCCATCGTGCAGCAACTCTTTCCCGGTTCGGCAGAATTGTCGGTGATGACCCTGGATAACCGCCTGGAACGGCTGTTGATGCAGGCGCTGGCGGCCAGCGGCCCGGACGGCGCCGGCATCGAGCCCGGCCTGGCCGACACCATCGCCCAGCAGGCGGGCCAGGCCGCCGCCGCGCAAGAGGCGCTCGGTTTGACGCCGGTGCTGCTGGTGCCGGGCGCGCTGCGCGCCTTGCTGTCGCGCTTTCTGCGCCGGGCCTTGCCGCAATTGAAGGTGTTGTCCCATTCCGAGATTCCGGAAACCAAGACGATCCGGGTCACCAGCCTGGTGGGCGCGCAATAAACCGGCGCGGCTCCGGCCGCTGCCAATTCGAGCGGATGGATATAAAATTCCAATTGGAAATAATAGTTTCGTATTTTAATTTGATGCACAGTTTCAAATATTTTGCAATTGAAAATTGCTCGAGCGACACAAATACAACAGGCAAATATCTATAAGCGAGGTCATCCAAAGATCGCCACGATTTATCGTCGAGTCCGTATTTTGAAAAATAATTCATGAATAAAATCAATGGCTTAAATTTTGATTGGCAGGCATGGGAAACTCGTCGATATTTGATTTTAGTTAAATTTTCGCCACGTCGTGTGCAAGCAAATAATATTGCGATTGCTTTCGAAAATATTTTTGCCTATGATGGGTCGTAGTAATTGAGGTAAAGAATTTTCTGACTGGCGCCATCCTTCAGTCTCGCTTTCACGTCGCAGCCGGTTCTCGGTGGTGATGGGCTCGCGTTTTTTCAGCAAAGATTTGCGCTCAGCGGCAAGAATTTTATCGAATTATCAATGTCATTTTGATTAACTGCACTGACCTCGCTGGAGGCTTCAAATGCTCGTGACAAAGAATATCCTTCTCTCCGCCGCCGCCGCGATGGCGCTCTCCTCTTGCGGTGGTGGTTCTTCCTACACACCGGCCAGCAATTCCGGCAAGGCCGTCGACGGTTACTTGCAGGGCTCGACCGTTCTGTGCGTGCCCGACAAGACCACGACCAAGACCGACGCCACGGGCGGGTTCACCTTTACCCCCGCCTGCTCGGGCGCCTACCAGGTCAGCGCCGGCACCAATGCCGATACCGGCTTCGCCTTCAAGGGCAGCTTGACGGCACCGGCCGGCAGCACGGTGGTGTCGCCCCTGACGACTTTGCTTAACGGCCTGTCGGCCAGCCAGGTGGCGACGCTGGTGAGCGCTCTCGGCTTGCCGGCCGGCACAGTGTTGAACCAGACCGATCCTGCCGACGGCCAGCATTTCGCCCTGCTCAAGGCGACCCTGGCGGTGCAGCAAATCGTCCAGCAATTGGCCAACACCTTCGGCGGCTTGCTTGGCAGCAGCGACGTGCCTGGCCTGTACGGCAAGGTCGCCGCGTCGGTGGCGAGCGCCTTGCAGGCGCCGGGCGCGCCCCTGTTTGCCGCCGACGGCACGGTCAATG
>DMYQ01000081.1:38672-40936 GCA_003482555.1 Janthinobacterium sp. | reverse complement strand
GACCTGGCCGCCGTCGCCGACCAGATCGCCGTGCAAAGCACCCAGATATTGCAGACAACGTCGGCCGCCGCCCTGGCGTCCGTCACCGTGAGCCTGCAAAATCCGGCCGCGCCGCCCCTCGACACCACGGCCGGCGACAAATTCCTGGCGCTCCAGGGCGACGCCGTCAGCGTCAATGGCGGCACCGCCGTCACCCTGGCCCAGTTCGCCAGCGGCGTGAGCATCAACAAGCTGATGACGATAGGTTTCGACATCGACGTCAGCCGCGCGCCCGTGGTGAACAATACCGTCGCGGTCTACCTGGCGCTGACGGAACAGGCCGGCGGCGCCGGTCACAAGTTGCAGGTGATGATAGACAAGGTGCAGGTCACCTTGTCGGGCGGACAGTTGGCCATCGTGCCGGCCAGCGACGCCAAGGTCTTCGTCTACGGCCACACGGGCGACGGTACCGACTTCGACCTGACCCTGAACGACTTGACGTTCCATCCGCTGGCAGTGGTCAACAATAAAGTCACCCTGAATTTCGACTCTATCGTGCAAAAGGTGCTGGCCAGCGCCGACAACACGACCAAGATCTCGGCGGCGAAATTCGTCAGCCTGACCGGCAGTTTCGACGCCCAGGTCGTGGTGTCGAACCTGAACCTGCGCCACGAGGCCGACGGCAGTGCGCTGGACACTTTCTCGGTGTCGGTGACCGGGTCCAGCCTGCCGACGGCCATCGTCGGGCGCGGCGTGAGCGGCAAGCTGACCACGACGCAATAAGGTTCACACATGCCGCTACGGCGCCGGGAATGGATGCAAGTCGTTCCCGGCGCCGGCGTTTTTTCTGCCTGGAAGAGAGTCGATGAAAAAAATATGGCGGCGCGCGGCCGCGACCCTGTGCGCCCTGCAATGGCTGGCGCCGGCGCAGGGAGCACCCCTGGACGCCTTTCTCAGCGCGCGGCAAGACAATCGGCCCTGGCATGGCCATCTGGAGGCTGGCTACGATTTGAGCAATAGGGGCATGGACGTCTTCCATCTGCGCGGCGCCGACGTGGCCGACAATTCCACCCTGGGCAATTATCACGGCGCCCACCTGGGCGGCGGCGTGGCGCTGACCCCGCGCCTGTGGATGGACGGCATGCTGTGGCAAAGGACCATCGATACCCACGCGGCCGCGGTCAAGATCGATACCTGGCGGTTGGCCGGGCAGTACCTGCTGTTTGAGGCGGCCGGCTACCGGCCCGCGCTGGCCTTGCGCGCGGGCGCCTGGGGCGACAGCACCGGGGAAATCGTGCGCGCCAGCGCCTTTGCCATCGGCGGCGTGCAACTGGCGTCGGCGCGCTTGTCGGACGTCAAGGATCGCCAATATCAGCTGGACGCCATCGCCACCTGGCAAGTGGCCGCGCAAACCGAGCTGAACGTGTTTGCCGGCGCCGGCGCCAGCCGCGTCAGCGTCGGCGCGGCCGGCGCCACCACTCAGGTCGGCGACTGCCTTTACCAGCTCAGCTTTGGCCCCGACAATGTCGTCGGCAGCTGCGATTCGGCCGCCATGAGCGTGCGCTTTACCACCCCGAACAGCGTCTTCGGCCTCGATTTCAACAAGGAATTCGCTTACACGGCCCGCCATTTTCAGGGCGGCTTCTCGCTCGCCTGGCACGACCAGCACTGGCGCCTGCGCGGCGGCTATCAAACCCTGGCACTGAAGCGTGACGGCGTCGACGACAGCATCGTCGGCCGCGGCGGCGTCGCCTACCGCCACAACCACATCCTGGTGGGCGAGGTGCGGCGCACCCTGGGCGCTGCCACGTCCCTGTTCTTGCGGGGGCAATACATGAGCAATCAATTCACCGGCGAATTGCCGATGGCCTACAACAGCCTGACGGCCAACTCCTTCCGCCAGCGCTACGGCATCCTGAGCGCCGGCCTGATCTTCTCTTTTTAGGCGGCGGCGGCCCGCAAAAGCGATATGCGGGCACTTTCCCGGCCTATTCCTTCGATCGTTTCCTCAGTGCATCGTCAATAATCAAGCTGTCAGAGCAATCTGCGTCCCATGTGGGGCGCGATGCTCGAGTAACAGGAGTCGACGATGGCCATACATAACCATGCCCACACCAGGCAGGCGCGCGCAACCCACCGCATGGGAGGCCGGGCATGAACGTGAAAAAATTCACCGCCGCCACTTCCCGCGAAGCGTTGCGCAAGGTGCGTGAGGCGCTCGGTCCCGACGCCGTCATCCTGTCCAACCGTCCGCTCGACGGCGTGGTCGAAATCCTGGCCCTGGC
>DMYQ01000081.1:17461-38527 GCA_003482555.1 Janthinobacterium sp. | reverse complement strand
GGCGCAGCGGGCCGCCCCGGCCGCCGACACGGCCGAGATGGCGCGCCTGACGCAGCAGATGGCCGCGGCCATCGCCCACGCCAAGGATAGCGCGGCGGCCGAGATGAGCGGCATGATGAGCGAAATCCGCGCCATGCGCGGCATGATGGAAAGCCAGTTGGCGGAAATCTCCTGGGGGTCGACCCAGCGGCGCGAACCGCAAAAAGCGGTGTTGTTGCGACACATGCTGGGGGCCGGCTTTTCCGCCACCCTGGCGCGCTACATGATAGAAAAACTGCCGGCCGGCTTGAGCGCCGGCGATGGCTTGCGCTGGATCAAATCGGTGCTGGGCAAGAACCTGAGCACCATGGCCAATGAAGACGCGATGCTCGAGCAGGGCGGGGTGTTCGCCCTGGTGGGGCCGACCGGCGTCGGCAAGACCACCAGCACGGCCAAGCTGGCGGCGCGCTGCGTGATGCGGCACGGTCCGGAAAAGCTGGCCCTGATCACCACCGACGCCTACCGTATCGGCGCCCACGAACAGTTGCGCATCTACGGCAAGATCCTGGGCGTGATGGTGCACGCGGTGAAGGATGAAGCCGACCTGCGCATCGCCCTCAAGGAATTGAGGAACAAGCACACGGTGCTGATCGACACGGTCGGGGTCAGCCAGCGCGACCAGATGGTGACCGAGCAGGTGGCCATGCTGCAGGGCGCCGGCGTCGACGTCAAGCGCCTGCTGTGCCTGAACGCCACGGCGACCCAGGACACCCTGAACGAAGTGGTGAACGCCTATCAGGGCAGCGGCCTGGCCGGCTGCATCATGACCAAGCTGGACGAGGCGGCCTCGATCGGCAATGTGCTCGACGTCGTGATCCGCCAAAAGCTCAACCTGTTCTATGTCTCGAACGGCCAGCGCGTGCCGGAAGACTTGCACCTGGCCGACCGCGGCTACCTGATCGACCGGGCCTTCAAGCTCAAGGGCGCCGCCGCCTCGCAATTTTCGGACGCCGAACTGCCCCTGCTGATGGCCCAGACCCGCAACTTGCGCGAGGTGCATCTTGGCTAACTTCGATTTCGACCAGGCCGAAGGACTGCGCCGCATGCTGGCGGGGCCGAAGCCGCGCATCGTCACCTTCCTTTCCGCCACGCCGCAGGACGACAAGGGCGCCATGCTGGTCAACCTGGGCGCTTCGCTGGCGCGCGCCGGCAACGACGTGCTGCTGGTCGACGCCGGCGGCGGCGAGGAGGGCGTGGCGGCCCGTCTCGGCCTGCAAGACGTCGCCAGCCTGCTCGACGTGGCGCGCCAGGAGTGCGCCCTGAACCAGGTCATCCACCAGGTGCCGCAGGGCTTCGGCGTGGTGACCATGGCGCCTTCGCGGCGCCTGCGCGGCGCCGCCCGCCCGGACGAGGCGCGCCGCCTGGCCAAGGCTTTCGATGTACTGGTCAAGCAGACCGGCATCGTCATCGTGGACGGCGAATTCGACGACGAAGGCTTCCCGGTGCCGGTCATGGCCAGCTCGGAAATCGTGGTGCAGGTGTCGAATAGCGCCACCTCGATCAAGGCCGCCTATTGCATGATCAAGCGCCTGAACCACGAACTGGGGCGGCGTCCCTTCGGAATTCTCGTCACCGGGGCTTCCGCAAGCGAGGCAAAGGTGGTATACGATAATATGGCGCAGGCGGCAAGCCGCTATCTGGCGGTGAATCTGACTTCGATGGGGTCGGTGCCGGCCGACGAATACCTGCATCGCGCCGCGCGCCTGGGACGCGCCGTGGTCGACGCCTTTCCGCTGGCCGGGGCATCGGTCGCGTTTCGTGAACTGGCGGGGCGTTTTGCCCTGCCGTCCGGGCCGGCGTTCGCGCTGCCCGGGACATCCGGGGCGTCCCGGGGCGTCCATTGGCAGCGCGGGGAGCAGCCAGCATTTTAGCGCCTAACTAATAATAAGCAGCCTATGTACACGGTCAAAGGGAAATCGGACAAGGATCATTTACTGACGGAGCATATCCCGTTGGTGAAGCGCCTCGCCCACCACATGAAGGCCAAATTGCCGCCCTCGGTGGAGGTGGACGATCTGGTGCAGGCCGGCATGATCGGCCTGCTCGACGCCATCAATCGCTACGAAGAGACGCACGGCGCCCAATTCGAGACTTACGCCGTGCTGCGCATCCGCGGCGCCATGCTCGACGAGCTGCGCACCAGCGACTGGCTGCCGCGCAGCATGCGCCAGAACATGCGCAAGATCGAGGTGGCGATGAGCACCTTGCAGCAGCGCCTGGGCCATCCGCCAACCGAGTCGGAAGTGGCCAAGCTGCTCAAGATGTCGCTGCTCGAATACCAGGAAATGCTGGGCGACGGCGGCGGCCACCAATTGCTGTACTACGAAGACTTCCGCGACGCCGACGGCGGCAGCGACAGCTTCCTCGACCGCCATTGCGTCGACGAGGACAGCGACCCGCTGCGCTCCCTGCTCGACACCGATTTCCGGCAGTGCGTGATCGACGCCATCGACGCCCTGCCGCCACGTGAAAAGATCCTCATGGGCTTGTACTACGAAGAAGAGTTGAATCTCAAGGAAATCGGCGCCGTCATGGGCGTGTCCGAGTCGCGCGTCTCACAACTGCACACCCAGGCCGTGGCCCGCCTGCGCGCAACCTTAAGGGAGCAGGCATGGACTGGGCCAGCGTAGCCGGACTGCTGCTGGCGCTGGCCGGCCTGTTCGTCGGCCACGCCCTCGAAGGCGGCAAGCTGGCGTCGTTGCTGCAGCCGGCCGCCTTCGCCATCGTTGTCGTCGGCACCCTGGGCGCGGTGCTGCTGCAAACCCGCCTGGCGACCTTCCTGCGCGGCCTGCGCATGACCTGGTGGGTGTTCCGGCCGCCGGCCGACAGCCGCTCCGCGCTGGCGCGCGAGATCGGCCTGTGGAACCTGGCCGCGCGGCGCGACGGCCCGCTCTCGCTGGAGCGCTTCCTGACGGCCAGCGAGGACAAGTTCAACGCCACCGGTTTGCGCATGATCATCGACGGCATCCATCCGGACAAGCTGCGCCAGTTGCTCGACGTTGAAATCAGCGCCTATGAAGTGGCGCAGCGGCAGGCGGTGCGGATCTGGGAATCGGCGGCCGGCTACTCGCCCACCATCGGCATCCTGGGCGCCGTGCTGGGCCTGATCCACGTGATGGAAAACCTGACCGACCCGGCCAAGCTGGGCAGCGGCATCGCGGTCGCCTTCGTCTCCACCATTTACGGCGTCGGCCTGGCCAATCTGTTTTTCTACCCGGTGGCCAACAAGCTCAAGGCGATCGTTTCGCAGTCGGTGGTGCAGTATGAAATCACGGCGGCGGTGTTTTACGACATCGCCAGTGGCGACCATACGCGCATCATCGAAGAGCGCGTCGCCAGTCTTTTGCGCGAGCACTGACCATGCAGATGCGGCGCGCGCGCAGGAAGTTCGACGACGAGCCCGAGAACCACGAGCGCTGGCTGATTTCCTACGCCGACTTCATCACCTTGCTGTTCGCCTTCTTCGTCGTCATGTACGCGCTATCCCTGGTCAACGTGGGCCGCTATCGCGTCTTTTCGGACGCCATCGGCGACGCCTTCGGCCTGCGCCGCGGCGCCCCGCCCGTCGTGATGGAGGCGCCGCAATCGATCCAGCTGCCCAACCCGCAAATCAAGAAACGCGCCGAGGCGCTGCGCCGCGAGCGCTCGCAGATGACGCGCCTGGCCCAGGACCTGCTGTCGACGCTGGCGCCGCTGGTCAAGGAGGGCAAGGTGAGGGTGACGCAGAACAGCCGCGGCGTGAGCGTGGAAATCAACGCCAGTGTGCTGTTCGACCCGGGCGAGGCCAGGTTGACGGCCGAATCGAACCAGGCCCTGCGCGCGGTGGCGGTGCTGCTCAAGGACGACCCGCACGCGGTGCAGGTGGAAGGCCACACGGACGACCAGCCGATCCGCAATTCCACCTTTCCCTCCAACTGGGAACTGTCGGCGGTGCGCGCCAGCGCCGTGGTGCGCCTGTTCATCGATGCCGGGGTGGCGGCCGAGCGCCTGACGGCGGTCGGCCACGGCGCCAACCTGCCGGTGGCGCCGAACACCACGCCGGACGGGCGCGCGCGCAACCGCCGCGTCGCCGTCACCATCCTCTCGGCGCTGCCCGACACTGTCACCGAGCTGCCCACCGGCGCCCCGCAATAGGCGCGCGACAGCGTGGTGCCGCGCCATCTTGCTCGCCGTGCCAGTTATATGTTTTCGTGTCGTATGGATCGTTATGCCGTCCCCGGCCAGCATGTGAGCGTAGCGGAAGTAACATTGATGCGCAGCATTCCGACAAGTCAGTTCGGCGATCTCATCCTTGAGACCTCGCAATCTCCCTCTACAATCGCTGGGTAATAGTTGCCAATACAAATCCACTCTTGGAGGAAATATGGCTATCGACGTTTATTTACAAATCGACGGCATCAAGGGCAAATCGACTGACGACAAGCATCGCGACTGGATCGAATGCTCATCGGTTCATTGGCACGTTGCCCAGCCAAAGAGCGCCACCGCATCCACAGGTGGCGGTCATACTGCGGAACGCTGCGAGCACAACGATGTTAGCTTTATCAAATTGGCCGACCTGGCATCGCCATTGTTGCTACAGACCTGTTCCTCCGGCAAAACCATCCCGAGGGCGAAGCTGGAATTCATGCGCGCCGATGCGCAAGGCGAACGTATCAAGTATTTCGAGATCGAGCTGGAAAACGTGTTGATTGGCCATATCACGCCAGAAATCGAGGAAGGTGACATCCTCAGTGAACATGTCGGCTTGAAGTTCTCCAAGGTGAAATGGAAATACACTCAACAAAAAATCAGCGCTGGTGCCGGCGGCAACACTGCTGGCGGTTGGGACTTGTCCGCCAATAAGATTGCCTGAGCGATCCAACGTCACGCCGGGCGTCCTCGGCGCTTCTACCTTCTGACTCCACCAAGGAAATCGATCATGCCTTTCATTTTTGGACAAGTGGCTGAACTGAAGAACCAGCCGAAAGTCGGCTCAACCCAATGCGTTGCGCTCGTTGAGTCATATGCGGGCGTCCCAAATCATCGCGGGTGGAAGCCTGGCGCCGCCGTTCTTGGGGATGCCAGCATATCGCCGGGGACAGCAATTGCTACCTTTGTCAACGGGCGGTATCTCAGCATGGCGCACGGAAATCATGCCGCGCTATTTTTACGGCCTGCTCCAGGTGGATTCTGGGTGATGGATCAATGGAAAGATAGGCCGGGTCAACGAGTACGCAATATTTCAGAGCGTTTCATAAGATCTCTCCAGCTGAAGCAGCACAGAGACGGCTCCTGGCCTTCCGCGAGCGACAATGCGGATGCATATTCAATCATTGAAATGAATTAAACAATGACTATCCTGTTTTCATTGCGAACGGTCATGTTTCTTTGCGCCTGTATCGTTGCTCCGATCGTCAACGCGACGGCGCCGCGCGGGACGCCACACCAGATCGATTGCCCCGCCGAAATACCTCAGGAATCGCTGCCTCTGGCGCGCGCGCCGGCTGGCTGGACTTCTTCCGTGCGCAGCAGCGTTGCTCTTCACGCGATCGATCTCTCCGACGGGCCGCCGTCGGCGATGACATTCCTGAAACCCGACTACGCAACAAGTCACGGTAACAATATATACACTGAAAAGTGGATCGATTTGAGCCCCGAACGCGCACCCGATGGCACCTGGATAGCATGCAGCTATGGGGATTCCAACAATGTTATATTGGGTAAACGCCTTGATGACAAAGTATCGGAATGCATCGCCAAGTATACGAAAAATAAGTATGGAAGCAATAATATCGAGGTCAGCTGCACGTGGTAGCGGGTAGTGACGTAAAAAAGCCCGCCATGGCGAACCGGCGGGCTGTTGCGCGGGCGTCTGGCTAGCCGATGACGAAGCGCCGGCTGGACGAGCTGCTCGTGGTCTGGCCGCTGGGGCCGTAGAAATTGCCGGCCTGGGCCGGCGGACGCAGGGTGTTCAGCGCGCCCTGGGTATGGGCCAGGTGTTTATTGACCAGCATGCCGTTCACCCGGTTCAATTCCTTGGCCGCGCGCGTCACTTCCAGCAATTGCGACCAGAGCGCGGCGGCGGCTTCGTCGCCTTCGGCGGCCAGCCAGTCGTTCATGCCTTCTTCGCGGGCCGGATGGCCGGCCGCGCCCAGGGCCGCGTGGCGGCTGCGCGACAGTTGCGCCAGGCGTTGCACCAGCGGCGTCTTGCGCGCGGTGAGTTCCGTCAAGCCGTCGATGTCCGCCGCCACCAGCAAGGCCTGTTCCTGTTGCATCAAGTCAAACAGTTCTGTCATCAGCCCGTACTCTTCGGTCAGGCTGTTCATGGGGGCGACGGAGGGCATGGTTTACCTATCGTTATCTTTTACGTGAATGCAACAAGTCCTTGACGGTATCAAGCAGGCCGTCGGCGACTTTTTCGGAATTGACCTGGAACTGGCCGCCGGCGATGGCCAGCTTGATGCGCTCGACTTTTTTGGTGTCGAACACGGCGCTGCCGCCGACGGCGCTGGTGGCCAGCGCCTGGCCCTGGGCCGACAGGCTGACGCTGCCGGCCGAACTGGGGTTGACCGCGGCCTTGTCGGCGCCGCGCGCGCCACCGGTGGCCGCCGGCGTGGCCGCCGGCGTGGCCGGCAAGCCGGAGGTGCTTTTTAAGGTATCGGTAATTTTCACAGCATCATCCTGATATGGTTGGAGTCAGACACTCCGGGATATATGGACATTATCGGCGCCGGGTGGACAAACTTTAGTCCATGCCGCGTTTCCTGTCCATACCATGTCTGAAACACCACTTTTAAACGCGCACTAGAACACTAGAATGCCACTTCGACCAGGCCGCCGGCCCGCGCCACGCCGCTGATCTGCTGGCCGCCCGGAGTGCGCGCCTGCACCACCTGGCCTTCGCTGGCGTTGCCGATGGCCCTGGCTTCGGCCGAAACGCGGAAACCGGCGCCGCTCGAGACCACCCGCACCAGTTGGCCCTGCAACACCACGGGACGGCTGCGCAGGGTGTCGAGGCGCAACGGGGTGCCGGCCGGCAGGGACACGCTGGCGCTGCGCCCGATCACTTGCGCCATGTCGGTGGCAATGCCGGCCGGCAGCGCGGCGAGGTCGCCCTGCATGCCGATCAGTTGCCCGGCCTCGATGCTCTGGCCCTGGGCCAGCGGCACGGCGCTGGCGATGTAATCGGCCGTGACGCTGACGCCGGCCTGTATGTAAACAGTCCACGGCGACGGCGCCGTGCAGCGCACTCCGACCGTGGTCTTGCCCCAGGCCCGGCTGCCGGGCGCCAGAAAGGCTTGCGGCGCGGCGCAGGCGGCCAGGTTCAGGCGCGGGTCGAGGGCGCCCACGCTCAAGCCGACCCGGCCCGGCAAGCCGGCCGTCTGCAATTGCAAGAAGTCGTGGACGAGCTGGCGCAGGGCGGCCGTATCCTGGCGCGCCGGGGCTTGCGCCATGGTGAGCGCCGGCAGGCAGAATAAGAGTAAGAGTAAGAATAAGTTCGGAGCGAGCTTGTGCGAGAGTGTCATGATGGGTCCCTGGAATACTGCCATCTTAGCGGCGGCGGCCAGGCTCGAAGCGTCGAGCAGGCGGGGAAAGCGCGTCTTGCTCGGCCGATGGCGGCGAAGGAGCGGCACGTATCATCGATCCTGTCACCACCATATCGCCCACCCGAACCGGATGTGGCCGATCTCTTGCGGAGCCTGCCATGTTAGGAAAACTCGACGATTACCTGCGTTTCAACGAAGCGGCGCTGAATTTGCGTTCGCAGCGTCAGCAACTGCTGTCGTCCAATATCGCCAATGCCGACACGCCGAATTTCAAGGCGCGCGACGTGGATTTCGCCAGCGCCCTGCAAAACGCCGTGGGACGCGCCGCCGGCGCGCCGGCGGCGCCGGCCTTGGCCACCACCTCGCCCGGGCATCTGGCGGGCAACTCCGCCGGCACTCTGGCGGACGGCACGCCGCTGCTGTACCGCACGCCGGCCCAGGGCGCCGTCGACGGCAACACGGTCGACATGGACGTCGAGCGCAACCAGTTCGCCGACAACGCCATCCGCTACGAAGCCGGCATCACCCTGATCAATGCCCAGATCAAGGGCATGATGGCGGCCATACAAGGAGCACCATAATGTCCCTCTTCGATATCTTCAGCGTCTCCGGCTCGGCCATGAGCGCCCAGGCGCAACGTTTGAACGCCGTCGCCAGCAACCTGGCCAACGCCGACAGCACCACCAGCGCCAGCGGCCAGGCTTACCGCGCCAAGCAAGTCGTGTTCGAAGCCGTGCCGATGGCCGACGGCAGCACCGGCGTCAAGGTGCAGCAAGTGATCGACGATCCCTCGCCCTTGAAGCTGCGCTACGACCCGAAGAACCCGCTGGCCGATGAGAAGGGCTATGTGACCATGCCGAACGTGAACGTGGTCGATGAAATGGTCAACATGCTGTCGGCCTCGCGCTCTTACCAGACCAATGTGGAAACCATGAACGCGGCCAAGACCCTGCTCTTGAAAACCCTGACTCTCGGCCAATAAGCCTCCAGAAAGCCCTTATGACTGCGATCTCCAACAATAGCACCGGCATCAGCACCGATCTGATGGCGACGGTCAACCCGAAAAAAGCGGCGGCCGGCGACACCAGCGTGGCCGACGACACGAATAAATTCCTCACCCTGCTGGTGACGCAGATGCAAAACCAGGATCCGATGAATCCGCTCGACAATGCCCAGCTCACCAGTCAGCTGGCCCAGTTGTCCACCGTCACCGGGGTGAATCAATTGAACACTACCCTCACTTCGCTGATGGGCAGTTACCAGAATTCCGAGTCGGTGCAGGCGGCCGGCATGATAGGGCACGGCGTGCTCACGCCCGGCAGCGGCATCAGCCTGGCGAGCGGCAAGTCGGTGTACGGCGTCAACCTGACGACGGCGGCCGACGATGTCCAGGTCGTCATCAAGGATAGCGCCGGCAAGGCGGTGCGCTCGATCGACCTGGGCGCGCAAGCGGCCGGCTCCCTGCCGCTGGCCTGGGACGGCAAGACCGACAGCCTGACCGGCAGCGGCGCCGGACCGGTGGCGGCCGACGGCCAGTACACCTTCAGCGTGGTGGCCACGCGCGCCGGCGCGGCCTTGAAGGACGCCGCCGGGCTGACCCTGGGCGTGGTCGCCAGCGTCTCGACCGGGGCCGCCGGCGTCAAGCTCAACGTTTCCGGCGTCGGCAGCGTGAGCATGGCCGACATCAAGCAAATTCTGTAAGCCGACCTCACCATACCAGGAGTACACCATGTCTTTCCAACAGGGGCTTAGCGGCCTGAACGGGGCGGCCAAATCGCTCGACGTCATCGGCAACAATATCGCCAACGCCAGCACGGTCGGTTTCAAGGGTTCGCAAACGGATTTCGCCGACATTTACGCCAATTCGCTGAGCGGCGCCACCGGTTCCCAGGCCGGCATCGGGGTGTCGGTGTCGACCATCGCCCAGCAGTTCACCCAGGGCAGCCTGGAAACGACGGCCAATCCGCTCGACATCGCCATCAACGGCGGCGGTTTTTTCCGCACCTCGGTCAACGGCGCCATCCAGTATTCGCGCAACGGCCAGTTCCAGATGGATAAAAACGGCTTCATCATCAACGCCCAACTGGCGCAGATCACCGGTTACGTGGCCGATGCCACCGGCAAGATCCTGGCCGGCGCGCCGGTGCCGATCAAGATCAACCCGGGCGACATGCCGCCGCAGGCGACGACCAAGATCAATACCCAGGTCAACCTCGATTCGCGCGTGCAAATGCCGACCACGGTGCCCTTCGACGCCAACAACACCGATTCTTACAACAAGCAAATTCCCACCAATGTCTACGATTCGCTCGGCAACGCGCACGTGATGTCGACCTTTTACGTGAAGACGGGCGGCAGCAGCTGGGATATCTATGTGGCCAGCGACAGCCAGGAAATCACCAGCATGAAAGTGGCGGCCACGGTGCAGACCGACCCCGCCGCGATCGCCGCCCGGGCCGCCTTCCAGACGGCGGTGACGACGGTACCGCTGTCGGCGGGCGCCGTGATCGCCGCGGCCCAGTCTTACGCCACCGCCGCCGGCACCGCCGTCACGACGGCCGCCACCGCGGCCGGCGCCAGCGCGGCCCAGCTGGCCGCGATTGCCGCCACCTATGTCGGCCCGGCCGCCGCCAGCCAGAACGGCGGCTTTACGCCGGACCAGATCGACGCCGCCATCGACGCCGCCGTCAATGTGCCGGCCGTGAAGGCCGGTTCGCTGATCTTCAACAGCACCGGCACACTGGACCGCACCGCCATGCTGGCGCTGGTGCCGCCGCAGACTTTGCCGATCAATGTGTCGCTGCCGATCTTCCCCGCCACCGGCGCCACGCCGCTTCTGGCCATGGCGCTGGACTTGACCGGCAGTACCCAGATCGCCGCCGCCTTCAGCGAAAAGAGCACGGTGCAAGACGGCTACGCGGGCGGCCAGCTGACCAGCTTTGCCTCGGACGCCAACGGCGTCATCCTGGGCCAGTATTCGAACGGGCGCACGCGCGCGCTGGCGCAGATCGTGCTGGCCAATTTCACCGACCCGAACGGCTTGCAACCGCTGGGCAACAACGCCTTTGCCGAAACCTCGGCCTCGGGCGGCCCGCTGGTGGGCACGCCCAACACGGGCAGCCTGGGCACCTTGCGCTCGTCGTCGACGGAATCGTCGAATGTCGATCTGACGGCCGAACTGGTCAACATGATCACGGCGCAGCGCGCCTACCAGGCCAACGCGCAAACCATCAAGACCCAGGATCAGGTGCTGCAAACCCTGGTCAGCTTGCGCTAAGTTCAAGCTCAGGGGTGGCCCGCGCGGCCGCCTCCACCCGCGCGCGGGCCCCGCGCGCGCTCAACACGGCGCACGGCGCGGAGAAACACATGGACAGACTCATTTATACCGCCAGCAGCGGCGCCAAGCACATCCTGGAACGGCAGGCGACCACGGCCAACAATCTGGCCAACGCCGGCAGCACGGGTTTTCGCGCCCAGCTCGACTCTTTCCGCGCCGTGCCGGTGGTCGGCGCCGCCTTGCCGACGCGCGCCTTCGTGGTCGATTCCACCATCGGTTCCGATTTCAGCGCCGGCCCCCTGCAGCAGACCGGGCGCTCGCTCGACCTTGCCCTGCAAAACCAGGGCTGGATCGCGGTGCAGTCAAACGACGGCTCGGAAGCCTACACCCGCAACGGCGCTCTCAAGCTCAATGAAAACGGCATGCTGCAAACGCAGAGCGGCCTGATGGTGGCCGGCGATACCGGCCCCATCGCCGTGCCGCCCGAAGTCCACGTGGCCATCGCCAGCGACGGCACGGTGGGCGGCATTTCCACCGACACCAAGCCGGGCCCGGCCACCGTGCTGGGACGCATCAAGCTGGTCAATCCGCCCGAGTCGGCTATGGTGCGCGGCGACGACGGCCTGTTCCGCCTGAAGAGCGGGCTGCCGGCCGATGCCGACTTGAATGTGACCGTGGCGGAAGGCGCCCTGGAAGGCAGTAACGTCAGCCCGGTCGATTCCATGGTCACCATGATCGGCCTGGCGCGCCAGTTTGAAACGCAGATGAGTTTATTGAAGAATGCCGAGAGCAACGCCGCGAAAGCCACCCAGCTCCTCGCTTTGAGTTGAGTCCGGCCCGCGCATAATGCAGTGGTGCGATGGCGCTTGCCGCGCCCTTATTGGAGAAGAAAATGATTCGTTCACTATGGATAGCCAAGACCGGTCTGGAAGCGATGCAGACCCAGATGGACGTCATCGCCAACAATCTGGCCAACGTCAGCACCAATGGCTTCAAGAAGTCGCGCGCCGTGTTCGAAGATTTGCTGTACCAAAACGTGCGCCAGCCCGGCGCGCAATCCTCGCAGCAAACCCAGTTGCCGTCCGGCTTGCAGATCGGCACCGGGGTGCGCACCGTGGCCACGGAACGCATCCACACCCAGGGCAATGTCCAGTCGACCGGCAATTCCAAGGATGTGATGGTGAACGGGGCCGGTTTCTTCCCCGTGCTGCTGCCGGACGGCACCGCCGCCTACACCCGCGACGGTTCTTTCCAGACCGACAGCAACGGCCAACTGGTCACCTCGAGCGGCTTTGTCGTGCAACCGGCCATCACGGTGCCGGCCAACGCCCTGAGCCTGACGGTGGCCAGCGACGGCACGGTGTCGGTGACCCTGCCCGGCACCGCCGCCCCCTCGCAGATCGGCAGCCTGCAACTGGCCACCTTCGTCAATCCGGCCGGGCTGGAGTCGAAGGGGCAAAATCTGTACGTGGAAACTGGCGCCTCGGGCAATCCGCAAACGAATACCCCGGGCACCAACGGCGCCGGCTTGCTGCTGCAAGGCAGCGTGGAAACCTCGAACGTCAATGTGGCCGAGGAAATGGTGAACATGATACAGACCCAGCGCGCCTATGAAATCAACAGCAAGGCCGTCACCACGTCCGATCAAATGCTGCAAAAACTGACGCAAATGTAGTGATAGCGGCGCCCCCACGGGACGCCAACGGAGGTCGCATGAAACAGTTGTCCAAACCCTTGTCCAAACGCATGTCCACACGCATGTCCCGATTCTGGTCCACGCCGATGTCGGTCTTGCTGGGTGTGGCGTGCTGCGCCTGCTCGGTGGTGCCGACCTCGATCGTGCAGGGCCCGCGCACGGCCCGTCCGCTAATCAGCGAACCGGCCGTGGCCGCCAACGGCGCCATCTTCCAGGGCGCCGCCTACCGTCCATATTTCGAAGACCGGCGCGCGCGCCAGGTGGGCGACATGATCACCATCGCCATCACGGAAAAAACCAATGCCGTGAAGGCGGGCGCCAGTTCCGCCAACAAGAGCGGCAGCGTCGGCTTCTCCACGCCCGGCCCGCTGCAAGGCATGCTGGGCGCCAACGTCTCGGCCAATTCGGCCAGCAAGTTCGCCGACGGCGACAACCATTCGGTCAGCAACGCCTTCACCGGCACCATCGGCGTGACGGTGACCGAAGTGCTGAGCAACGGCAATTTGCTGGTGGCCGGCGAAAAACAGGTGGCGATGGACAAGGGCGTCGAGTTCATCCGCTTTTCCGGCATGATCAGCCCCGACACCATTGCCACCGGCAATATCGTCTCTTCCACCCAGGTCGCCGACGCCAGGGTTGAATACCGCACCAACAGCCAGATCGACCGCGCCGAAATGACCTCGATGGCTTCGCGCTTCTTCCTCAGCCTGGTGCCTTTTTGATCATGGCAACCACCTTTCCACGCACCCTGCGGGTCCTGGCCCTGTGCTCGCTGTCCCTGTGCGGCCCGCTGGCCGCGCCAGCCGCCCACGCCGAACGCTTGAAGGATTTGGCCAGCATCGCCGGCGTGCGCCAGAATCAGCTGATGGGTTACGGCCTGGTCGTCGGCCTCGACGGCAGCGGCGACCAGACCACGCAAACCCCGTTCACGGTGCAAAGCGTGGTGTCGATGCTGCAGCAATTGGGCGTGAATTTACCGCAAGGCACCACCTTGCAATTGAAAAACGTGGCGGCCGTGATGGTCACCACCGCGCTGCCCGCCTTCGCCCAGCCGGGCCAGACCCTCGATGTGACGGTCTCGTCCATGGGTAACGCCAAGAGCATACGCGGCGGCACCTTGCTGATGACGCCCCTGAAAGGCGCCGATGGCCAGATTTACGCCATGGCGCAGGGCAATGTGCTGGTCGGCGGCGTGGGCGCCCAGGCGGCCGGCAGCTCGGTACAAATCAACCATTTGAGCGTGGGCCGGATTTCCTCGGGCGCCACGGTGGAGCGGGCGGTGGCCACCACCCTGGGCGACGCCGGCGG
This sequence comes from Janthinobacterium sp., assembly GCA_003482555.1. Lineage (GTDB taxonomy): Bacteria > Pseudomonadota > Gammaproteobacteria > Burkholderiales > Burkholderiaceae_D > Janthinobacterium. Next base: position 24,678 of record DMYQ01000081.1, on the reverse strand, counting down.
CATCCGCCTGGAGTTGAACAATACCGACTTTTCCACGGCCAGCCGGGTCGTCGACGCCATCAACAAGCATTTCGGCGGCGGCATCGCGGCCGCGCTGGACGGGCGCGTGATCCGCGTGCAGTCGCCGTCCAGCCCGGATCAGCGCGTCGCCTTCATAGGCGCGCTGGAAAGCCTGGACGTGACGCCGGCGCAGATGGCGGCCAAGGTCATCCTGAACGCGCGCACCGGTTCGGTGGTGATGAACCAGGCCGTCACGCTCGACACTTGCGCCATTTCACACGGCAATCTGTCGGTCAGCATCAGCGCCGAACCGGCGGTCAGCCAGCCCAACCCGCTCTCGGGCGGGCAAACGGTGGCGGGCCAGACGGCGCAGATCGATATCAAGAAGGAACCGGGGCGGGTGGTCATGCTCAAGGCGGGCGCCAACCTGGCCGAGGTGGTCAAGGCTTTGAATGCGATCGGCGCCTCGCCGCAAGACTTGCTGGCGATTTTGCAAGCAATGAAGGCCGCCGGGTCCCTGCGCGCCGAACTTGAAATAATCTGAGGGCGCGCCATGATCAGCCAAACCGACCTTTCCGGCAACGCCGCCTACGATATCAAGGGTTTCGACGCCGTGCGCCAGTCGGCCAAGGCGAACGATCCGGCCGCCCTGAAGACGGCGGCGACCCAGTTCGAAGCCATGTTCATCAATATGATGCTCAAGAGCATGCGCGACGCCACGCCGCAAGATGGCGCCCTGGACAGTTCGCAAAGCAAGATGTACACCTCGATGCTGGATCAGCAGACCAGCCAAAACCTGGCCAAGCGCGGCACCGGCCTGGCCGACATGCTGATGCGCCAGATGACGCAAGCCGTGGCCGCGCCCGACGATGCGGCCGCGGCCGCGGCCGACACCGCCGTCAGCCCGCGCGCCTCCAACATGGCGGCCGCGCTGGAAGCCTTCCGCAAGCAGGGCGCCACGGCCGGCGCGGCCGTGCCCGCCGTCGACAAGGCCGCCCCGGCCAGCGTCGTCAGGGGCGCGCAAGCGCCCCATGTGCGCGCCTTCCAGGATAAGCTGGGCGCCGCGGCCGAGCAGGTCAGCCGCGCGACCGGCATTCCCGCCAAGTTCATGCTGGGTCAGGCGGCGCTGGAGACGGGTTGGGGCAAGCGCGAAATCCGCACCCAGAGCGGCGCGCCCAGCCACAATCTGTTCGGCATCAAGGCCGGGCCTGAGTGGAAGGGCAAGGTTGCCATGGCCGTCACCACCGAATACGTGAATGGCAGCCCGCACACGACGATGGGAAAATTCCGCGCCTACGATTCGTATGGCGAAAGCTTCCAGGATTACGCCAAGTTAATCAGCGGCAACAAGCGCTATGAAAAAGTGATGGCCAGCGCCGGCGATGCCAGCAGTTTCGCGCAGGGCTTGCAGCGCGCCGGCTATGCCACCGACCCGAATTACGCCACCAAGCTGACCCGTATCATCAAGCAATCGCTGTTTGGTTGAGTGCGCTTGACGCGCATTCCGGGCGCGCAACTTCAAGTTTTGCGCGCTTCTGCCGTAAACACATAAGACAGGATACTAGGTAGAAAAACATCATGGGCACAGATCTCCTCAATATTGGCAAGAGCGGCTTGCTCGCGGCGCAAGTGGGCATGGCGACGACCGGCCACAATATATCCAATTCCAATGTGGACGGCTACAACCGCCAGGTGGTGGTGCAGGGCGCCGGGCCGGCCCAGGGCAGCGGCGGCAGTTTTATCGGCAGCGGTACCCAGGTGGTGGAGGTGAAACGTTTTTACGATAATTTCCTGGCTTCCCAGGTGCGCGCCGCGCAAAGCAGCAACAGTTCCCTGGACGCCTACAATACCCAGATCAGCCAGATCGACAATATGATGGCCGACCCCGGCACCGGGGTCTCGCCGGCCATGCAGAATTTTTTCAACGGCGTGCAAGCGATCAACGCGAACCCCGGCTCGACTCCCGCGCGCCAGGCGATGCTGTCGAGCGCCAACTCGCTGGCCTCGAGTTTTCAGGCGATGGCGCAGCGCTTGAACGACATCGGCCAGGGGGTGAATGAGGAAATCACCTCGAACGTGAGCGCGATCAATTCATACGGGCAACAACTCGCCCAAATCAACGATGCCATCGCCAAGGTGACGGGCGGGCCCAGCGATCAGCCGAACGACTTGCTCGACCAGCGCGACCAGTTGGTCAATGAGCTCAACAAGTATGTGAAAGCCACGGCCACGCCCGGCGACAACAACACCATCAATATTTCGATCGGTTCCGGCCAGCCCCTGGTGGTGGGCAATAAATCCTTCCAGCTGGCGGCGACGCCGTCGCTGACCGATCCGGCAAGGGTCGAAGTCGGTTACGTGAGCGGCAACAACCATGTCACCATCTTGCCCGAAAAATCGCTCGACGGTGGTTCCCTGGGCGGCTTGATGTCGTTTCGCAGCGAGACCCTGGATCAGGTGCAAAATTCGCTGGGACGGGTGGCGATTGGCATCACCAGCAGCTTCAACGCCCAGCATGTGCTGGGGCAAGACCAGGGCGGCGCGCCGGGCAGCAATTTTTTCACGACGCCGCCGGTGACCGTCTCGGCCGACGCGCGCAATAATCCGACCAGCACGACGACGGTGACGGCGACGATCAGCGATCCCAGCAAACTCACCACCAGCGACTACGATGTCAAATACGACGGCACCAACTTCGTCGTCGCGCGCCAGTCGGACGGCCAAACGACGGTGATCAATCCGTATCCGCAGACGGTGCCGCAAACCATAGACGGGGTGGATTACTCGATCTCGGGCGCGGCCGCCCAGGGCGACGATTTCGTGGTGCAGCCGACCAAGAGCGGCGCCTATGCCATGGGCGTGGCCCTGAGCGATCCGACCAAGATCGCCGTGGCCGCCCCCATCACCACCAACAATCCCGGCACCAACACGGGCGGCGCCAAGATCAGTCCCGGCAGCGTCGACAAGAATTATCTGACGCCCGGCAACGCTTTGACCGCGCCGCTGACCCTCACTTATACCAAGGGAAGCAATTCCCTGGCCGGTTTTCCCCCGGCCCAGGCCGTCACGGTCACCAACGCCGGGGTCGCCACGGTATATCCGGCCGGAACCGCCAGCATTCCCTTCCACGCCGGCGACAATATCAATTTCGGCGGCGTCAACGTGTCCTTCACGGGCACGCCCGGCGACCAGGACAAGTTCACGGTGGGGCCGAACAGCAGCGGGGTGGGCGACAACCGCAACGCGGCCCTGCTGGGCGCCCTGCAGACGAGCAATGTGCTGGACGGCGGCAAGACCACTTTCCAGGGCGCCTATGCGCAGACGGTCAGCTTCGTCGGCAACAAGACGCGCGAAGTGCAAGCCAATAACGCCGCCAGTTCAACCTTGCTGACTCAGATCACGGCACAGCAGCAATCGGTGTCGGGCGTCAACCTGGACGAAGAAGCGGCCAATCTGTTGAAGTATCAGCAAGCCTACCAGGCGGCCGGCAAGGTCATGCAAATCGCCAGCCAATTGTTTTCCGTTTTGCTGAGCCTGGGCGGCGGCTGATGGCGCGGGGTTTTTTTTTGATGCGGCGACGCATCGCCGAAGGAGTTTGACATGTTGCGCATCAGTACAAAATCGATTTACGAGTCGGGCGTCACCCAGATGAACTCCCTGCAAACGGCGCTCAACCGCAGCCAGATGCAGTTGTCGAGCAATCGCAAGAACCTGACCCCGGCCGACGATCCGGTCGCCACCGCGCGCGCGCTGGAAGTGACGCAAGCGCAGTCCATCAATACGCAATTCGTCACGAATCGCAGCAATGCCAAGGATTTGTTGTCGCAAGAAACGAATGCGCTCGATAGCACCAATTCCTTGCTCACCAGTATCACCGAACTGGTGGTGCACGCCGGTAACGGCGGCTTGACCGACACCGACCGCGCTTCACTGGCGACCCAGTTGCAGGGCAATATCAGCGACATGCTGGCGCAGGCGAACACGGCCGACGGCGCCGGCGGCTACCTGTTTTCCGGCTTCAAGTCGACCACCGTGCCCTATACACAGACGGCCACCGGCGCCGCCTACCAGGGCGACCAGGGCCAGCGCATATTGCAGGTGGCGTCGGCGCGCAGCGTGCCGGTCAGCGATTCCGGCAGCGACGTCTTCGACAGCAATTTGACCGGCAACGGCACCTTCGCCACGGCGGCCGCGCCGGGCAATTTCGCGCGCGGCGGTTCCGGCATCGTTTCCGCCGGCTCGGTGGCCAACGCGGCCCTGCTGACGGGGCACCAGTACGCGATCACCTTCACCGTGGCCCCGGGCGCGGGCGGCGCCACCACCTATGCCGTCACCGACACCACCCTGGGGGTGCCCGTGCCCAACCCGGCCGTGCAAGTGCCGTATGTCAGCGGCCAGTCGATCTCTTTCGACGGGCAGCAATTGGACATCAAGGGCGCGCCGGCCAATGGCGACCAGTTCACGCTCCAGCCCAGCACCAAGGAATCGGTGTTTACCACGCTGCAAAACCTGCTCACCGTCTTGCGTGCGCCGGGCAGCGGGGCGGCCGGCCAGGCGGCGCTGACGAATGGCTTGAACGTGGCGCACAATTTGATCGACACGGCTTCCACCAATGTGCTGACGATCCAGGCCGCGGTCGGTTCCCGGCTGAAGGAAATCGACACCCTCGACACCGCCGGCGACGACATCAACCTGCAGTACGCGACCACTCTGTCCGGCTTGCAAGACTTGAACACGGTGGCCGCCATTTCCCTGTTCACGCAACAGCAGACGACCTTGCAGGCGGCGCAAAAATCCTTCACCCAGATGTCCGGCCTGTCGCTGTTTAACTACATCACCGCTTGATGGGGATGCTGGCCGGCGCGGTCGGTTGCGACCAGGTGCGCGGCAGCTTGCGGCTCGTTTCCAGGCCGTCCAGGAACAGATTTTGTATGGGCATGGACAGGTAGGGCAGGGTCAGGCTGATCACCAGCATGCCGATGGTGAGGGTGATCGGGAAGCCGATGCCGAACAGATTCAGTTGCGGCGCGGCCCGCGTGAGTATCCCGAGCGCGACGTTGGTGATCAAGAGGGCGGCGACGATGGGCAGGGAAATTTGCACGCCGGAGCTGAAGATCTTGGCGCCGTAGTCGGCCAGTTGCTTGAAGCCGGCGCCGCCCACGGGGCTGGCTGAAATCGGCAGGCTGACGAAGCTTTCGGCCAGCGCCGACAATAGTGCCAGGTGGGCGTTGGTGGCGATGAAGGCCATGGTCGCCAGCAGGGCCAGGAACTGGCTGATGGCCGACGAGCGTCCCTGCGACTGCGGATCGAAAAACGTGGCGAAGCCCAGGCCCATGGTCAGGCTGCTGATTTCACCGGCCATTTCGACGGCCGCGAAGACGATCCGTATCGCAAAACCCATTGCCAGGCCGATCAGCATTTCCTGGATCAGTATCAGCAAGCCGGCCAGGGATAGCGGGTCGGCCGCCGGCAGCGCCGGCACGGTGGGCGCGATGATCATCGCCAGCAACAGACCGAGGCCCAGCTTGACCGAAGCGGGCACGCTGGCGTTGCCGAACAGGGGAGCGCTGGCGACCAGGCCCAGGATGCGGCTGAGCGGCCACAGCAGCGCCGCGATCCAGGTGTTGAGTTCGGCGCTCGACAGGGTCAGCACTTCAGCCTACCAGGCCGGGGATGCCGGTAAATACCGAGCGCATATAGTCCAGCATGACCGACAACATCCACGGCCCGGCCACCACCAGGGCGACGAAGATCCCGACCAGCTTGGGAATGAAGGACAGGGTCGCCTCGTTGATTTGCGTGGCGGCTTGAAAAATACTCACGATCAAGCCGATGATGAGGGCCACCAGCAACAGCGGGGCCGACACCATCAGGGTGACTTCCATCGCGTTGCGGCCCAGGGTCATGACGCTTTCCGGTGTCATCGTTGGCCTTTAGTAAAAACTTTGAGACAGTGAGCCGAGCAGCAATTGCCAGCCGTCCACCAGCACGAACAGCATCAGCTTGAAGGGCAGGGAAATGACGGCCGGCGACATCATCATCATCCCCATCGACATCAGCACGCTGGCCACGACCATGTCGATGATGAGGAAGGGGATGAAGATGGCGAAGCCGATCTGGAAGGCGGTCTTCAATTCGCTGGTGACGAAGGCGGGAATGAGGATGCGCAGCGGCACGTCGTCCGGCCCCTGCAGCGCGGGCGAGCGCGACATCTTGACGAACAAGGCCAGGTCGGCCTGGCGCGTCTGCTTGAGCATGAACACTTTCAAGGGCTCGACGCCCTTGTTCATCGCCTCGGCCATGCTGATCTTGTTTTCCTGCAGCGGCAAATACGCTTCCGTGTAAATCTTGTCGAACACGGGCCCCATGACGAACAGGGTCAGGAACAGGGCCAGCCCCACCATCACTTGATTTGGCGGCGCCGACTGGGTGCCCAGCGCCTGGCGCAGCAGCGACAGCACGATGATGATGCGGGTGAAGCCGGTCATCATCAATAGCGCCGCCGGCAAGAAGGACAGCGAGGTCATCAACAGCAGGGTCTGGACCGGCAGGGTGTAGTTTTGCCCGCCGCCGGGGCCCGGGGTACTGTTGAAGGCGGGAATGCCGGGATCGGCGGCGGCCCACAGGGGTAGTGCCAGCATGGCGACCGGGAGCAGGCATTTCAGGAGACGGCCCAGGGCCGGCGCCAGGCCGGTCGATCGTGTGGATTGTGGAGAATGTGTTGCGTACCGCATCTGCTGCCTACTTCCCATTGCGTTTGTCGATGGTTTGTTTCAGCCATTCGGAAAAATTGGCCGCGGCCAGGCCGTTCTGTTGCGACATCCCGGCCGGCGTATCGTCTTCCTGGCGCGGCATGGTGGCCAGGGCGTTGACCCGTCCCGGCGCGGCGCCGACGACGATCCACTGGTCGGCCACTTCGATGAGCAGGATGCGCTCGCGACCGCCCAGGCTGAGCGAACTGAGCAAGCGCAGCCGCGCATTCCCGGCCGGCGCCTTGGGGCCGTAGCGTTTCATGCACCAGGCCAGACCGAACAGCAGGGCCAGCACGAAGCTCAACGCCAGCACGGTTTGCAGCAAGCCGGCCGAGGAAGGCGGTGGCGCGGGCATGGCGAAGCTGGCCGGTGCCGGGTGGACGGCCGCAATTGCTGGCGCTGGCGCGCTGGCGGGCAGGGTGGCCGCGGCGACCGGTGGGCTGGCCGCCACGGACGCGCTTGCAA
>DMYQ01000081.1:7716-17311 GCA_003482555.1 Janthinobacterium sp. | reverse complement strand
ACGGCAGAAGCCGTGACGGCGGAAGCCGCCACATCCGCCGCGTGGGCGAAACAGCAGGCGGCGGCCAGCGCCAGGAATACGCCAGGCTTCATTTATTCAGTTTTCTGATGCGTTCGGACGGCGTGATGATGTCGGTCAAGCGGATACCGAACTTGTCGTTCACCACCACCACCTCGCCCTGGGCGATCAGGCAACCGTTCACCAGCACATCCATCGGTTCGCCGGCCAGGCCGTCGAGCTCGACCACCGAGCCTTGCGCCAGTTGCAGCAAGTTCTTGATGGCGATCTTGGTGCGTCCCAGTTCGACCGTCAGTTGCACCGGGATATCGAGGATGAAATCGATATCGTTGTGGGTCTCGGTCTTCGAACCCTGCTTGGAAAAGTCCTTGAACACGGCGGCGCTGGCGGCGCTGGCGGCGCTCGCCACGCTGGCCGTGTTGGCTTGATTTTGCAAGGCTTCCGCCTCGGCCTTGGCCTGCTCGGCGATGGCCGCGCCCCAGTCGTCTTCGGCGCTTTGATCGTCTTGATTGTCGGACATGTTGCTCTCCTGTTGTATTGCCGGGCCGTTGGCGCTTATTTGGAACTATCGGAATTGGCGAGTAATTTCTCGACCTTCAGGGCGTATTGTCCATTCAATACACCATATGTGCAATCCATCACGGGCACGCCGTCGACCGTGGCCGAAATGAGCTCGGGTATGTTGAGCGGAATGATGTCGCCCACCTTCATGTTCAAGATATCGTCGAAGGACACCTTGGCCGTGCCCAGGGACGCGACCAGTTCCACCTCGGCAATCTGGATTTGCTGCGTCATCAGGCGTATCCAGCGCTTGTCCACTTCCAGGGCCTCGCCCTGCAGGCTGGAAGTGAGGGCGTCGCGGATCGGCTCGATCATCGAATACGGCATGCAAAAGTGGATCTGGCCCGAGACGGAACCGAGCTCCACCGTGAAAGTCGAGGCCACCACCACCTCGTTCGGAGTGGCGATGTTGGCGAACTGGGTATTCATTTCCGAGCGGATATACTCGAATTCGACCGGGAACACCGGCTCCCAGGACTTGGTGTAAGCCTCGAAGACGATGTCGAGGATGCGCAAGATGATGCGCTGCTCGGTCTGGGTAAAGTCGCGCCCCTCGACGCGGGTGTGGAAGCGGCCGTCGCCGCCGAACAGATTATCGACCAGCAAGAATACGAGGCCCGGATCGAAGACCATCAGGGCCGTGCCGCGCAGCGGCTTCATGTGGACCAGATTCAAATTGGTCGGCACCACCAGGTTGCGGATGAATTCGCTGTACTTCGACACCCGCACCGAACCGACCGACACTTCGGCGCTGCGGCGCAGGAAATTGAACAGGCCGACCCGCAACAGGCGCGCGAAGCGCTCGTTGATGATTTCCAGGGTCGGCATGCGGCCGCGCACGATACGTTCCTGGGTGGCCAGGTTGTAGGTGCGCACGCCCGTTGTTTCTTCGGGGGCTTGGGCGTCGTCCTGGTCTCCGTTGACACCTTTGAGCAGGGCGTCGACTTCTTCCTGGGAAAGGAAATTATCGGCCATGAAGCTTATTGAATGATAAACGAGGTAAACAAGACGTCCGACACTTCCTGGCTCGGGCCTTTTTCATCGAAGGGCTGCTTGATTTGCTCGATGATTTCCTTGGCCAGCTGTTTCTTGCCGTCGGCCGTGTTCAATTCCGAGGCCTTCTTGCTCGACAACAGCAACAAGAGACGGCTGCGCACCTTCGGCATGTTCAGCTTGACCTCTTCGACTTCTTCATTGCTTGCCACTTGCAGGGTGATGGCGATCTGCAAATACTGGTCGCCGTTTTCCGGCTGCAAATTGACGGTGAACTGTTCCAGCGGCACGAACACGGGCGGGCCCGATTTCACGGCTTCCTTGTTGTGCTGCTTCTTCGACGACGATTCCGCCGCGTCACCCTTGTCGTGCATGAAAAACCAGGCCGCGCCGCCCCCGCCGCCGACTACCAGCAGGGCTGCCACGATGATGATCAAAAGCTTCTTCTTCGACGCGCCCGCCGGTGCCGGTGCTGCGTCTGCTTTCGGAGCTGCTTTCATTTTCGGATTTGCTTTCAAAAGAACCTTGCTGGGGAGAAGTGGAGCACGACGCCATTATGTCATTATCGGCAAATTCTGCGCGGAAGGATGCGCCGAAAAGACGGGAGAAGGGCGCTCAGCTCGCGGTTTGCCCGCGAAAAGCGCCCCGCTGTGTCGCCGAGGCGACAGGCCGCTGTGTCGCCGGGACGACAGGCGGCTCACCGGCGAACCTCAGGCGAAGGTGTCGACCATGCCCAGATCGCCCTTGCCGGACAAAGTGGTGGTGGTGCGCACGGCGATGGCGGCGCCGCCCTGATCGGAGCCGCCATTGCCGCCACTGCCGCCGCGACCGTTGCCGCCGCCCATGCGCGCCTCGGCATTGCCGCCGCCATTCTGTTGCTGTTGGGCCATGCCGGCCGACACCGTCGCATTGCTCAGCTGTATGCCGGCCTCGTTCATCATTTCGCGCAGACGGGGCAGGGCCGCCTCGAGGGCCTGGCGCACTTCCGGCTGGGCCGCCGTGAAGGTGGCGTCGGCTTGATCGTTGGACACTTTCAAGACCACTTGCAGCGGCCCCAGGTCGGGCGGATTCAGGGTCAGGGTCGCGCTATGGTCGCCGCCCGCCACCATCCAGACGATTTTCTGGCCCAGTTGCTGGTCCCAGGCGGCGCTGCCGACGCGGCCATTCAATTTGTCGCCCGGCACCGAGGCGGCGGCCGCGATTTGCAGCGCAGCCTGCGGTGTGGTCGCGGCGATGGCGCCCGGCTCGATGCGCGCTTCCTTGGCGGCGGCCAGCAATTCCGGCATGCCTTCGCGCGTCTTGACAGCCGTCAACAGGGTCGGGTCGGGCGCGCCCGCCTTGCCGGGGGCGGCGTCGGCGTCGGGCGCGAGCGCGGCCTTTTGTTTGGCGCCGGCGGCCGCGGCGGCGAAGGCGGTGTCGCTGCCGTCGGCCTTACCCTTGGCGTCGGCGGCATCGGCGGCCGTCGCGCCCAATTGCGCCTTGCCCTTGGCCAGATCGGCCGCCGCCAAGCCCTTGCGCGCGCTGGCGTCGCCCGCTTGCGCGGCCGGCAGGCTGGAAACCTGGTTGAAGCTGGCCACCAGGGCCAGCATGTTCGCCACCGGGCCCGCCTGGGCGGCCTGGGCGTCGCTGGCGCCGTCGGCGCTGTCGCTATCGGTCTTGTCGTCCGCTTTCTTGGCGGGCGCGGTATCGCTTGCGGCCGGCGCGGGCGAGGCGGCGGCCGGCTTGTTTTGTTCCGGCGGCGCCGTGTTTTGCGCGGGCTGGGCGGGATTGTTCGGCGGCGTCGGCTTGGCCGGCGCCTGGCTCGCCTGGCTTGGCGCCTGGGCCTGGAAGTGGGGCTGGGCCAGCAGCGGCGGCGGCCCGCTTTGCGCCTGGCGCTGCTCGATCTGGCGTGTCAGGGTGCGCTGGAAATCGCCCTCGCCCGCAGCCGCTGCCGGACTGGTCTTCGGCGCGGGCGCCGCGGCGATGTTGCCGACGTTGCTGGAATTGCTGGTCTGGAGAATCGGAGTTTGCATGATCGCGCCGTGTGATGGTGATGCCGCGCCCGTCGGGCTCAGCGTTTGTAATAAGCCTGTCTGGCCGCGTGTTCGTCCATGGCTTTCTGGTCGCGCTTGGCTTCCAGCTTGAGCGCCTCTTCCTGCGCCCGGTTTTCCAGGGTGGTGTAAGACATGCGCTTGCGCTCGCTGGCCTGCCAGACGGCCTTTTCCTGTTCGCCGCGGCGCCGGGCGTTGCGCACCACTTCCTGCTGGCCATTGATGGCGTTTTCCAGCTTGTCCATGAAAGCCTGGAAATTGCGGTAAGCCATGGGCGTCATGCCGGCCGCCAGCGACGCTTCGAAGCGGGCCGCGTAATCGTCGCGGTAACCGCTCAGCATGTCGAGTTTTTGCTGGCAATCCTCGGCCGCCTTGAGCGCGGCGCCCAGCCGTTTCGCGGCGTCATCCGTTTCCCGGCGCGCCAGGTCGATGAGGGTGGTGAGTTGGGAAGGGGAAGCCATGATGGGTCAATTATAGGTCGCCGCGCCAGCCCGCCATCACTCGAATAGAGCGGTAAGTTGCGCCAAGCTCTCATCCATGCCGACTCTTTCCGTGATGTGCTGCTGCAGAAAGGCTTCTATGCGTTCGTGCAGCAAGATGGCCTGGTCGAGCACGGGATCGGAACCGGAACTGTAGGCGCCCACGCTGATCAGGTCGCGGCTGCGCTCGTAACGCGAATACAGTTGCTTCAGGCGGCGCGCCTTTTGCTGGTGCTCGTGGGTGGTGATCGAGTGGGCCGCCCGCGAGATCGATTGTTCGATGTCGATGGCCGGGTAGTGGCCGGCCTCGGCCAGGCGCCGGTTGAGCACGATGTGCCCGTCCAGGATGGCGCGCGCGGCGTCGGCGATCGGGTCTTGCTGGTCGTCGCCCTCGGTCAGCACGGTGTAAAAGGCGGTGATCGAGCCGCCACCCTCCTGGCCGTTGCCGGCGCGCTCCACCAGCACCGGCAATTTCGCGAACACGGAGGGCGGATAACCCTTGGTGGCGGGCGGTTCGCCGATCGCCAGCGCGATTTCGCGCTGGGCCATGGCGTAGCGGGTCAGCGAGTCCATGATCAAGAGCACGTTCTGGCCCTGGTCGCGGAAGTATTCGGCGATCGCCGTGGCGTAAGCGGCGCCCTGCAGGCGCATCAGCGGCGGCGTGTCGGCCGGGGCCGCCACGACGACGGAGCGCGCCAAGCCCTCGGGGCCGAGAATCTGTTCGATGAATTCCTTGACCTCGCGGCCCCGTTCGCCGATCAGGCCGACGATGATGACGTCGGCCTCGGTGTAGCGCGCCATCATGCCGAGCAGCACGCTCTTGCCGACGCCGGAACCGGCGAACAGGCCCATGCGCTGGCCGCGGCCCACGGTGAGCATGCTGTTGATCGAGCGCACGCCCACGTCCAGGGTGGCGACGATGGGGGCGCGCCCCAGGGGATTGGCGGGGCGCACATTGATGGGCGCGCTGTCCACGGTATGCAGCGGCCCCAGGCTGTCGAGCGGCCGGCCGGCGCCGTCCAGTACGCGGCCCAGCAATTGCGGCCCCACCGGCAAGTGGCGGGCCCGGTCGCTGGGGCGGCGGCGCGGGTGCTCGACCTTGCCCGGCTTGGGCAGGGCTGGTTCGACCGGAAACACGCGGGTCCCCGGCACGATGCCTTCGACATCGCTTTGCGGCATCAGGAAGAGGCGCTCGCCGTCGAAGCCGACCACTTCCGCTTCGACCCGGCCGCCGTTCGGCAAGGGCACGGTGCAGGCGGCGCCGACGGCCAGGCGCAGGCCGACGGCTTCCATCACCAGGCCGGCCACGCGGGTGACGCGGCCCGACACTTGCATCGGCTCGACAAAGCCGAGCACGGCGCCGCAATCGGCCAGGTAAGCGCGCCAGCGCGCGGAATGGGGATCGCTCACGGCGCCAGCCAATCCAGATCCTTGCCCAGGGCGGCCGTCAGGCGCTGCCAGCGCGACGTGGTCTGGGCGTCGATCTGGTTGCTGGCGGTATCGATCTTGCAACCGCCCCGTTCAATGCCGGGGTCGTCGATCAGGCGCCAGCCGCCCTTGTCGAGTTCTTCGCCCAGGCCGTCGCGCACCACCTTGGCGTCTTCCGGATTGAGCATCAGCAGGGCCGGCTGTTGCAGCACGGGCAGGTATTCGATGGCTTCGCGTACGATGGGCAAGATCAATTCGGGGCGCACCGGCAGCGCCGTCTTCAACATGCCCTTGGCCAGTTGCAGGGCCAGGTCGAGCACATCGTTGGCGATCAACTGGTCGGCCTCAGCCAGGGCGGCGCCGAATTGCGTGGCCAGGGTGGCCAGGTGGGCCAGCGCCACGTCGCTGGCGATGCGGCCCAGTTCCAGCGCTTCCAGGCGGCCGGCCTCGTGGCCGTCGCGGTGGCCATCTTCGTAACCGGCCAGGCGGCCCGCTTCGCGCAGCGCGTTCATTTCCTCTTCGCTGGGCGGCAGGGGAAGGGGCGCGAGCGGCTCGACCGGCTCCGGCTCGGCCAGGGCGCGGCGGGCGGCGGCCACGCTGGCGCGGTCGTCGCCGAAGGACGTCATTTCCCAGCGCTGGTAGGCGCTCTGCTGTTCTTTTGGAATATCAGACAAAGGAATCGTCTCCTTTTCCGCCCAGGACGATCTGGCCTTCGTCGGACAGGCGCCGGACGATTTGCAGGATTTGCTTTTGCTGGGCTTCCACTTCGGACAGGCGCACCGGCCCCTTCGATTCCAAGTCTTCGCGCATCATCTCGCCGGCCCGCGCCGACATGTTCTTGAAAATCTTGTCGCGCAATTCCTGCGAGGCGCCCTTGAGCGCGATGATCAGCATTTCCGACTGCACTTCGCGCAGCAGCAACTGGATGCCGCGGTCGTCGATGTCGATCACGTTATCGAACACGAACATTTCGTCCATGATCTTTTGCGCCATATCGTTGTCGTAATTCTTGATATTATCCATCACCGAGCCTTCTTGCTCGCCGCTCATGAAGTTCAGGATTTCAGCGGCCGCGCGCACCCCGCCGAGCGAGGATTTCTTGATGTTTTCATTGCCCGACAAGAGCTTGGTGAGCACGTCGTTCAACTCGCGCAGGGCGGCCGGCTGCACCCCGTCCAGGGTGGCGATGCGCAACACCACGTCGTTGCGCAGGCGGTCGGTGAAATGGCTGAGGATTTCGCAAGCCTGGTCGCGTTCCAGATGCACCAGGATGGTGGCGATGATTTGCGGGTGTTCGTTGCGGATCAGCTCGGACACCGACTGCGAATCCATCCACTTCAAGCTTTCGATGCCGGACGCGTCCTTGCCGCCCAGAATGCGCGAGAGCAGCACCGACGCCTTGTCGTCGCCCAGCGCCTTGGTCAGCACCTGGCGGATATACTCGTCCGAATCGAGGCCGACGGTGGAATTCTGCTCGGTCTGGGTGCGGAAATCCTCCAGCACGTCGACCACCTGTTCGTGGGCGATGCCCTTCATGGTCGCCATGGCGGCGCCCAGCTTGAGCACTTCGCGCGGGCCGAGAAATTTCATCACCTCGGCGGCCTCGCTCTCGCCCATGGCCAGCATCAAGATGGCGGCCTTTTGCAATCCCGTGGTTTCATTCATTCTGCGTACCTGTTCATTCTTTGTCGGTCAATCATTATTACCCACCCAAGCCTTGATCACGTTGGCGACCACGCGCGGATCCTCGGACGCCAGCTTCTTGGCCATGGCCAGGTTTTCGCGGTAGCCGCGTGCCGCGTGTTCTTCCATCGCGGCCAGTTCGACCGGGCTCACCAGTTCATCCGTTTCTTCATCCTCGTCGTGCGCCACCGCTTCCAGCACTTCCGGCTTGGCCGAAAAATCGTCGATCTTGCGGAACACGGGGCGCAGCATGGGGCGCACGATCTTGATGAACAAATACAGCAAGATCAGGGCCGTGATGAGGAACTTGGCCAACTCCTTGGCCAGCGGCAGGTTGGCGGGGTCGCGCCACCATTCGACGGCCGTGCTCGCCTCCACCGGCTTGTCGACGCCGTCGAAGGGGGAATTGGCGACGCTGAAGCTGTCGCCCCTTTCCTTGTTATACCCCATCGCTTCCTTGACCAGGTTGTTGATCTGGATCATTTCCTCGGCCGAGATGGGTTTGATGCTGACCTTGCCGTTCTTGTCCACCAGGCGCCGGTAATTGACCACCACGGCCACCGACAAGCGGCGCAGGCCGCCCATCGATTTCTGTTCGTAGCGCACGGTCTTGTCGACTTCGAAATTGGTGGTGGCATCCTTGTGCGTGGGACCGCTGGTCGCCGCCACCGCCGCCGGCGCACCGGTGGGCGCGGCCGTCAGCGGCGCCGTCGCCACGCCGGGCGGCTGGTTCGACAGCGCGCCCGGCACGCCGGCCGGATTGCCGCCGCCGGCGCCGCTCGTCTCGCTGGTTTGCTGGCTGCGGATGGCGGAGGCGGCCGGCGGCGAGTTCGGCTTGTAGGTTTCGGCGGCTTGCTCGGTCTGGGCGAAATCGACGTCGGCCGTGGCCTCGGCCCGCACATTGCCTTCGCCGACGATGGGGACGATGATCGATTCGATCTGCTTGACCACGCTTTGCTGCATCTGTTGCACGTATTTCAACTGGTTGGGGTCGAGATTTTTCGCGTTGGCGCTCTTGTCCTTGCCGTCGGACAGCAGATTGCCGGCCTGGTCGACCAGGGTCACATTGGACGGCATCAATTCCGGCACGCTGGAAGCGACCAGGTGGATGATGGCGTTCACCTGGCTCTGTTCAAGGCTGCGTCCGGCGCGCAGATTGAGCAGCACCGAGGCGGTGGGCTTTTGCTGTTCGCGCACGAACACGGACGGCTTGGGCAGCGCCAGGTGGACGCGGGCCGTGTCGACGGCCGACACCGATTCGATCGAGCGCGCCAGTTCGCCCTCCAGCGCGCGCTGGAAATTGACTTGTTCGAGAAATTGCGACACGCCCAGCTTCTGATTTTCCATCAACTCGAAACCCACGTTGCCGCCCTTGGGCAAGCCGGCCGCGGCCAGCTTCAGGCGTACATCGTTGACTTGCTCGGCCGGGATCAGGATCGCCGTGCCGCCGTCGGAAAACTTGTGCTTGATATTGAGTTTATCGAGTTCGGCCGTGATGGCGCCGCCGTCGCGGTCGCTGTAATTGGAAAACAGCACGCGGTAATCGGGCGCCTGGTTCCACATGTACAGGGCGAAGGCGATGGCGACCAGGGCGGCCACGCCCAAGCCGCGCAAGAAATTCTTGCCCATCGGCGTATTGGCGAAGGTCTGCAGGGAGGCCGCCGCGTTGGCGGGCACCGGATTGAGTTCGATTTCTTCGGCTACTGCCATGGTCGGGTTCCGAGCGTGTTGTCTTGCAAAATGATGATGCCGGGCCATGCCTGCGTGAGGATGGGACGATAAGCACAATTATCCGCCAGGGCGTCGCCATCCCATCGCCGAAACAGAGCCCCGTTTCGGCCCCTGCTCGGGACAGCGGCTGGCGCCGGGGCTGATATTCTGAAAGCCTGACCACGCTGGTATCGGCATATTGTACTCGGCGTTGTCGCACCGGCCGCGGATTTGTTCTTCGGCAGCAACAGACTAAAGGAAGAGGAGGCACAGAGTGAAAACAGGAGGTATCGACAGCGGCAGGATAGAGGCGATGATCGCGCAATTGAAGGCGGCGGCCACGCGCCCGACGGCGGCCTTGCCGGAGCTGCCAACCTTGAGCGGGACGCAGCCTGCCACCAAGGTGAATTTTTCCGACGCCCTGCAGGGCGCGCTGGCCTCGGTCAACGCCGACCAGCAAAAGGCCGACGCGCTGGGCAAAAGCTTCTCGGCCGGGGACGACAAAGTCAACCTGTCGGAGGTCATGATCTCGATGCAAAAGGCCAGCATTTCTTTCCAGGCCAGCATCCAGGTGCGCAACAAGCTCGTTTCAAGCTATCACGAGATCATGAATATGCAAGTGTGAAGCCGTTTGGCGCGGCGCGGCCCCCGGAGCCCGGGGCGCGCCGCGTGGAAGGCCGCTTATTGGCACTC
>DMYQ01000081.1:7241-7548 GCA_003482555.1 Janthinobacterium sp. | reverse complement strand
CATCGACATATTGCCGATTCCCCTTGTTATCGTAGCCATATATCGGTCGGCTTTCCTTTGTCACGCCCAGTTGTTGGCGATTGCAATTAATCATTTGATTGCGCGCCTGAACCTGTTGCATATTGTGCCTGAGCGAAGGCGGGGAAAGCGAGGAGGATGAGGGCGAGGTAAAGCGGACGGATGTGCATGTTGATGATGATCTGTTGGCGTGAAATGGAGGCGCGCCGCCCAGCTTGTTCGATTGATTTCGACAGGAATGCAAAATGCTGGGGTCGGGTCGCATATCGTCGGATTCTGTGAGGAAAAC
>DMYQ01000081.1:0-7055 GCA_003482555.1 Janthinobacterium sp. | reverse complement strand
TTAGCCGAGGCCGGCGATGCGGGCGTTGCGTTCGCGCTCGAGCTTGGTGATATAGCGCTGCACGTGGGCCAGCATCGGCCGCGGCAGGTCGGTGAATTGGCAGCCGAGGCGCCGGTTCAGCTTGCTGTTCAGCAGGGTCATGTCGAGCGAGTTGCGAATCTGCAAGGTGGTGAGGACCTGGCCGATGTCGGGCAAGTCGATGCGGCAACCGGGGTAATTCTTGCCGATGGCGTCGCCCAGCATCAGTTTGTTGTCCAGGATGGCGATGCCGCCGCAACTGATGTCGGCCAGCGGAAAGGGTGTGACTTGCCCGCCCAGATCAAAGGGCAAGGGGATCAGCACCCGCACGGGATTGCCGAGCGGCGTCGCCATGCGGTAGTATTCGCGCCGCTGCAGGCGGATCAGGGTGGCCGGCAGGGCGATTTTCAGGGCCTGCATGTTTTCAAACGTGCACTCTTCGATCTTTTCGCTGGAAAACAGGATGCGGATCTTGTCGAGCGTGGTTTCGAAGGAAATCCCGCCGCCGGCCACCATGTGCCGGTTTTGCTCTTCGTTGATGGAGCGGTCCAGGATCACGCAATTGTTTTCGGCGTCCACTTCCAGGATCGAACTGACGCAGACCTCGGATTCGCCACGCATCAGCATGCGTATCAATTGTTTCTTTTCGCCGATGCCGCGCAGTAGCGCAATGATTTCACGGCGCGACTCGACTTCGTAGTCGTGCCAGTTCTCCAGGCCGGAATCCATATTATGTGCTTGCATTGATGCCTGTCTATGTATCGATGGGTAGGGCGCCTGGCTGGAGCGGGGCGGGCAGGGGACCGCCATTCTTTTGCGCGGATTCAATATGATATAACCAGGCCAGCAGTTCCGCAATCGCGCGATACAGGGCCGGCGGAATCTGCCGGTCCAGGTCGACTTCCATCAGCAGCGACACCAGCTCCTTCGATTCGTGCACGAAGACCCCGGCCTCCTGGGCGCGGGCGATGATTTGCTCGGCCACCAGGCCGCTGCCCTTGGCGACGACGGTGGGCGCGGCCGTGCCGCCGTGGTAAGCCAGGGCGACGGCCGTCTGCAGCACGCGGCGCCCCTCTTCAGACCGCATCGCCGTCTTCCGCGCGCAAACCGATGGTGAGCGAGGAGAGCGGCGCCCCGGCCGCGTCCAGCGCCAGTTCCAGCGCCGGCGCGTGCAGGCGCAGCGCGGCGCCGGCTTCTTCGCTGCCGGTCTGCATCTGGATGTGCAGGCGTCCGCCGACCAGCGCCACGGAAGCCGTGACGGCGCCCAGCATGGGAAACTGGAAGCGCACGCCGCTGCGCCAGGCCGGCGCCGCCTCGTCGCGCCCGCCCTGGCCGCCCCCGGGCGCATCTTTGTGGATATCCCATTCCATCTTTTGGCCGGGCCAGGCTTCGCCGCGCCACTGCACGCGGGCTTGCTCCTGGGTGTGCAACTGCAGGTTGACCAGTTGGGCGGCGGCCAGGTCGGCGCCCGGCGCGCGCGCCGCCGGCGCCATTTGCGGCTCGCGCAGCAGGTCGGGCAGGGCGCGCTTGCCGTCGGCCCATTCGGCGACGTGGGATTCGTAAAACAGGCCGCTGGCGCCGACCGTGTCGTGCAGGGTTTGCGCCAGCCGCGCCGGATCGATGGCGGCCGGGTCCATCAGGGCGCTCTTGCCGATCAGGGCGGACGGCGCGGCGCCGTCGGCCAGGCTCAACACTTTGGCAATGGCGCGCGCCGCCACGCTCAAGGTGGTCGCGGGGGCGCTCGGGTCGAAGCCGGGCAACTGGCCGGCCGGCGTCAACGGCGCTTTGCTGAGCAGGATGGCCGCCAGGCTGCGCGGCGCCGCTCCGGCCGCATGCGCCGCGTTCCCGGCCGCCAGCGCTTCGTGCTCGGCCTCGGCGTAGGCCAGGGTCACCGTGCCGGCGTCGCGCCCGGCGCCGATCTGGAAGGTGGGGCGCGGATCGAGGGCCAGCAGAGTCAGGACGATGTCGGCGCCCACTTGCGTGCCGGGCGGCAATTGCATGCGCGCCCCGTTGCCGGCCACGTTGACCAGGAAGCTGCCGTCGTTCAGGCGCGCCAGCACTTCGGCCGGCATGGATTGTCCCAGCAGCGGCTGCAGGGCGCGCTGCAACTGGCCGCGCGGGTCGGCGGCGCTGGCCGGCAAGCCGGCCGGACTCGGTGCGCCGACCCCGGCTGGAATGCGCGGCAACATGATGTCTTACACGCTGCCGTAGGCGTTGACCAGGCGGCGCTGCGTGCCGGTGCTGTTGATCAGGGCGGCTAGCTGGCTCATCCAGGGAGTCGTGTAGTCGCGGATCTGGCGGTCGTTGGCCAGCAGTTTCTTGATGATGTCGATCTTGCGCAGGCGGCTGGGGCCGACCAGGGCCAGGGGCGGTTCGCTTTCCTTGAGGCGCTGCACGTGGGCGGCGCAGCGCTGCTCGAGCGCGATCAAGCCGTCCCAGTCGCTGGCGGCGGCGGCCGTCACCATCTGTTCGGTCAACACGACCATCGCTTCATATACCGATAAAACTTCTGGGCTGGTCATCATGGGTCAGGCGCTCGCAAGGATGGGGAGACGGGGTTGGTTGGCGTCGGCCACGGCCGGCAGGTCGCCGATGGCGTTCCAGGCGCCGCGCAAGTCGGTCAGCAGGCGCTGCGCCTCTTCCAGCAGCTCCGGCTGGTTTTTCAAATTGGCCAGCAAGAGCCGGCCGCTGATGTATTCGTAGAGCGCGTCCAGGCTTTCCGCGATCTCGCCGCCGCCGTTCTTGTCCAGGCTGGCGCGCAAGCCGCTCTCGACGATCAGGATGGCGTGCGAGATGGCCTTGCCTTTTTCAGCCACGCGGCCGGCCCGCATGTGGCCGAGCGCGGCGCCCAGCGAGACGATGGCGCCGTCGAACAGCATCACGATCAATTTGTGCGGGCTGGCCGAGATCACGCCCGTTTCGATGCCGACTTTTGCATAGGCGTTGAGGCCGCTTTGCCTGGATCCGAACATTGTCTGTCTCCTGTCTAAATGATGTACTAGTTGTTCTTGGCCATGGCCGCGAATTGCTGGGTCAAAAACGTCGTGGTCGTGTTCATGCTGGCGATCGAAGTGTCGAGCGCCGAATATTGGCTGCGGTAGCGCGCCTCGATGCCGGTCAGGGTTGCGGCGAAGGCGGCGCGCTGGGTGGCGATCGACTTGATGCTGCTGTTGATGCCGTTGGTGCGCCCGGAGATGAAGCCGGAGCTGCCCAGGTAGGTCGCGGCCAGGTTGTTGAGCTGGTAGGCGTAACCCTGGGAAAAGCCGATGGTGCCCCGTTCGCCGGCGACGCCGCCCGTCACTTCCAGTTTCAAGCCTTCGGTGGGGGCGCCCGGGGAGCCGGTCAAGGTTTGCCCGGAACCGGTGGCCGAATAGCCGCCGATGGTGCCGGCGACATCGACCCCGGCCACCGCCGCGGCGCCGCCGAACAGGGTGGAGACGGCGGTGCCGGTGCCGTCCGCGATCAAGATGTTCGATTTCACGCCGTAACTGGTGGACGACACTTGCAACTTGCCCGTCGGGTCGATGCTGGCGGTGACGGCCGAGCCGGCGTTGGAAAAACCGCTGACGCCGTTGATCGTCGATTGCAGCAGGGTCGACAACTGGGTCGGCGTGTAGCTGCCGGCCGGAATGGCGACGGTGGCGGTGTTGCTGGCCGTCGAAGGCGTGGTGTCGTTGAGCGTGATGGTGAAATTCGTGCCCGGGTCGATCACGGTGCTCGCGCCCAGCGCCGCCGCGCCCGTTATGCTGCCCTGGGTGGCGACGGCGGTGATGTTGAGCGCATAGTCGCCGGCCTTGGTGGCGGCCGTGGAACTGGTGAAATTGACCAGGGTGTCGCTGCTTTTCCCGACCGCCGCGAACAGGCCGGCGATATCGCCGAAGTTTTTCGTGATGGCCGTCGACAGCTTGGCCGAGTCGAGCATCAGGGAACCGTCTTTCTGGAAAGAAATGCCGATTTGCGACAGGCTGGTCAGGTTGCCCTTCAAGCCGGCGATCGATTGCGACAATTGCTTGCGCACCTGCGCCTGCAGATTGATGGTGGTGGAATCGCCCAGCAGCGGCCCGCCCACCTTGGTGGTGGCGTTGTAGCCGCTGAGTGCGCCGATCTGGGTGTTGAGGTCGTTGTACGCCTTGATGAAGCCGTTCACCGAACCGGTCAGGGTGGTGTTGTCCTTGGCCACCACCAGGTTGGCGCTGCCGACCTGGCCCAGGGTCAGGGTCACGTCCTGGATGGCGCCGGTGACCGTGGTGCTGGTGCTGGTGACGGCGATGCCGTTGACGTTGAGCAGGGAACTTTGCGCCGACGAGGTCTGGCTCAGGCTCTGGGTACCGGCGGCGTCGTAGGACAGCAGGTTGGTGAGGGCGGTGTCGGCGGCGCCGCCGGCGGTGCCGGCCAGCGTAATCTTCATGCTGGAAGTGGCGCCGGTCTGGGTCGAGGTCAGCACCAGATGGTTGGGCAGGGCGCTGCCGTCCGAGACGATGGCGGCGGTGACGCCGAAGCCGGCCTTGTTGATGGCGTCGCGGATGCCTTGCAGGGAATTGTTAGTGCTGTCGATGACGACGCTGCCGCTGGTCTGGCTGCCATCCTGGGTGAAGGTGGCGCCCAGATAGGCGCCGCCGACGCCGGCCGTGAAGCCGGCCGCGGCGGCGTTGGTGCCGCCCACCGTGATCTGGCTGGCGTTGGCCGAGACCAGCGAGATCGAGCTCGAGGCCGTGGTCGTGGAACCGTTGTTGGCGGCGCCGGCCGCCGTGCGCAGGCCGCCCGTGACGGCGCCGGTGACGTCTTCCGTGACGTCGATGTTGGAACCGTCCGGGTTGGTGAATGTCAAGTCGCCGCCGGCGGCCGTGCCGCTGACGGTGATATTGGCCTGGGCCAGCGCGGTGGTGACGCTGTTGGTGCCGCCCAGGATGCTGTCGATGCCGGCGGCCGTGACGCCCCCGGCCGCGCCCGCGGCCACGCCGGCGGCCTGCACGGCGAGGTGGACGCCGCCCACCGACAGCGTGTAAGTGCCGCCGCCGCTGGTGTCGACGTTGCCGTAGTTGGCGGCGCCGGCGCCGCCGAACAGGGTGGCGCTGGTGCTGGTGGCGGCGGCCTTGGCCGACACGCCGGTGGTGGCGCTCTGGGCGTTGATGGCGTCGGCCAGCAATTTGGCGCTCTTGATGGTGCTGTTGGTGGTGATGACGGTGTTATTGATGCTCAGCGCGCCGGCCGTGATGCCGCCGGTCACGGTGCCGGCGCTCAGGGGCGCGCCGGTCAGGCCGAAGGTGCCGCCGGCGATGGCGCCGAGCTGGAAGGAAACGGTGGTGCTGGTGCCCAGGCCGATGGCCGCGGTATTGCTCAGGATACCGGCAGTGGCCAGCGATTGCGACTGCGCCACCTGGGTCACGTTGATGCGGTAGTTGCCGGGCGCGGCGCCGTTGACGGCGGCGCCGACCATGACGTTGGTATTGCTCGAGGTGCTGGTCAGGGACTGGAAGTTGGTCAGCGAGCTCAGGCCCGCGAGTGAACCCTGGAAGGTGCCCAGCGCGCCCGACAGGGTGCCGTAGGCCGACAAGGTGGCTTGGTAACTGGCCGTCGAATTGTCGAACGTTGTCAGCGGCGCCGACTCGACCGACATCAGCTTGGAGACGATGCTGTTGACGTCGAGGCCTGAACCGATACCTGGAGATGAAATGCCCACGTTGTGCTCCTCACTAAAACAATAATATAAGTGATTATCGGCAGAATCAAACCAGACTTGAGAGGGGGATTCACAGGCTTGTTTGCGGGCCGCCTAAAAAGCGGGCAGAAGGGACGGTCGGGCCCCTCGCACAAAGCGGGAAAAGCGGCGCATGGTGGGGTGGCGAGGCGGCGCGGGTGGGGGACGCGCTGGGAAAGACAGGGAAGTCGGGAAAGTCGGGGAAAGACGGGAAAAGTCGGGGAAAGACGGGAAAAGTCGGGGAAAGACGGGCGAGCGCGGACGCCGGCGAATGGCGCCATTCGTCAGTGGGAAAAACCGCGGCGCGGGGCGCCTAAGCGGTTTGCTTGATCAGCAGGCCTTTGGCGGTGTCGTCGAGCGACTTGGCGATTTCCAGCGCTTCGTGGGTCGGCATCTGGCGCAACACTTCGCCCGTCTTTTGGTCGACCACCTTGATGACGGTGCGCTGGCTGTCCTTGTCGACGGAAAACTCGATGTTGCGCGCGTTCGCCTGCGACGATTTGTTCAAGTCCGACACGGCTTGCTTGACCTGGGCCAGGGTCGGTACGGGCACGGCCGGTTTTACCGCGGTGCTGGTGTCGACCGGGGAGGCGGGCGCCGGGCCGGGCGTGGCCGCGACGTTGATATCGCCCGCGCCGCGCTCGGGCGCCTTGGCCGCGACGGTCGATCCTAACGAGTCGATGCTCATGATGCTTCCTTTGTGAAAATTCCCCGGCAGACAAAGTCGGCCGGGGAAGGGTCAGTTTCGATCAAACCCGATCGAAACGAACGGTTGACTCAGGTCGGATTAACCGCGCAACAGGGCCAGCACGCCGTTTGGCAGCGAGTTTGCCTGGGCCAGCATGGCGGTGCCGGCTTGTTGCAGGATCTGGCCGCGGGTCAGCGAAGCCGTTTCCGAGGCGAAGTCGGTATCTTGAATCCGGCTGCGCGAGGCGGACAAGTTTTCCGTCGTCGTTTGCAGATTCGAGATGGTCGAAGCGAAGCGGTTTTGGATCGCACCCAGCGAAGCTTTGCTGGTGTTGACCTGGTTCAGCGCCGAGTCGATCGTCAGCAGGGCGGCGTTGGCGCCGTCGACCGAGCTCACGTCGAGTTTGCTCATCGATTGCAGGGCGCTACCGACCGGGGTGAGGACGCCGACCACCGTAGCGCTGGTACTGGTGACCGAGAAACCGCTGTCGGACGAGAAGGAGACATGGCCGCCGACGGTGCTGGTGGCGCCGGTCAGGGCTGCCGTCGTGGTGCTGGCGACGGCCGGGGTGTTGCCGATGGCGGCCGTGGTGGCGGCGCCGCGCACGGTGGCGGTGACCAGGCCGGCGCTGGTGCCGACGTCCTGGATCTG
>DMYQ01000076.1:9126-10145 GCA_003482555.1 Janthinobacterium sp. | reverse complement strand
TCTGCCGCGCACACTCCTAGCGCGGCCCGGCCTGGCGCACGCGGGCGCGCGCCAGGCTGCCTGCGGATGATCCCAAGCGCAAGAACGCCACGCGCAAATTTTTGGCCACTCCAAACCACTTGCCGTGTACACTGCGCGCGAGTCGCAATTGCAAGGTTAATTAAAATATATTTACCCGGCGTTGGGCTTGGCACTTGGATCCGCCTTGACGGACCGTTCTATTTATTAAATCATCCATAGGAATGGAAATCTTGACAAGCAATTTGTTGAGCATTGCATCGATCGTCCTCACCTCCACCCTTGTCGCCGGACAGGCAAACGCGGCCACCGCGTGCGGTAAGCCACTGCCGCCCGCGAAAGCCATCGCGCTGCTGAAGAATTTTTACGCGGCATTCAGCAGCAAGAACATGGATCAACTCGACCTCGTGCTGGCGAAGGACTGGGTGGATGTTCCCATGGCTCCCGGTCAACAACCAGGCCGCGATGGGATGAAGGCGCCCTGAGTCACTATTACGCGAGCTTTCCGGACATAAACATCACCAATGAAGACTTTATTGCTCAGGGAAATAAAGTGCTTGTGCGCTCAACGATTCGCGCCACCCAGCAAGGTGATTTCGTCAGCATTCCAGCCTCGAACAAGGCGATTCAAATCATGGCCGTGGACGTGCACGACATTTGCAACGGCAAGGTGGTGCAGACTGGTACGTGGAAGATTGGTTGAGCGGCATGTTCGAGATGGGCGCGCTGCCGCTCAAGAAAAACTAAACCAATGCTTCTGCGCGGTGGCATCGATAGGATTACCGGCAAAGGCGCGTTGAAGCATGTCGAGCATGCCACGGCCTTGCCCGCGTAGCGTGTCGAGGCAGGGCCGCGGGCAAGGCATGGGGACAAGCACCAGCCGACCGTGATCCACATCCACCATCCCGTATCGAACAGTGATTCGGCGCCCGGGTGACGGCCGGGCGCCAGCGCCTAAGTGTCGGCGCCGCCTTGCGCGGGCTCCTGCGGCGGCTCCTGCG
>DMYQ01000076.1:6546-9024 GCA_003482555.1 Janthinobacterium sp. | reverse complement strand
TGCGACGGCTCTTGCGACGGCGCTTGCGGCGGCTCGCCCGAGCCGTCGGCCGGCGTGGCCGGCGCCCCCTCTTGCGGCATGTCGACGGGTTCCTCGATGATTTCTTCGGGCGCCGCCTCCATCCGCACCGGCGCGGCGCGGCGTCCGCCCGGGAACAGGGCGTCGCGTCCCAGCTTGCCGCTCCCGATGGCCGACTTGAAGAAGTCGCCCACCAGCAGCAAGGCGTTGTGGCCGCCCTGGCCCCAGTAATTGCTGCGCATCGTCACGCGGGCGTCGTCGAAGCCCACCCAGGCGCCGGCCACCAGGTTCGGGTGCATCAGGATGAACCAGCCATCGGTATTGTTTTGCGTGGTGCCGGTCTTGCCTGCCACATCGCCCTGGATGCCGAAGCGGTAGCGCACGGCCGTGCCGGTGCCGCGGTCGATGACGCCGCGCATCATGTCGACCAGGGTCGCGGCCGACGCAGCCGACATGGCGCGCTGCGGCGCGGCCGGCGCGAAGCTGACGATGACCTTGCCGTGCCGGTCGCTGATGCCGGTGACGAAGACGGGCTTGCGGTATTCGCCCTGGGCGGCGATGCTGGCGTAGGCGTTCACCATTTCCAGCAGGGTCACCGGACTGGTGCCCAGCGCCAAGGACGGCACCGCATCGAGCTTGCTGTCGCGGATGCCGAGGGCGCGCGCCAGCTTGATGATGCCGGGCAGGCCGACGTCTTGCATCACTTGCGCCGTGATCGTGTTCTTCGAGTACACCAGGCCGTCGCGCAAAGTCATCTGGCGCCCGCTGGTGCCACTCATGTCGGTGGGACGCCAGACGCTGCCGTCGGCGGCCTTGATGTCGCGCACCGCGTCGAGGTAGGGATGCTCGGGCGTGAGCCCCTGCTCCAGCGCGGCGCCGTAGACGAAGGGCTTGAAGGTCGAGCCGGGCTGGCGCTGGGCTTGCGCCACGTGGTCGAATTGCTCGCGCTGGAAGTCGCGGCTGCCGACCCAGGCCCGCAACTCGCCGCTGGCCGGGTCGATCGCCACGAAGCCCGCTTCCAGGCGCGACTTGGCGGCGTGCAACTGGGCGATGAAGGAAGCGTCGGCCTTCAGGCGCCGCAGCGCCGCGTCAAACGACTCGCCGCCGGCCGTGGCCTTGCGGTAGGCGGCCGACTCGCGCACGACGGCGTCGGACAGCGCCGGATGCGAGCGCCAGAAATAATCGAAGGCGCGGCCGCGCGGCTCGGAGTAAGCGCCGGTCGACGTGGCGGACGAGACGCCGGGCCGGCTCCACTCGACGTCGGCGATGATTTGCAGGGCCCGGCCCTGGCGCTCGACGGCCAGCATGGCCGCCTGTTGCAGGGAATAGTCGAGCGTGGTGTGCACCACCAGGCCGTCGCGCTGCAAATTGTAGTCGTTTTCATCGGCCCACTGGATCAGCCATTTGCGCACATGGGCGGTGAAATGGCTGTCGGTCAGGCTGCGCTCGGGCTGGCGCGAAAAGCGCACCCGCAGCGGACGCTTAAGCAAGTCGCGCAAGCGGCGCTCGCTGATCACATCGTATTTGCGCATCTGTCTCAGCACCACGTTGCGGCGCTGCTGCGAGCGTTCCGGATTGTTCACCGGATTATAGTAATTAGTACCCTTGAGCATGCCGACCAGGGTCGCGCTTTCCAGGATATCGAGTTGAAAGGCGGACTTGTCGAAATAGGTGCGGGCCGCCATCTCGATACCGAAGGTGTTGTACAGGAAAGGCACCGTGTTCAAATAAGCTTCCAGGATTTCCGGCTTGCTGTAGGTGGATTCGATCTTCAGCGCCGTGATCAATTCCTTGAGCTTGCGGTTCAGATTGCGTCCGCGCCCTATCTCTTCCGGGAACATATTGCGCGCCAGTTGCTGGGTGATGGTCGAGCCGCCCTGCGGTTCGCCCTTCAGACTGGACAGCACGGCCCCGGCCAAACGCCGGAAATCGACCCCGTGATGCTGGTAAAAGCGGCGGTCTTCGGTGGCGATCAGGGCCGCTATCACATGGGGCGAGATCTGCGCCAGGCTGACGTGCTCCTGCAAACCCTGATCGAAGCTGGCCAATTCCTTGCCGTCGACCGACACCAGGGTCGTCGCCTGCGCGGCGCGGGCCTGGCGCAAGTCGCCGATGCTGGGCGTGAAGGGTATCAAAATCACGATGTACACGAGCAGCGTCGCCAGCCCGGCGGCCAGGCTCCACAAGGCCAGCAGCACGGCGCGCTGGATGGGCGGACGCGCCATCAGATAGTCGCGTGCGCGCGCGCCGCCGCTGCGAACCCGGCTGGCGGCGACGCCCGTCAGGCGCACGGCATGCTGGTGCGCTTGCCGCGCCAGTTGTTGAAAGTTATACATTCTTGATGCCTTGCCCGGTGACGGTTAATCCCAACGGGCAAGTATATCCGACCTTGCCCGCCGTCGCGGCCCGGATTTCGCCCGCCACGGCGGTGCCGGGTGTGGCCGGCGAGGTGCGGCCGGC
>DMYQ01000076.1:3531-6415 GCA_003482555.1 Janthinobacterium sp. | reverse complement strand
GGCGAGGTGCGGCCGGCGAGGTGTGGCCGGCGAGGTGCGGCCGGCCAGGTGCGGCCGGCCGCAGAAAATCGGCCGGCGGCAGAAAATCGCCCGGCAAGGTATAGTTGTCAGCCCCATTACTCTGGATATATTCATGCATCCCCTGGACAACCCCGCCTGGCATGCGCTGACGCAGCTGCAACAACACCTGGGCGCCGGCAACGAGCTGGCGCGCCATTACCACGCCGACATCTCCCCCATCGCCGCCGTGGCCGACCCGGCCCGCCCCGAATGCTGGGCCGCGCTGGCCGAATTGATGGCTCCCGGACAGACGGTCGGCATCTTTCATCCCGGCTCCCAGGCTCCGCCGACCGGATGGGAGGCGGAATGGCGCTACAGCTTCGCCCAAATGAGTTGCACCCGGACCAGCTTCCGTGCGCCGGTCCGCGGCGCCAACGCGGCGCCCGTGCGCGCCCTCACCCTGGCCGACGGCGCCGCCATGGTCGCGCTGGCGCGCCTGACCCGTCCCGGCCCGATGGAAGAACGCACCGTCACGATGGGCGCTTACCTGGGCGTGTTCGACAGCGACGGCACCCTGCTCGCCATGGCCGGCGAGCGCATGCGCCTGGACGGCATGGTGGAAGTGAGCGGCGTGTGCACCCATCCCGAGCAACGGGGACGCGGCTACGCCCAAATGCTGGTGGCGCTGGCCACCGAGCGCATCGTCGAGAGGGGCGCGACGGCTTTCCTGCACGTCAGGGACGGCAACCGGGAAGCCGCCGGCGTCTACGAAAAGCTCGGTTATTCGGTGCGCAAGATCTTCGACATCGCATCCCTGAGCAAGCCAACGGCGGCCATCGCCCGGGCCGACTGCCTTTTGTTGTGAAAGCCACGCGGCAGCGTGGCAAAAACATCAAATAGATTTCTCTATGGAAAATTTTAAGGTATATTCGGTTTGCCAAGCGCCGCCTCGGTGGGCGCCGGCATTCCGGGCGGCAGACGCCACCCTGGACACGGGAATTTCCGCAACAGCGTCGCCACAAGCCGCGCCAAAGGCGGGGGACGAGACTTCATCCGAAGGAAACGCATCATGGCCGATGTCACGCCACTACCGTCGAGTTCCGTCAACCGCCATTACCTCGACAAGGTGATGGCATTGGCCGAGGAGCGCGAGGTCGCCGCGACGGAAGACATTTTCGACGCCCGCGGCACCAAGCTCATCGCCAAAGGCACCAAGATTTCCCGCGCGCTGGAACAAAAACTCATCGTCCACAAGCTGCGTAAACCGCTCGAGTCGTGCATCGGCCTGGACGGCGGCATCGACATCAAGGCCATCGTCGCCGAAGCGCGCCGTCTGGCCGAGACGATCGAGCCCCTGGCCTACATCCTGGCCGGCGCCAACCACGGCCAAAAGTCGCCCTTCGACATCCTCGCCGGGGTGCGCTTCGGCGGCGCCATGAGCATGATGCTCTCCATCGTGGAACGGGGCGGCCCGGCCGCGCTGGCCCACAACGTCATGGTCAGCCTGCTCTCCATCTGCATGGCCAACCGGCTCGGCTTGAACGAAACGACGCAAACGACGGTCGCCCTGGCCGGCCTGCTGCACGATATCGGCGAACTGTATATCGAACCCAAATTCCTGCTCGGCGAAGAACGCCTCTTGCCGCACGAGTGGCGCCACGTGGTGGTGCATCCGCGCATAGGCCAGTTGCTGGTGGTGGAACTGGAAGACTATCCCGCCGCCGTCGCCCTGGCGGTGGCGGAACACCACGAGCGCTTCGACGGCTCCGGCTATCCGAGCCAGTCAAGCGGCAAGCACATCAGCGTGCCCGGCCAGATCCTGTCGGTGGCCGAAATGATCTCCGAGTTGCTGATCGACAAGGACAATGCGCTGGAGCGGGCCGAACTGGCCCTCAAGATCATTCCCAACGAACACGCCTACGAATTGGTGTCGGCCATTTCCAGCACCTTGCGCGGCCACAATCACGTGGTGCGCAACGGCGACAGCGTGGCCGACGAGGCCAACGAGCGCGCCAAGATCCTCTTCGACCATATTTCCGTGGTGGTCGAGACGGGTGACAAGATGGCCGAGCTGCCGCGCCTGCAAACGGTGAAGGGCAAGGACTTGCTGCAAAAGGCGGTCAAGCGCATCGACACCATCCAGCGCGCCTTTTACAGTACCGGCCTGGATGCCTGCGAGCGCGAAGATACCGCGCAACACGGCGCGATCCTGTTCGAAGCCATCGTCGCGACCAAGGAAATACAGTGGCGCCTGCGCGATGTCGCGCGCGACCTGGCCTTGCAGTCGGCGGCGCTGGAAGAACCGGAGGCGGAAGCGTTCCGCCCCCTCATCGCCATGCTGGACGCCGAGCCGGACGGCAAATCCCTGGTGCGCAAGATCGCCGCCCCGGCCGCGCCACGGCGCCCGGACGCGAGCCCGGCCGCGGATGGCGCGCCGACGCGCACCCTGCTGCTGGTGGACGACGAGCCCAGCGTGCTGAGCGCGCTAAGCCGCTTATTGCGTCCCTGCGGCTATGAGATATTGACAGCCGTCAATGCCACCCTGGCGCTGGAACTGATGGCCAGCAATGACGTAGGCGTCATCCTGTCGGATCACCGCATGCCCGGCATGACCGGCATCGAACTGTTGAGCCGCGTCAAGACCATGTATCCGCTGACGGTGCGCATGATCTTGAGCGGCTACGCCGACGTCGGCACGGTCACCGACGCCATCCGCCTGGGCGCCGTCTACAAATTTCTGACCAAACCCTGGGATGGCGCCGATCTGAGCGACATACTGCGCCGGGCCTTCGAGAAATACGAGGCGGACGCGTATCACGAGCCCGCGCCGATGGCGATGGCGCAGTGAGGGCGGCGGCCACGCCGGCGCAGCGCGTGGCTCATG
>DMYQ01000076.1:1248-3409 GCA_003482555.1 Janthinobacterium sp. | reverse complement strand
TCATGTGCGTAACTCATGCGCGGCTCGCTGATTGCGGGGTGGCCCGGGCCGGCTTGATCGACTTGCGCAATATCAATTGACCGTTCCCCCAATCATGATATGCTTATGATAATCATTTCGACAAGGCGGGATAGCCGTCTTGCCGCGTTGCCGATCCGCTCGCGACAGGCGGACTGGCCGAAGCCACTATAGGGGAAAGCAGCGATGAAACTGGCCTGGGTAGCGGAAAATAAATTATTTACCCCCGATGTACCTGCCCGCCTGAATCTCGGCGCGGCCAAGATCATCAATGACGCTATCGATTTGCAAACCACGAGCGGCACACTTGCCGCCGCCGCGTATTTGCAGCGCAACGACATACCCCTGGCAACGTCCTTGCGGGTGCTGGTACAAGGCTGCCGGCGCCAGCCGGCGCAATTGTTCATGTACTCGCGGCTGCGTCCGCGCCCGCCCGCCTCCGCGCAAAACCCCGCGCAAAACCCATAACGCAAGCGCGCATCCACGGGCTCGGCCGCGGCGCGAGCGCGTCTCCGGCCAGCCGCGCGCCCTGCCCTCGACTTCCATCGCACAGACACCCGCCAGTCCCGGCGAGGACCTGGCAATTACTGATTGACGGCCGTGCCGGATGGATTCGACGGGGCGGCCCGCCAGCCGCCGCCCAGCGCCTTGTACAGCGATACCGTGGCCTGCAAGCGCTTCAGCTTCAATATGCCCAGATCGTTACGCACATCCGACAGGGAACGCTGGGTATCGAGCACCGTCATCAAATCCTCGGCCCCCACCTTGTAGCGCACTTCCGACAGATTGAATGCCAGCCGCGTCTGCTCCAACTCGATGCCCTTCAATTTGCGCTGCTCGTCCAGGCTGCGGATCTGGCCCAGCACGGTATCGACTTCCGAGAAAGCGGACAGCACGGCGGAGCGGTAGGCGTGTATCAATTCCTGCTTTTGTTCGATGGCCAGATCGCGTTGCGTCTTGCGGCGGCCCGAGTCGAAAATCGGCCCCGCCAGCGAGGCGCCCAGATTGGCGAGCACGTTGGCGCCATTGAACAGCGATAGCAGGGAGCCGCTTTGCGTGCCCAGCGACGCAGTCAGTTGAATGCTGGGAAACAGGGCCGCGCGCGCCACGGCGACGTTGGCGTCGGCGGCCGCCAGTTGCGCCTCGGCGCGGCGGATGTCGGGCCGGCGCGACAGCAGTTCGGACGGCAGCCCCGGCGTCACCTCGGGCAAATGGACGGTGTCGAGCCCCAGATTGCCGACCTTGAACGATTGCGGCGAGCGCCCCAGCAAAATGGCCAGCGCCGACTGCGCCTCGCGCTCTTGCTGCATCAAGTCGGGCAGCGCCGTCTTTTGCCCGGCCACGGCGGAGCGTTGGCGCGCCAGGTCGAGCGGCGAGGCGGAACCGGCGTCGTGCTGCGCCATCACCAGGGAGAGCACGTGTTCCGCGCTGGCCACGTTTTCACGCGCGGCCTTGAGACGATCGTGCAGCGACAGCACTTGCAGATAAGTGGCCACGATGCCGCTGGTGACAGTCAGGGCGACAGTTTGGCGGTCGTAGCGGTTGGCCTGCAAGGATGCCTCGGCCGAGGCTTTTCCCGCCTTGTTCTTGCCCCAGAAATCGACTTCATACGCCAGTTGTAATTGCCCGCTGGCGGAAAGGTTGTCCTTGCCCCTGAGCGGCACGCTCTGGTAAGCGCCGCTGGAAAAATCGGCCGTCGGCAACAGGGGCACGCCCGACAGGCGCGCCTGCGCCTCGGCCTGGCGCACGCGCGAGAGCGCCTCGGCGATTTCCAGATTGCTTTTCTGGCCTTCGTCCACCAGTTCGGTCAACTCGGCGCTGCCGAAGCGGTTCCACCAATTGGCGTCCGGCCATTCCTGGTCGCCCGCCTGCCCGCCCAGCGTCCAGCCGGCGGGGATGTCGATGGCCGGCACCGGTTCCACGATGGGAATGTCGGGCGCGCAGCCGGCCAGCATGGCGGCGGCCAGAGCCAGCGCCGACCAGGCCGGCGCGCGCGCGGGCCGGCGCGCATAGTCGGAATGAGCGGGCCAGCGCTTGCCCATCAGTGTGCCGCGCCGGACACGCCGGCGGCGCTTGCCGTCGGGGCGACCCCTGGCGCGGCGGGAACCGTGGCCGCCGACGCCGGGACCGGGACCGGGACCGG
>DMYQ01000076.1:0-1095 GCA_003482555.1 Janthinobacterium sp. | reverse complement strand
CCGGTTTTGCGGCCTTGCAGGCGGCGACGATGGTCCTCGCTTGGCGCAGCTTGAGCGTGGCGACTTGCTCCGGCTGAAGCTTCAACTGTTCGCCAGCTTCCAGGCCGGACAGAATCTGCACCTGCTGTTTACTGTGCAAGCCCACTTTCAACTTGCGCGGGCTGGCCCGCCCTTTGGCGTCGAGAACGGTGGCGTCGTACAGGCCGTCATCGTCCGCCTTGCCCAGCAGGGCGGACGGCAGCAACAGCGCGTCCTTGGCCTGGGCGACGATGAATTGCACTTGCGTGCTCATGCCGCTCATTAATTCCTGTTTCGGATTGTCCACGTCGAACAGGGCATTATAAAAAGTCTGCTTGTCCGGCGCGCCGCTGCCGTCGGCCGGCACCGGTATCACCTGGCGCAGCTTGCCCGACCAGTGGCGCCCCGGATAGCCGGGAGTCTTGAAATTGACCGGCATGCCGCGCCGCAGGGCCGTGATATCCATTTCAGCCACGCGCGCCTGCACCGTCATCTTCGACAGGTCGGCGATGCGCATCAGCGAGGCCGCCAGTTCGGTGGCCCCGACCATCTGCCCCGGGCGCGCGTTGAGGGCGACGATGGTGCCGGAGATGGGCGCGACGATCTTGGTGTGCTGGCGGTTTTCCTCGTCGATCTTGGCGGTCGCCTCCACTTGCCGGATTTGCGCGTTGATCGAGTCGATCCGCGCGCTGGCCGACGACAGGTTCATGCGGCTCGATTCGAAGGCGTCTTCGCGGGTGGCGTTTTGCGCCTTGAGCTGGCTTTGCCGCTTGAATTGCAAGTCGGCGAAATCCATCTGCGCGCGCTGATCCGCCAGTTCGGCTTGCAGGCGCGCCATCTGCGCCCGATTGCTCTCTTCCTTTGCCGGTTGCAGGATGGGCGTGATGTCGATGACGACTTCGCCGGCCTTGACCGTGTCGCCGATGGCAAACAAGACATCCTTGATACGCCCGGCAACCTGGGCGTTGGTATCTGAATATTTAAACAGCAGCAATTTCCCGGTCGCGCCGACCGTTTGCAAGATATCGCCGCGCTGCGCGGCGACGCACTCGGACTTGGCCTGCGCGGGCGGGCGGG
>DMYQ01000012.1:19434-22577 GCA_003482555.1 Janthinobacterium sp. | reverse complement strand
TTATATAAATAGTGATCCTATGCAGCCAGCAGTAGAATTTCGCAACATCTCCAAGCATTTTGGACATGTGAAAGCGAACTCCGATGTCAATTTCAGCATCGCCAAGGGTTCCATCCACGGCCTGGTGGGGGAAAACGGCGCCGGCAAGTCGACCTTGATGAGTATCCTGTACGGCTATTACCGGGCCGACGGCGGCGAGATTTTGATCGACGGCTATCCGCAAGCGCTCCGCAACAGCCAGGAAGCGATACGCCAGGGCATCGGCATGGTGCATCAGCATTTCATGCTGGTGGAGAATTTCACCGTACTCGACAACATCATGCTGGGCACCGAGGGCGGCTTCAAGCTGGCCGCCCACCGCGCCGAGGCTGAAGCGAAGTTGCGCGCGATTTGCCAGCGCTATCGCCTCGACGTCGACCCGCTGGCGAAGATCGAAGACTTGTCGGTGGGCGCCCAGCAGCGCGTGGAAATCCTCAAGCAGATTTACCGCAGCGCCAACATCCTGATCCTCGACGAGCCGACGGCCGTGCTGACGGCGCAGGAAGCCGCTTCCCTGTTCGACATCTTGCGCCTGTTCAAGGAGCAGGGTAAAACCATCATCTTGATCACCCACAAGCTGCAAGAAATCCTCGACATCACCGACACCGTCACCGTGATGCGCGGCGGGCGCGTGGTCGGCGCCGTCGCCACGGCCGGCACCTCGACGGCGGAATTGGCGAACATGATGGTGGGCCGCCCGATCCAGAGCAATTTGCCGCGCGCGCCCTACCATCCCGGCGCCACCGTGCTCGAAGTACGCAATTTGCAGCTGCAAGACAAGCAGGGCGTCAAGCTGCTGGCCGACATCGCCTTCAATTTACGGGCCGGCGAAATCGTCGCCGTTGCCGGCGTCTCCGGCAATGGCCAGAGCGAATTGCTGGAAATCTTGTCCGGCATGCGCCTGCCCAGCGCCGGCCAAGTCACCTTCCTGGGCCGGGATTTTCCCTTCGCCAAGCGCGCCGACGCCGACGGCTTGCCGCGCCTGTTCCGCGACCTGGGCATCGCCCACATCCCGGAAGACCGCTTGCGCGACGGCATCATCAAGAATTTTTCAGTGATGCAAAACACCGTGCTCGGTTACCAGGACCGTCTCAGCACGGGCTGGGGCTTGCTCGACTTCAAGGCCATCGCGGCCCGCTGCGCCGAACTGCTGAAAACCTTCGACGTGCGCCCGGCCGACCCGGAACTGCGCATCGGCCTGCTCTCCGGCGGCAACCAGCAAAAGGTCGTGATCGCGCGCGAAGTGCTGGCCAAGCCGACCCTGATGCTGGTGGGACAACCGACGCGCGGGGTCGACATCGGCACCATCGAAAGCATCCACGCCCAATTGCTGGCCCTGCGCGACGCCGGCGTCGCCATCTTGCTGGTCTCGGTGGAACTGGAAGAGGTGCGCTCGCTGGCCGACCGCATCCTCGTCATGTCCGGCGGGCGCATCACCGGAGAACTCGCCATCGATGAATTCGATACCACCCGCATAGGCTGCCTGATGGGAGGGGTACATACCTCATGAACAATAATGACTTGCCACGCTGGGCGACGGCTTTCGTCTTGCCCGTTTTAAACTTGTTGTCGGCCCTGCTGGTGGCCGCCCTGGTGATTCACCTGCTCGGCGAAGATCCGCTGGAATCGCTGAAAATTCTCGTCAATAGCGCAATCATCAACCCGGAAGGCTTGAGTTACACGCTGTTCTACGCCAGCACCTTCATCTTTACCGGCCTTTCGGTATCGGTGGCGATGCAAGCGGGCCTGTTCAATATCGGCAGCGAGGGACAGATGTATTTCGGCGGCCTGGGCCTGACCCTGGCCATGCTGGCCTGCGACCGCGCCCTGCCGGCCTGGGCCCTGATTCCCGTGGCCATGCTGGGCGCCGCCGTGTTCGGCGCCGTCTGGGGCTTCTTGCCCGGCTATCTGCAAGCCAAGCGCGGCAGCCACATCGTCGTCACCACCATCATGTTCAATTTCATCGCCGCCAGTTTGATGAATTTCATCATCGTCAAATACCTGATTCCCGTCGGCGAGCAAAACACCGCCAGCCGCGTGTTCGCCGACAGCGGCGCCATGCCGCGCCTGAACACCTGGTTCCCGGGACTGGGCGACACCCCACTGAACGTCAGCTTCCTGCTGGCGATCGCCGCGCTGGCCGTGTACGGTTTATTGGTGTGGCGCTCGGCCTGGGGTTACAAGTTGCGCGCCACCGGCTTGAACCAGCACGCCGCCCATTACGCGGGCGTGTCGATCAGCAAGATGATCATCATCGTCATGCTCATTTCCGGCGCCCTGGCCGGGCTCGGCTCGGTCAATTCCATCATGGGTTCGACCCATTACCTGAGCCTGAATTTCACGGCCGGCGCCGGCTTCATCGGCATCGCCATCGCGCTCATGGGGCGCCAGCACCCGGTCGGCATCTTCCTGTCGGCCGTGCTGTTCGGCGCGCTGATACAGGGCGGCTTCGACCTGTCGCTGGAAAAGCCAAACATCCCGACCGAGACCTTCATTTTCATCCAGGGCTTGATCATCCTGTTTTGCGGCGCGATGGAAAATTTTTACGCGCCAGTCATCGTGGCCATGCTCAAGAGCCGCAAAGGATAAACCATGACACTCGACGACTTTCACTTCGCCAGCATCCTGGTGTCGACCGTGCGCAACGCGCCGGTGCTCATTTTCGCCGCCATGGCCGGCC
Organism: Janthinobacterium sp.; assembly: GCA_003482555.1. Taxonomy (GTDB): domain Bacteria; phylum Pseudomonadota; class Gammaproteobacteria; order Burkholderiales; family Burkholderiaceae_D; genus Janthinobacterium. The sequence continues at coordinate 19,858 of DMYQ01000012.1, read as the reverse complement.
TGTTCGCCGAACGCAGCGGCGTGATCGATATCGGCCTGGAGGGCAAGATCCTGGCCAGCGCCTTCACCTCGGCGGCGGTGGCTTACACCACCCAAAACCCGTGGTACGGGGTGGCGGCCGGCATGCTGGTGTGCGTCTTGCTCGCCTTGCTGCAAGGCTATGTCAGCATCACGCAAAAGGGTAACCAGTTGGTGGCCGGCATCGCCATCAACATCGCCATGAGCGGGCTGACCTTCGTGCTGGCCCAGTTCTTCTTCCAGCAGGGCGGGCGCACGCCCGACCTGGGCCAGGCGCGCCTGTTCGACGTGGTCTTGCCGGGCAGTCAGTACGTGGAAAACATTCCCTTCCTGGGCTGGTTTTACGCGCACCTGATCGGCGGCCATTCGGTGCTGGTCTACCTGGCGTTCGCGCTGGTGCCGCTGGT
>DMYQ01000012.1:17639-19292 GCA_003482555.1 Janthinobacterium sp. | reverse complement strand
GAAAACCCGCACGCGGCGGACGCGGCCGGCGTCAGCGTGGAAAAAACCCGCTATATGGCGATGCTGGTGACCGGCATGCTGTGCTCGTTTTCCGGCGCCTATCTGGCCATCGTGCAGAGCGGCTTCTTCTTGCGCGACATGTCGGCCGGCGCCGGTTACCTGGCGCTGACGACCATGGTGTTCGGTAACTGGCGGCCGCTGTACACCTTCCTCGGCTGCCTGATGTTCGGCTTCTTCGGCGCCGTGCAAATCCAGATCGAGGGCGTCGACTTGCCCGGCATCGGCCGCATCCCCGGCTCGCTGATCCAGATGGTGCCGTATGTCGTCACCGTCATCGTGCTGGCCGGCCTGATGGCAAAATCGGTGGCGCCGAAAGCCATCGGCGTGCCCTTCATCAAGTCGCGTTAAGTTCCGCTCAGTTCGACGCCGGCCCGGGAATGCCCCAGATGAAGGGGTCGGCCGGATCGAGCAGCAGGCTGGCCTCGGCGCTGAGGTGGGCGCGGCCCCGGATGCTGGGAAAAATCCGCTCGCCGTCGCGCCGGTAACTCGCTTCGAAAACGCTGCCGATGATGCTCTCCTGGCGCCACACCTGCCCCGGCGCCAGCTTGCCGTCCGCCGCCAGGCAGGCCACCTTGGCGCTGGTGCCGGTGCCGCAAGGCGAGCGGTCGTAAGCCTTGCCCGGACAGAGCACGAAGTTGCGGCTGTCGACGCCGGGCGTGGCCGAGGGCGCGAACAGTTCGACGTGGTCGATGAGCGCGCCATCGTCGCCGCGCACGCCGGCCGCCTCCAGCGCCAGCCGCACGCGCCAGGCAAAGTCCGTCAACGCCTCGATATTCGCCGGCTCCAGCGCCAGGCCGTGTTGCGCCACCAGGAAAAACCAGTTGCCGCCCCAGGCCACGTCGCCCAGCACGGGGCCGTGGCCGGGCACATCCAGCGCCACGTCCTTGCGCGCGCGCCGGGCCGCCACGTTATGCACCGTCACGGCGCCATCGGCGTGCAATTCGCATGCGACCGCGCCGACCGGGGTGTCGACACGGTGGCGCCCGGCCTTGATGCGGCCCAGGTGGGCCAGCGAGGCGATCAAGCCTATCATGCCGTGCCCGCACATGCCGAGATAGCCAGCATTGTTGAAGAAGATGACGCCGGCCGCGCAGTCCGGCTCGAAGGGCTGGCACAGCAGCGCGCCGACGATCACGTCCGAGCCGCGCGGCTCGCAGACGATGGCCGAGCGCAGGCGGTCGTGCTGGTCACGGAAGCGCGCCAGGCGCTCCATCAGGGGGCCGGCACCCAGTTCGGGGCCGCCATCAAGCACCAGGCGGGTCGGCTCGCCGCCCGTGTGGCTATCGATAATCGAGATTTTTTTCATGCGTTCATGTCCTGGAAGGGAGGGGCGCCGGGCGGCTGCGCTTTGCGGCGCGCCGCCACATCATAGTGCATTTCGTGCCAGCCACCCGCCGTCAAGGCCAGATCGCGCGCAGCAGCGCCGCCAGGTGATAGCCGCCCCTGGTCAATTGTTCCCTGGCCAGCGCCGAACTGGGCACCGGGTAGTTCGGCGGCACCGTCAAGGCCCACACATTGTAGCTCTCGCCCTTCTTGCTGGTCTGCTGCGCGATCGGGCCCGGCGTCACGTCGGCGTAGGCCAGCTTGGCCGCC
>DMYQ01000012.1:16357-17375 GCA_003482555.1 Janthinobacterium sp. | reverse complement strand
TGCGCCAGCAGGATCAGCGCCTCGCGCTGGCTGAAGCGGTGCGGATTCGAGGCCGGGTCGTCGCGTCCCTGCAGCACGGCGATGCATTGCTTGAGCGTTTGCACGATGTCGTCCGGCGCGCTCCCCACTTCGCCGTCCCGGTAGTGCGCGTTCTGGAAGGGGATGTCGGTATAGTGGTATTGGCCGTGGCGGGGATTGGCCGTCGTGAAGGCGGTCATTTCCGCCGTCTGCGGGCCGCAATACGGGCCTTTCGCGCAGTCGGCCCAGTTGGCCACGCTTTCCAGGCTTTCACCGGGCAGCAGCAGGGCCGCCACCCGGCGCCCGGCGGGCGTGCCGAGGATCAACTGGTCGGCAATGGCGCCCACGGCGCGGTGGCCGTCGGTGCCCCAGGCCAGAACCTCGGGCGCCAGGAAGGCGCCGCCCAGCGCCAGAGCGCATATCATTTTTTTCATCGTTTGCTTTCCAAAAAAAGGCCGCCAGCCGCGTATCAGGCCGGCATCGTTGCATCGTCGGGGCCGCCGTGCGCGGGCGCGGATGCTGCCGGGCGCCGCGCCCGTTCGCCTCAGCGCACGCGCCGGATGCGGCCCAGCGGCGCCGCACTGCCGGCCGGCGCGCCGGCCCCCGCGCGCGCGCTCAGGTAGGCGGCCAGGGCGTCGCTGTCGCGCACGTGCAAGTCGACCCGCTCCGTGCCTTGCAGGAAGATCGGGAATCCATCGCCGCCTTCGGCCAGGAAGTTACCCACCGCCACGCGATAAGTCTTGCCCGCTTCCAGCGGTTTGCCTTGCAGCATGACGCTGTCCGGCAGCACGCGGCTGCCCACCGGGCGCGTGCCGTCCCAGCGGTAGGAAAAGCCTTCCGACACTTGCAACAGCGCGCTGTCGATCTCTTCGTCGCGGCGCCACTGCAGCTCCAGCAGGGCGCGGATCTGCGCCCCGGTCAAACTCATCACTTGCAGCGTATTACCAAACGGCAGCACCATCCGCACCTGGCCGACGTTGCTCACCAGGTCGGCGCCGGC
>DMYQ01000012.1:9786-16190 GCA_003482555.1 Janthinobacterium sp. | reverse complement strand
AGCGCCGACTCGCCCGTCTCGGCGTGCTTGCGCGCCACGCTGGCGGCGGCTATGCGCGCCACCGGCCGCCCCAGCACGGCCACGCTGCGCCCGCGCACCTGCGCCAGGAAGGCGTCCGCCTTCGGATCGGCCGGATAGGCGCCCGGCGTCATGACGATATTGCGTGCGCTCACTTCGCGCACGCTATTGCTGGCGGGATCGACGCGCAAGGTGATACGCGACAGTACATGGCCGCCCATGTCGGCCTCGGTCACCACGCGCCCGTCGACGCGGCAAGTGTAGCCCTTGTGGGTGTGGCCGCTGACGATCAGGCGGATGGCCGGGTCGAGGCGCTTGACGACGTCCACGATGGGCCCTTGCAGGTGACTGCAATCGGGCTCGTCGAAATAATCGCTGGTGTGGCCGCCCTGGTGTATCAGCACCACGAACACGCCCACGCCCTGGGCCCGCAATTGCGGCAGGACGGCGTTGATGGCGTCGGCCTCGTCGCCGAAGTCGAGACCGGCGATGCCGGACGCCAGCGCCACCGGCGCGATATCCTTGAGCACCGCGCCGATGATGCCGACCTTGATGCCGTGCGCCGTGACGATGCGGTAAGCCGGCAGCAGCGGCTGGCCGCCGGCCTGCGCGCGCACGTTCGCGGCCAGGTAGTGGAAGCGGGCGCCGGCGAAATCCGGCGTGAATTTGCAGGCCTTGTCGGGACGGGGCGAGACGCAGCCGCCGTTTTGCTTGCGCAGCAATTCCTGCCGGCCCTGGTCGAATTCATGGTTGCCGACCGCGCTGGCGCTCAGGCCCAGCAGGTCCATGGCGGTAATGCTGGGCTCGTCCGCCCACATGGCCGACATGGCCGGGCTGGCGCCCACCAGGTCGCCGGCCCCGACCAGCACCAGCTCGCCGTCTTCGCCGCGCCAGGCTTGCAGGGCGGCGGCCAGCGTATCGATACCGCCCGCCTCGATGCTGCGCTCCTTGCGCTCGGCGATGCTGGTGAAGGTGAATTTGCTGCGTTCCAGGTTGCCGTGGAAGTCGTTCATGCCCACCAGGTGGATGTCGACGGGCGCCGCCGGCGGCGTCGCGCAGGCGCACAGGAGCAAGGCCAGGGCGGTCGCGCCGGCCAGGGGTTGGAAGTATTTTTTCATCGCGGAAGTCATCGGAAAGAGAAGCATAGTGTACCCGGAGCCGGAAGCCGGGCGTTGCGCGCCGGGCTGTGTTGAAATGAAAAAAACGGCCGGTGTCGCCACCGTCCGTTTTTTTACCTGACCGCTACACCATTAAAATTCGTAGCGCAAGGTTGCCTGCAATGCCCACTGCGACTCGCCCTTGACCTGGCGCACGTCGTACGGCTCGACCGTGTCGCGCACCTTGTAAATGTAACGGCCCTGTGGATCCAGGCCCACGTAGTCGACAAAGCTGCGCGCCTGGCCGCCGTTGGCCTGGAAGCCCACTTCATTGATACGGCCCCATTTCTTGTTGAGCAAGTTGCCGACGTTGAACAGGTCGAAGGTAAAGGTTCCCTTGTTACCTTTGAAAAAGCCGGGCACTTCCTGGCTGATGCGCATGTCGAAGCTGTTCGTCCACGGCGCGAAGCTTTCATTGCGTCCGACCACACCGCCGGCCGCCCGTTTCAAGTTCGAATTGCTGTTGACGATGCCCCAGAACTTGTCTTCGTTCGGATGGCTGGTCGCGGTGTCGCCGGCGAAGACCACCTGGCCCGATTGCGGCTTGGACGGGATGTACATCAAGTCATTGCCAGCCAGACCGTCGCCGTTCAAGTCGTTATTCACCGTCCAGCTGTATGGCTTGCCGGCCCGGCCTTCATAAAACACGCCGATGGAAGTCTTGTACGCGCCGATGAAGCGTTTCTGGAAATTGAGCAGCGCGTTGATGCGGTCTTTTACCAGATAGCTGGAGTTCGACGACACTTCTTCGTTCGGGTTGAAGACCGAACGACCGGCCCAGTTCGAGTTCGACACCGACGACGTCAGCGGCGAGACTTCCTTGGCGTCCGTGTAAGTGTAAGCCACCGACCAACCCCAGCCGCTTGTCAGCGGACGGCTCAGCGACAGGGTGGCCAGATTGCCGCCGCCCTTTTCCGTTTTTACGGCGGAAAGCACATTGTTATAGTTCGGATTGTTCAAGGCGCGCGTGCGGAAGCCCGAGCAAACGCCGCTGGTGATGGCGGTGCCGGTGGCGTTCCAGCAAGCGCTGTTATAACCCTGCGAGGTGTAATACAGTTCGCGCCCGTCGGTGCCGATCTTGCTTGGCGCGCCCAGATTCAACTGCTGATAGTAGATCGCGGAATCGGTCTTGGTGTACAGGTATTCCGCGCCGAAGACGATGCCAAACCACGGCAATTCCCGCTCGAAGGCCAGATTCGATTTCCAGACGGCCGGCTGTTTCAAGCTGGGCGCCAGGAAGTCGACGTTGGCGGCCGGGTTGGCGCCCGCCACATTGGTCGGTTGCTTGCTCGGATCCGGGTTGTACAGGCCGTCGGCCGTTGGACAGGCGGCAAAGCCCAGGGTACCGCAACCGATGACGCGGGTCGATACGCCCGTGTTGGTGAAGGGATTGGCCAGCCAGACCGTTGCCGCCGCGCCCTGGAACAAGCCGGCGCCGCCGCGTACCTGCATCGGACGCGCGCTGTCGAAGGTGTAGTTGAAGCCGGCCCGCGGCTGCACCAGGTTTTGACCGTCGATGGTGTGAGTGTTGTCCAGACCGAAGCCACCGGACTGGCGGGCGCCGGTGACGGCGTTGCCGGCTACCATGGGCGCGGCGGCGGCGACGTTGGCGGCCGGCTTGTCGCCGGTGCGGGCGGCGTCGACGCGCAAACCGTAGGACAGGGTCAACTGCTTGTTGACGCTCCAGGTGTCTTGCACGAAGCTGCCGTAGTTTTGCAGGCTGAAGCGGGCGGCCGCGTCATCGAGCGTGCCGCCGGGAATCGGCAGTTGCAACTGGTAAGAGTTCGGGCGGCCGCGGCGGAAGTTTTCCAGCACGGCCGCTTCGATTTTCGCCGACGAGGTCTCGGTGCCGCAATTGATGGCGCCCACGCTCTGATAGGTGTAGGTGGCGGTGCTGTTGACGCAGCCGAAGCCATAGTTGCCGAAGGTATTTTGCACGAAGGCGTCGTAGACGTCGTTCTTGCTGTAATCGCCGCCGAACTTGACTTCATGGTCGCCGTGTGACCAGTTCGCGCCCAGGTAGGCGTCCTTGGTCTTGGTGCTCAGGATATTGAACTGGCGGCTGCTGTCGGTGCCGAAGTTGAGCGAACGGCTGGCGCCGGTGATCGTGCTCGGCGTGCCTGGCGGCGTCGGGCCGGCGAAGCTCAGGGATGTCGACGGCAGCATGGCGTTCAGGGTCGGCGTGCTGTCGTAGTTGCGCGAAGAAACTTTGAACTCGGTCGAGAAATTCGGCGTCCAGTCGGCAAACCACTGCCCCACCAGGGTCTCGATGGTTTTTTTCTGCGTGTACCATTGCGTATCGAGCGACAGGCCGGTGGCGGTGACGCCGGAAAAGTTCGGCTCCGTCTGCGAAGTGCGCGAATAGCGAACCATGGCGCGCTGCGAATCGCTGATGTTCCAGTCCAGTTTCAACAGGGCGTCGTCCACTTTCAGGGCGCCCGCCGCGACGTCGGCGGTGCCGATATCGATGCCGTATTTGTCCTTGGCGATGGCTTTCGCCGAGGCGATGGCGGACGGCGTGATGCCGACGTTGGTGAGCGGGCTGCCGATCGGGCCGAAAGCCGGCGCCGTGCGCGTACTGTCGAGCTTTTCGTAGCCGGCGAACAGGAACAGCTTGTCCTTGATCAGCGGCGCGCCTATGGTGAAACCCTTGGTCGTTTCCTTGAACGGCGCCGGGGGCGCGTAAGTGTCGGTGGTGCTGTTGTAGCGGTCGCCGGCCGTGCCGTCGTTGCGGAACACGTAATACACGCTGCCCTTGACATCATTGGTGCCGGACTTGGTGACGGCGTTGATATTGGCGCCGGTATAACCTTTTTGCGTGACGTCGTAGTTGGCGACGTTGATCTGCACCGACTGGATCGCTTCGATCGAGATCGGTTGCTTGGCCGTCGGGCTGCCGTTCGATTCCAGGCCGAAGGTGTCGTTGACGGCCACGCCGTCGATGGTCATCGAGTTGTAGCGCGAGTTTTGGCCGGCCACGGACAGTTCGCCGCGCTCCTTGTCGGTTTGCGACACGCGCGGGTCGGCGCGGGCATAGTCTTGCAGATTGCGGGCGATGGAAGGTTGCAGCGCGATCTCGGTGGCGCTGATGCTGGTGCCGGCGCCCATCTCCGTCTTGCTGAATTTTTCCGAGCGGTGCGTCCCGGCCACGGTGACCACCTGCATTGCCGAGCCGCCCAGGGTGGCGTCGACGCTGGCCGTTTCCGCCACTTCGATATACACGCCTTCGCGTTTTTCGACGACGCCGTTCTTGGTGATCGTGATCGTGTAGGGGCCGCCCGAGCGCAGGCCGCGGGCCACATAGCGTCCGTCGGCGTCGGTGACGACATTGCTGATCGAACCCGATTCCGTGTGCACGATCTTGACCGAGGCGCCGCCCGCCGGCTGGCCGTCGGCGCCGGAAATGCGGCCGCCGATGGCCGAGGTGGTGTTTTGTGCGAACGCCGGCGCGGCCGCCAGCGCGATGGATAAACTGAGCGCGATCTGCGTCAGCCGGAGCCGTTTGTGATTGATCATTGTGTAACCCTCTCAGAAACTATTTTATTTTTTGAAGTCCGCACGGATGCGGAGACTTTCTATTTGCTGTGTGACAAAGTTGTGTACGTTTATTCACAACGTTGCGCTTGCAACGCGAGAGTGTAATGCGCAAATGTGTCATCGATGTGACATTTAGATGACGGACATGTGACATGTCATCCATCTGCGCGGCGCGCCAGCTTTGATTCATTTCCGCCCGGGCTGCAAGCTGGCCAGGGCGCCCGGAAATCATAAATATTGGATATTTTTTATTTTTTAGCATTACCTTCGCCCCACTATGCGGCATAGGGAAATGTCTGACAAATACGTTTTTTCTTGAGAATTTATATAATAAAAATATAAATAAGATGGCAAGAAATCGCGTCCCGCCGCGCCGCTATGAAGCCGCAAGCCGCATGGCGCAAGATTGGAAGGATGTAAAGTTTTATTTGAAATAATTCAGAGGGGAAACTCTAGAAAAAGCAGGGAATATCGCCGATTGTGTAGCAAGGTCGCCACACAATGGAAAAAAATGCAGTGTTATCGATATATCCACGCGGCCGGACTGGCCGGCCGCGTGCTCGGCGTCAGCGCTTCGAGATAGCCTTGCCCGAGGCGGCGATATCGGCCTCGAATGCCGCGAAACGCCCGTCCAGCGCCTTGATCAAGCGTTTCTTGTCGCCCTCGGCCAGGAAGGAATAGCGCAGGCTGTCGTACGACAGCTTCTTCACTTCCCCGTAATTGGTGGGGTAGCGGCTGGCGAACAGCACATATTCGTTTGACAGGTTGTTGCGCGAGACGCCGGCATCGTCGGTCGAGATGACGAAGGGCACGCCGAACTTGCGGTACAGGGTCAGCGGATGATCTTCCTTGCTCATGCCGAGGATGAATTCATTGCTGGTCAAATTGATTTCCACCGCGATACCGCGCTCGCGCATGGTCTTCATCAAGCCCAGCGCGTCCGTTTCATGGGCCAGGTCGTTGCCGTGGCCGATACGGCTGGCGCCGGCCACGTCGACGGCGTCGTGGATGTGGAAGCTCAGACCTTCCGGCGGCACCATGCCCAGCGCCAGCTCGCCGGCGTGCAGAGCCAGCTTGACCTTGGGATATTTCGCCTTCAGGAACTTGAACATCTGCATGTGCAAAGCATAGTCGCGCATGGCGACGCCGGAATTTTCCGCGCCGACGATATTCAGGCCGACCACCTGATCGCTCTGGCTGGCGATCTGAAAACCGGACAGCATGGAAGAAAACACTTGCGACGGAGATAGCAGGCGCAGCACATAGCTCTGGTAGCGCATGGTGAAGCGGGCGTCGTCGACGCCGGCGCTGCTGGCCTTGACGTTGGCGATATAGTCGGTGACGCCTTGACGGAAGGCGGCGTCGCCATCGAGCTTGGCCGCCAGGGCCGCCATCCGGGCCTGCAAGTCGACACCGGCCTGGCCGATATCACGGTCGAAGTCGGCGTCCAGGGTGGACGGGGCGCGCTCGAACATGGTTTCGATATAACTCAGGTTTTCCTGGATCGCCCGGGCTTTCAATTGCAGCAAGCCTTCACGGGTATTGGTCGAGGAAACCGGGTTGAAGTAGCCGAAGGTGTCGAAGAATTGCGCGTCCGGCGGCGACTGCAGGGCACCGTGATTATAGAAATCCTTGCTCGACCAGCGCTGCAACAATTCGCGATACACCCCGTTGTTGGCGACCACCTCGACG
>DMYQ01000012.1:0-9565 GCA_003482555.1 Janthinobacterium sp. | reverse complement strand
TATTGCTCGGCGTAAATGGCACCCGAATAATGGTGATGCAAGTCCCCGCCCTTCGGCATCATCGTAAAGAACAGGGTCAGCTCGGCCGTTTTCGGGTGCGCGCCGGACACCATGGCGGCGAAATAACGCTTTGTATATTCTTCATTGCTGGCGGCCTGTGCGTTCAGCGCGCCGCCGGCCAAAGCCACGGCCAGCGCGATTGTCAGGCGGGGGAAGGTCTTTTGCATCGATTTTCTTTCCGTAGGATTGAAGGTCGACAGTTACTCCACGACATCGCGCTGGTGTACCCGGCGCCCGGCCGCGAAAGTGGCGGCCACGCTGCGGTCGTCGCCCAGCAGCGCCAGCGCGAACAGCAATTCTTCGAGGCCGTTGCAGCGCCGCGTGCGCCGCGCCAGCAAGGGCGTCGCCCGCGGGTCGAGGACGATGAAGTCCGCTTCCGCGCCGGCGGCGAAGTTGCCGATCGTGCCTTCCAGTTGCATGCTGCGGGCGGCGCCCAGGGTCGCCATGTAAAACATACGCAATGCCGGCAGGTAACTGCCTTTCATGCGCGCTACTTTATAGGCTTCATTCATTGTTTGCAACATTGAAAACGACGTACCGCCGCCGACGTCGGTCGCCAGGCCCAGCGGCACGCCGGCCGTGTCGGCCGCATCGAAGTCGAACAGGCCGCTGCCCAGGAAGAGATTGGAGGTCGGGCAAACGGCCGCCGCCGATTGCGTTTCGGCCATGCGCTGGCGGTCGCGCGCGTCAAGCCAGATGCAGTGGCCGAACATGGCGCGCGGGCGCAGCATGCCGTAGCGGTCGTAGACGTCGAGGTAGCTGCGCGAATTCGGAAACAGGGACTTGACCCAGGCGCACTCGTCCTCGTTTTCGGAGACGTGGGTTTGCAGGTAAGTGTCCGGGTAGGCGCGCGCCAGTTCGCCCGCCAGTTGCAATTGGGCTTCGGTCGAGGTCGGGGCGAAACGGGGCGTGATGGCGTACAGCGCGCGGCCGCGCTTGTGCCAGCGCTTGATCAAATCTTCCGTTTCGCGGGCGCCGCTTTCGGCCGTGTCGCGCAGGAATTCCGGGCAATTGCGGTCCATCATCACCTTGCCGGCCACCATGCGCAACTGGCGCTCTTCGCTGGCGCTGAAGAAGGCGTCCACCGATTCCGGGTGCACGGTGCAATACACCATCGCCGTCGTGGTGCCGCAGCGCAGCAGTTCGTCGAGGAAGAAGTCGGCCACCTGGCGCGCGTGCAGTGGGTCGGAAAACTGGCGCTCGGTGGGAAAGGTATAAGTTTCCAGCCAGGGTAGCAGGCCGGGCGCGGGCGAAGCGATCATGTCCGTCTGCGGGAAGTGGACGTGGGTATCGATGAAGCCGGGCATGATGATCTTGCCCGAGTAATCGTGCACGACGGTGTCGGGCGACAGGCTGGCGCGCAGCCGGGCGTAGTCGCCGGCCGCCACGATCTTGCCGTCGGCGACGATCAAGAGGCCGTCTTCATGCCAGGCGTGGGCGTGCTCGTGGAAGGCGGGATCGGCGTGGAAGTGCAGCAAGCTGGCTCGGTAAGCTTGCAATAGGGCGGTGCTGGACATGGATGCTTTCTTTTTGCTAAAACTGGTGAGTTGCTTTGGAGGTGGCGCCGCCCGCCATCGGCCGCGGCGGCGCGGTGGCGGAGGCGGCCGCGGCCGCTTCCCACACCATGAGTAATTGAGCGCAAACGGAGGCGGCGATGACCGCCGGCGCCTTGTTGGCGATGCCCGCCAGGCCGATCGGGCACACCATGGCGTCCACGCGTTCGGGGTCGCAGCCGCGCGCGCGCAGCCGGTGTTCGAACTGGCGGCGCTTGGTCAGGGAGCCGATCAAGCCGAACCAGCCGACCTCGGCGCGCGCCATGATCGCTTCCGTCAGGCGTTGATCGAGGGCGTGGCTGTGCGTCATGACGAGGAAACTGGCGCCGGCCGGGGCGGCGTCGACCAGGGCTTCGGGCGTGTCGGAAGCTTCGATGCGCACATTGGCCGCTACCTTGGCGGGAAACATGTCTTCGCGCTCGTCGACCCAGGTGACATTGCACGGCATGTCGGCCAGCGCCCGCACGATGGCGGCGCCGACGTGGCCGGCGCCGAACAGGGTCAGGTGGGCGCGCGGCGCCAGGCAGGGATCGACCAGCCAGCGCCGCCCTTGCCCGTCGCGCATCAGGTGGGCGCCGCGCTCGCGCGCGAAATCGGCGGGCACGGCCGCGCCGTCGCCGGCGACGACGCGGCCGTCGGCGTCGAACAGGCAAGCGGCCGGCACGCCGTCGATGGCGCAGACGCGCCAACTGTCTTGCTGCCGACGCAGGCGCAGGCTGGCAAGCACGCCGGCCAGGGCGCCGTCGACGCGCTCGAAGGCCAGGTGCACGACGCCGCCGCAGCATTGGCCCAGGCTGGGGCCGAGCGCATAGCGTTCGAGGCGCGCCGCGCCCTCCCCGTTCAGCATGCCGCGCGCCATCTCGATGGCGCACATTTCCAGGTGGCCGCCGCCTATGGTGTCGAATAGTTGCCCGGCGGTGAGGAGCATCTTCGCGCCCGCTTCGCGCGGACCGGAGCCTTCCACGATCGCCACCGTGATCAACACGGCCGGCGCGCCGCCGCTGTCGCTGAGCCAGTTATCATTATTCATCAAGGTGCGCATGCTGCGTCGCGCTCAAAGTCGCGATGATATTCGGTGCTGACATGATGGCCTCGGCTCAGTCTCGGGTGCGTAGTCTCAAGTGAGCAGATTAACACCGGCGCGCCGCGTCCATATTGCTATGAATTGATGTTGCTTATCAGCGTGGGCGCATATCGGCGCGCGCCCGCACTTGACCGCTTACACCTCGCGGCCGCGCCGCGCTTAACCGGCAAACGGGTGGGTGGCGTGCCAGTGTTCGGCGATGTCGATGCGCCGCGTGATCCAGACTTGCTCGTGGCTTTGCACATAATCGAGAAAGCGGGCCAGCGCCGCCGCCCGCCCCGGCCGCCCGATCAAGCGGCAATGCAGGCCGATCGACAGCATCTTCGGTTGATTCAAACCGTGCGGATCGCCCTCCGCGTACAGCACGTCGAAGGAATCTTTCAGGTAATCGAAAAACTGGGTGCCGGAATTGAAGCCCTGCAGCGCGGCGAAGCGCATGTCGTTGCTGTCCAGGGTGTAGGGCACGATCAGGTGGGGGCGCAGCGCCGGCGCGCCGGCCGCGTCGCTGCAAGCGACCGTTTGCCAGAACGGCAAATCGTCGCCGTAATAGTCGGAGTCGTAGCGAAAGCCGCCGTGCTCGACCACCAGTTTGCGGGTGTTGGGCGAATCGCGTCCCGTGTACCAGCCCAGTGGCGCGGCGCCGGTCAGTTCGCGGAAGATATCGACGGCTTCGCGCATGTGGGCCCGTTCATCGGCTTCGTCGGCGTTTTGGTAGGAAATCCAGCGCAAGCCGTGGCAGGCGATCTCGTGCCCCAGTTCGCGGAAGGCGGCCACCGCCTCCGGGTTGCGCTTGAGCGCCATGGCGACGCCGAACACGGTCAGCGGCAGGCGCCGCTCCTCGAACATGCGCAACAGGCGCCACAGGCCGGCGCGCGAACCGTATTCGTAGATCGACTCCATGCTAAGGTGACGCATGGGAAAGGCGGCGGCGCCGATGATTTCCGACAAAAACGTCTCGGACGCGGCATCGCCGTGCAAGACATTGTTTTCCGCGCCCTCTTCATAATTCAGCACGAATTGCAGGGCAATGCGGGCGCCCTTGGGCCAGGCTGGATGGGGGGGCGTGCGGCCGTAGCCGATCATGTCGCGCGGATAATTGTGGTAAGTGGTCATGGGGGCTTTGCCGATGAAAGGTATATGCCCAATAATATAGTGACTCGCCCGCACCGGTATATGATTTACCGGATAAGCGGTTTCAACTTCGAGATATAGGGAATACCATGGGCAAACTGAGTACGCACGTGCTGGACATCACGCAGGGCAAACCGGGAGCGGGCGTAAAGGTGGCCCTGTTTTCCGTGGGCGCGGAAGGCAAGCTGCTGTTAAAGATGGACATGACCAACGCCGACGGCCGCTGCGGCGCGCCGCTGCTGGAGGGCGACACCTTCAAGGCCGGCCAGTACGAGCTGGTATTTAACGCCGGCGATTATTTCGCCGCCCAAGGCATGGACTTGCCGTCGCCACGCTTCATCGACCTGGTCACCATCGCTTTCGGCGTCGCCAACGCCGACGAGAATTATCACGTGCCGCTGGTGGTCTCACCCTGGGCTTATTCGACCTATCGGGGTAGCTGACGGGTTAGCTGAACCCGTGCCATTGGTCGGCTGATTGCTGGCTGATTGGTCGGCTGATTGCCGGCTTATTGGTCGGCTTATTCCGGCCGTCTTCTTGATTTTAATTCTACGTAAAGCTACGGACTGACATGCGCGGCAAAGCCATGCATAATCAAACTCAAATCCGCAACGACGGATCCGCAAGTAAAATTACATCACGGAGACACCGTATGAACACCTTCTTCACTGCCAACGGCAGCAAGTCGACGCGGCCGCGCAAGGCGGCGCCCGAGCATTCCATTCGGCTTTCCCTGCCTTTCCCGTTTCTCCACCGAGCTTCCCGACATTAATGCCGTGCGCGCAAAAGCGCCGCGCCGCGCCGTTTCACGGCCTTTTCATCACTTTCAACTCGACAACATTAACCATCTGTGGTTTTAATGTCGACTTGGCGTATCCACACTAGAGGCATCGATGAGCAATTTCTTTCAGGTGGTCTTTTCCGGCATGGTGCTCGGTCTGATTTATAGCGTGATCGCGCTCGGCTATCAAGCCACCTACAGCACTTCCAAGACCTTGAACTTCGGCCAGGGCGAAGCTGTCGCGCTGGGCGGCTTGCTGGCCTTCACCCTGGTGCCGCATGTCACGTTCTGGGGCGCCATTCCACTGGTGGCCGTGGCCGGCGCCGCGCTGGGCCTGTTCACCTACTTCGCCGCCGTCGCGCCGGCCATCAAGCGCGGCTCCGAATCGGGCTGGATCCTGGGCACCATCGCGCTCGGCCCCCTGGTGCTGAAAAACGTCTTTGAAGCCGTCTGGGGCAAGGACGATCTGGCCGTGGCCGGGCCGTTCGCCAACACACCTTTCGTGCTCTTCGATATCCGCATCCTGCCGATGGAATTGCTGACGATGGCCGTGGTGGTGGTCGCCGTCGCCGCGCTCGGCCTGTTCATGGCCAAGACCCGCTATGGCAAGGCGGTGACGGCGGTGGCCATCAATAGCGCGACCGCCGAGCTGATGGGCATCCGCTCGCTGTGGGTGGTGTCGGGTTCCTACGCCCTGTCCGGCGGCCTGGCGGCCCTGGCCGGCCTGCTGATCGCGCCTTTGACCACCACCAGCGCCGGCATGGGCACCGTGCTGGGCCTGAAAGCCTTTCAGGTTGCCGTGCTGGGCGGCCTGACCTCCGTGCGCGGCGTGCTGATCGGCGGCCTCATCATCGGCATTCTCGACGCCGTGACGGCGTATATGATTTCATCGCGTTACAAGGAAATTCCCGGACTCGTGTTGCTGCTGTTGATGCTGTCGTTCCGTCCGACCGGCATGTTCGGCAAAGCCACCATCAAAAAAGTCTAATCGAGGACCCGCCATGACACTGAAAAATTTCCCCTTCGATATCAGCATCACCGTCGTCGCGCTGGCCCTGGCCGCCATCGTGCCGCCCCTGCTGCATCCATCCGGCTACATCATCACCGTGCTATCCCTGATCGGCATGTATGCGATCGCCCTCAAGGGTCTGGATTTCGTCACCGGTTACACCGGCGAGGTCAGCGTCGGCCACGCGGCCCTGTTCGGCCTGGGCGCCTATGCCGCCGGCTGGATGAACCTGCATGCCGGCTTTCCGCTGGCGCTGGCTTTTCCCTTGTCGATCGGCGTGGGCGCCCTGTGCGCCTGGCTGATCTCGTTTCCCCTGCTGCGGGTGAGCGGCCCCTTCCTGGTGCTGACCACCTTCGCCTTTGGCCGCATCGTCTATATCTTCCTGTCGGAAACGACCGACGTGACCGGCGGCCAGAGCGGCATGCAACTCGATCCGCAAGTCCTGTTCGGCCACTCGCTGACCTCGTGGAATTTTTACTATCTGATCCTGGTCTGCCTGGCGCTGGCCATCTACGTTGCCCACCGCATCGTCCAATCCAAGACCGGGCGCGCCTTCGAAGCCTTGCGCGACTCCCCCATCGCCACCGATTGCATGGGCATAGGCACGGCCAAGCACAAGCAACTCGCCTTCGTACTCTCCGGCGCCTTCGGCGGCCTGGCCGGCTTGCTGTATGTGTATAGCCAGGGTATCCTGTTTCCAGATACCTTCGGCTTTGAAATGAGCCTGATGCTCTTGATGGCCGCCCTGTTCGGCGGCAAGAAATCGATGTCGGGCGCGATGCTGGGCGCCGCCTTCGTCGTCGTCTTCCCGGACGTGCTGGGCAACCATACGGCGTTTCAAATCTTCGCCATCGGGACCCTGCTGGTGGTCTTCATCCTGGCCGGCCTGCGCGCCAAACGGAGCGGCGCCGCCAGCCTCGCGTACATGATCGTGCCGCTCGCCTTCGCCCTGGGACTGGTGGCACTGGCCTTTGGCGTCGAAGACTTGAACGAACACCGGCTGGCCATTTACGGCGCCATCGTGCTGATGGTGGTGTCTTACCTGGGCGACGGCATCATCGGTTTGCTGCCCAACTACGTGCCGGGCCACAAATCCGTGCCCGCGGACGGCAGCAGCGGCATCACCCGCGTCAGCGGCGCTCCGATGGAAAACCTGTTGCAGGTGCAAGACGTGACGATGGCCTTCGGCGGCTTCCAAGCCATGTCGAACGTGTCGTTTTCTGTTGCCTCGGGCAAGGTGATGGCCTTGATCGGGCCCAACGGCGCCGGCAAGTCGACCACGATGAATGTGTTGACGGCCCTGTACCAGCCGACCTCGGGCAGCGTCAGCTTCGACGGGCAATCGCTGGTCCACGCGCACACGACGAAGATCGCCACCCTGGGTATTTCCCGCACTTTCCAGAATCTGCAAGTGTTTGGCGACCTGTCCGTGCTCGACAATGTGCTGGCCGGCATGCACCACAGCATAGACAAGGGCGCCGCCGGGCGCGCCATGGCGCTCTTGAGCACCGTCGGCCTGGCCGACAAGGCCCACCAGTTGGCCAAGAATCTGTCTTACGGTCAGCAGCGATTCCTGGAAATCGCCCGCGCCCTGGCCACCAATCCCAAGCTGCTCTTGCTCGACGAGCCGGCCGCCGGCTTGCGCGGGGCCGACTTGACGGCGCTCAAGGTATTGATCGCCAAGATCAAGGAACACGGCATCGCCGTGGTCTTGATCGAACACCATATGGATGTCGTCATGGAACTGTCGGACAGCATCACCGTGCTCAATTTCGGCCAGGTTCTGGCGCGCGGCACGGCCAAGGAAATTCAAAACAACCAGGCCGTGCAGGACGCCTACCTGGGCGCCTGAGCCCGTCGTTGCGAACCGAAACAGACCGTCGCCGCACAAGGCGGCACCACCGAAAGCATTTGCCATGACCAACGCGCTCACCCTCATCAACGTCAACGCGAGTTACGCGGACAATCACGTACTGCACAATGTTTCTATCGACGTCCCGCGCGGCTGCATCGTCGCCATCCTGGGCGCGAACGGGGCGGGGAAATCGTCCACCCTGCGCGCCATTTCCGGGCAAATCCGCAACACCAGCGGTTCGATTTTGCTGGATGGCCAGGAAATGGTCGGCAAGGCGGCTTGCCAGGTGACGGCCGCCGGCATAGCCCATTGCCCCGAAGGACGGCAAATTTTCGGCCCCATGACGGTACTGGAAAACATCTTGCTGGGCGCCTTCACCCGGCGCGACCAGGACGGCATCGACGCCGACATGGAACGCATGTTCGGCTTGTTTCCCCGCCTCAAGGAACGGGCCAGCCAGCTGGGCGGTACCCTGTCCGGCGGCGAACAGCAAATGCTGGCCATCGCGCGCGCGCTGATGCTGCGCCCGCGCGTGCTCTTGCTCGACGAACCCTCCATGGGCCTGGCGCCGAATATCGTCAACGATGTCTTTACGATCATCGAAAAATTGAGGGCGGACGGCTTGACCATCGTGCTGGTGGAACAGTTCGCGCGCCGCGCCCTGGCCATCGCCGATTACGGTTACGTGCTGGCGCGCGGCGAAGTGGTCATGTCGGGCAGCTCGGCCGACCTGTCTTCGGACGCCGGCCTGGTCGCCTCTTACCTGTCATAAGCGATATCGCCTGCCACGGCGGGCGCAAATCATACTAATATCATGCATCACCAGAGCAGCACCAGAACGTCACTCACACACACACACAAAGGATTCAGCATGAAACGCAGTCATATCGCCCTTGCCATTGCCGCGCTCAGCCTGGGCAGCGCCGCGCTTGCCGCCGACACGATCAAGATCGGCTCCCTGCTGCCGCTATCGGGCGGTTCCGCCAACATGGGCGTATCCGTGCGCGACGGCCAGCGTCTGGCCGTCAAGCAAATCAACGCCGCCGGCGGCGTACTGGGCAAGCAACTGGAACTGGTGGAACTCGATGACGAGGCGAAGCCGGAAAAAGCGTCCCAAAACATGCAAAGCCTGATTTCCAAAGGCATCGTCGCCTGCTCTTGCGGCGTGAATACCGGGGTCGTCGCTTCCTATCAAAAGGATTTGCAGGCAGCCAAGATCCCGAATCTGATACCCGCATCGGCCGGCACCAAGCTGACCCATACTTTCGCGGCCGCGCCGGAAGGCAATTACACCTTCCGCGTGCAAGCGTCCGATACCCTGCAAGCGGAAATGATGGTCGATTACGCGGTGAAGAAGGGTTACAAGAAAATCGCCATCCTGTCCGATTCCACGCCCTACGGCGTCGGCGGACACGGCGACATGGTCAAGCAACTGGCGTCGCACAAGATGACGGCCGTATCCGACCGCACCTTCAATCTGAAGGACACCGACATGACGGCCCAGCTGCTGAAAGCCAAGGAAGCCGGCGCGCAAGTGCTGCTGGTGTACGGCATCGGGCCGGAGCAGGGACAAATCGCCAGCGGCAATGCCAAGCTCGGCATGAACCTGCCCCTGATCGGTTCCTGGCCTAACGCCATGGATTCGTTCATCTCCATCGCCGGCGCCTCGGGCGACGGCGCGGTGTCGCCACAAACCTTCGTCGAAGGCTCGCCATCGCCGGCCGGCCGCGACTTCGAATCGGCTTACCACCACGAATACAAACGGGCGCGCATCGTCAACCCGACGGCGGCCGCGGGCGGCCACGACGCCATCTTCCTAATCGCGGCGGCAATGAAACAAGCCAAGAGCACGGATGGCGCCAAGATCAAGGAAGCGCTGGAAAACTTGAGCACCCCGGTCGTCGGCGCGGTCGCCACCTTCACCAAGCCCTACACGAAAAACGAGCACGAAGCCATCAAACCGGGCATGGCGGTCATGGCCATGTGGAAAAGCGGCGCCATCGTACTCGCCCCAAGCAAATAAGACCCCATCGCAGTCAAGCCCTCCCGCGCGGAGGGCTTTTTTTACGCCCGCAACAATGGGGTCAGGTCT
>DMYQ01000301.1 GCA_003482555.1 Janthinobacterium sp. | reverse complement strand
GTCGGCGAACGGGGATGCGGCAGCCGCAGCGCTTCGATGTGGCTGCGGATCGCTTCGGCCATCGGCAGCGCCGCGACGGCGTCGGTCTCGGCGAACAGCAGCACGAATTCCTCGCCGCCGTAGCGCGCCGCCAGGTCGGTCGGGCGGCAGGCGTGCGCGGCGATCGCCTGCGCCACTTGCTGCAGGCAGGCGTCGCCGGCCGGATGGCCCAGGGTGTCGTTGTAGAGCTTGAAGTGGTCGACGTCGAGCACCACCAGGGACAGCGGCGCGCCGCTGCGCACCGAACGCTGCCACTCCTTTTCCAGAAAGGTGTCGAAGTGGCGCCGGTTGGCGATCTTGGTCAGCGGGTCGATGTGGGCGGCGCGCTGCAGCGCATCCTCGGACTGCTTGTGGTGGGTGATGTCGTGCAGCAGGCCGATGTAGAGCGGCTGGCGCAGGTACATCGGGGTCAGGGTCAGATCCATGCTGACGCTGGCGCCGCTGCGGTGGCGGATCGCCACTTCGCGCGTGCCGTGCTGGTGCGCCGTGTCCGGGCTGATCGCGTGCATGGCGAAGTAATCGAGATATTCGCGCGCCACCAGGGGGCTGAGCAGCTCGTCGATGGAGTGCCCGGCCAGTTCGTTTTCGGCGTAACCGAGGTACTGGTCGCAGGCCGGATTGGTGAACTGGATGCGGCCGTCCGCCTCGATGATCAAGAGGCCCTCGGCCATGTTGATGACGATGCTGCGCAGGCGCTCGGCTTGCTCCTGCTGGGTTTCGCTGTTGCTGCGGATTTGCAGCTGGGCGCGCACGCGCGCGCACACCTCGGCCATGCGCAAGGGTTTGCTGATGTAGTCGGCGGCGCCGATGTCGAAACCGGCCACCACGTCTTCGGTCTCGGTCTTGGCGCTCATGAAGATCACCGGGATGCGCGCCGTGGCGGCGTTTTGCTTGAGCTGGCGGCAAGTCTCGAAGCCATCCATGCCGGGCATGACGACGTCGAGCAAGATCAAGTCGGGATGCACGCGCGCGGCGATCTTCAGCGCCCGTTCGCCGGAAGTGGCCACAAAGGTCTGGTAACCCTGTTCTGTCATCAGCTTGCGCAGCATGGCCAAATTGGCCGGCGCGTCGTCGACGATCAGGATGGCCGCTTCGCGCCGCTGGGCAAAGCCCGCCATGCCGTTCATGCCCGGCCCGATCCGGAGCGGGCGGACCGGCCGGGCAGGGCGAGCGCGTCCACGTCCGCCGCGGCGAGCGAATCTCGGGTTCCCGTTTCCCCCTCCGCACCGCCGTCAGGGCGGAACTGGAGCGTGTTTGCGCGTGCTGACAAAGGCTGCCCTAATTTAAAATATGATTCCTCTTCCAAATGATACCGCTTTGCCAATTTATTTGGGGAAAATTTATCATCTCATTTGTTGCAAATAATGAGTTGATGTAGTGTTTTTATACACAAATATGCGCATTTGATTAAAAATACGATACTTGAGGCATGCCGATGAATGCTGGTCGTGGTCGAAGCGGGCTACGCTATTCGAGGCGGGGGAGGGCGGGGCGGGGATGGAAAGGCGCGGGCGAGTGCCCGCGCCGGCTAAAGCGTGGCTTTAGATTTTGGCGGCGATCAACTTGCCGAGGATTTCGATGCCGACGCGGATGCGCTCCGGCGACACCGTCACGAAGGACAGGCGCAGGGTGTTCGTTTCGGGCGCGTTGGCGTAGAACGGCGCGCCGGGAACGAAGGCCACTTGATGGGCGATGGCCTCGTCGAGCAGCTTCATGGCGTCGATATGGGCCGGCAGGGTGACCCAGATGAACATGCCGCCTTCCGGCTTGGTCCACTGCACGGACGCCGGGAAGTGCTCTTCCATCGCCGCCAGCATGGCCTGGCACTGGTCGCCGTACAGGGTGCGAATGCTGGGGATGTGGCGATCCAGGAAACCGTCCTTGATCACTTCATGCACCACCATCTGCGTCAATTGCGAAGTATGCAAGTCGGACGCTTGCTTGGCCAGTTCCAGGCGCCGCACCAGCGGCAGCGGCGCCACCACGTAACCGAGGCGGATGCCGGGCGTGAGCACCTTGGAAAAGGAACCCATGTAGATGACGCCGTCCGGGTTCATGGCCAGCATTTTCGGGAATGGCTCGCCTTTGTAGCTGAGGGCGCCGTACGGATCGTCTTCGATCAGGGGCAAGCCGTGGCGGGCACAGGTTTCGACCAGCTCCAGGCGGCGTTCGACGGACAGGCTGCGCCCGGTCGGATTCTGGAAGTTCGGCAGCGCGTACAGCAGGCGCGCGCCGTCGGCCACGTCGGTCACCGACTGCGGCACCAGGCCATGCTCGTCGGTGGCGACCGAGACGAATTCCGGACGGTACACGGAAAACGCTTGCAGGGCGCCCAGGTAGCTCGGCGTTTCCACCAGTACGCGGCTGCCTTCGTCGATCAGCACCTTGCCCAGCAAATCGAGGGCTTGCTGCGAACCGGAGGTCATCAGCACCTGTTCCGGGATGATCCTGGCGCCGTTGGTCGAGAGCGAATCGGCGATCCACTGGCGCAGCGGCAGGTAGCCGTCGGTGGGGCCGTATTGCAGCGCGACCTTGCCGTTTTCGCTCAAGACCTTGTCGAAGGCGACTTTCATTTCCTCGACCGGGAAGGTGGCCGGCGAGGGCAGGCCGCCGGCGAAGGAAATGATCTCGGGACGCTGCGTGATCTTCAGGATTTCGCGGATGAAGGAGCTTTGCAGCGCGGCGGCGCGTTCGGCGAAATGCCACTGGATCGGATTGGGATTTTCAATTTTCATACAAGTCTCACGAAGAAAAAGACCGGTTCCCGGCCTGGGTTCCCGTCTGTTGAGCGCGCTTTTGGCGGCTGTAAAAGAGCGGCGCCGGATAAAGCGCCGCCCATAAATGAGTGTGGCGCCGCCGTTTAAGCGATTTCGACGACGAGTTCGATCTCGACGCAGGCGCCGCGCGGGATTTGCGCCACGCCGAAGGCGGAGCGGGCGTGCACGCCTTGCGCGCCGAAGACTTCGCCCAGCAGTTCCGAGGCACCGTTGGTGACCAGGTGCTGGTCGGTGTAGTCGGGCGTCGAATTAACCAGGCTCATCAGTTTAACGATGCGCACCACGCGCTTCAAGTCGCCGCCGCAAGCCGCTTGCAGGGTGCCCATCAGGTCGATGGCGATGGCGCGCGCCGCCGCCTGGCCTTCTTCGGTGCTGACGTTCTTGCCCAGTTGGCCGGCATGCACGGAGCCGTCGGGGTTTTTCGCGATATGGCCGGAAATGAACACCAGATTGCCGGTTTGTACGTACATGACGTAGGCGGCAACGGGCGCGGCCGGTGCGGCCAGGGTGATATCGAGCGCTTTGAGTTTTTCGTAAACTGACATGAGGTATCCAATAGTGTGCCGATGGTACGGCGGGTTGAAACGTCGCCGCGGCAGGTGGGCGGCGCCTGCGGCATCGCTCCCAGTGGCGGGCGGCCGGGCGGCATAAGCCAGCCTGGTCCATAGTCCTTGGCGATATTGTACGTCTTGCCGGCGGCGCTGCCTACAAATGTAAAATAATCCGCGCACAGAGGGGGCATGAGCGGCCGGGGTGTGGTTTTAGCGCCGCACCCGCATGCGGCGGCCGACGCCGACGACGGCGATCACCGCCAGCGCGAACAGGCAAGTCGACCAGCTCAGTTTTTCGCCCAGCAGCAGGGCGGCGCCGAGCAGGGTCAGGAAGGGTTGCACCAGTTGCGTCTGGCCGACCCGCGCCACGCCACCCAGAGCCATGCCGCGATACCAGAAAAAGAAACCGATGAACATTGAAAACACGGAGACGTAGGCGAAACCGATCCAGGCGCGCGCGCCGGCGGCGGCGATGGCGGCGCCGTGCGTGTGCGCCAGCCACAGCGCGACCGGCAGCAGCAGGGGCGCCGCCAGCACCAGCGCCCAGCAGATGACTTGTTCGCCGCCCATCGTTTGCGCCAGGCGGCCGCCTTCGGCGTAGCCCAGCGCGGCCAGCAGCACGGCGGCCAGCATGAGGACGTCGGCCGGGTGCAGGCTGCCGCCGCTCTGGCGCAGGGCGAAGGCGATCACCAGCGCCGAGCCGAGGGCGGCCGTGAACCAGAATCCCGGCGACGGCTTTTCCGCGCCGCGCAGGGCGGAGCAGACCGCCGTCGCCAGCGGCAGGATGCCGACCAGGACGGCGCCGTGGGAGGCGGGCAGGGTGCGCATGGCAATCGAGGTCAGCCATGGAAAGCCGATCACGCAGCCGGCCACCACCGCCGCCAGCGCGGGCAGCGCGGCGCGCGACGGACGCGGCGCGCCCCGTTTCCACAACCACAGCCCGGCCAGCGCGGCCGCCACCAGGGCGCGCCCGAGCGCGACGAAGCCCGGATCGAGTTCCGCCACGGCCATGCGCGTGAATGGCAGGGTCAGGCTGAAAATGGCCACGCCGATCAAGCCCAGCAGCATGCCGGCGGCGTCCTCGGACAGGCCGCCGCGGGGCGTAGCGATGCCCGTGGGCGGGATGGTCGCGCCGGCGTCGGACGCGGAGTGCATGGCTAGTGACATGGATGGCTTTCGAAGAGGTGGATCTGGAGGGGCGATGGGTGTATCCTAAGGCAAAAGACCAGTACAGTACAAATACACTCAACCAGATAATTTCATATACTGTAATGGTAAAATGAACACTACACCGCCTAATACACTGCCAACTCCTGCCTCCGCCCGCGCGTCCGGCTCACTTCCCACGCTGCTGTCGCGCGCGGCGGGCGAAACCCTGAGCGAGCAGATCGTGCGCTCGGTGGCGGCGCACATCGACGAGCGCACCCTGCGCGGCGGCGCGCGCATGCCCTCGATCCGCCAGTTCGCCGCCGGCCACGGCGTGTCCGCCTTCACGGTCGTGGCCAGCTACGACAAGCTGGTGGCGGGCGGCTACCTGGAATCGCGCCGCGGCGCCGGCTTTTTCGTGCGCGAACGGGCCCAGCCGGGCGTCGGCGCGGCGGCCGCCGGCGCCGCCGGTTCAGGCGCGGCGGCGCCGCTGGACGTGGTCTGGCTGATCCGCAATATGTTTCGCCAGGCCCCGCAAAACAACGCGCCCGGTTCCGGCCTGTTGCCGGCCGACTGGCTGGACGGCGACCTGGTCGCCAACGCGCTGCGCGCGGTCAGCCGCCAGAATAGCGCCCTGTTGCTTAACTACGGCCCGCCGCAGGGCTTCCTGCCCCTGCGCCAACAACTGCAATTGAAGCTGGCCGAGCTGGAAATCGCCGCCGCGCCGGAGCAATTCGTGCTGACCCTGGGCGTGACCCAGGCGCTCGATCTGGTGGTGCGCGAATTCACCCGCCCCGGCGACACCGTCTTCGTCGACGATCCGGCCTGGTTCCTGATGTTCGGCTCCTTCGCGGCGATGGGCGCGAAGGTGATCGGCATCCCGCGCCTGGCCGACGGCCCCGACATCGCCTTCCTGGCGCGCATGGCGGCGCTGCACAAGCCCAAGCTGTTCGTCATCAACTCGCTGCTGCACAATCCATCCTCGACCTCGCTGTCCGCGGCGAAGGCATTTCAAGTGCTGCGCCTGGCCGAGGAGCACGACTTCATCCTGGTCGAGGACGACATCTACTGCGACTTGCATCCGGGCGCGGCGGTGCAGCCGGCAACCCGGCTGGCCGCGCTCGACCAGTTGCGCCGGGTGATATACCTGGGCGGCTTTTCCAAGAGCCTGTCGGCCAATCTGCGGGTCGGCTTCATCGCCGCCGCGCCGGAATGGGCGCAGCGCCTGACCGACCGCAAGATGCTCAGCACCCTGACCACCAGTGAGATCGGCGAGCGGGTGGTCTACAAGATCCTCTCAGAAGGCTTGTACCGCAAGCACAGCGAGCGGGTGCGGACCCGCCTCGACCAGGTGCGCGCGCCGGCCGTGCGCCAGATGGAGCGGGTCGGCCTGACGGTCGACGTGGCGCCGCCGGCCGGCATGTTTGTCTGGGTCGACACCGGCCGCGACACCAATGTGCTGGCTGAAAAGGCGCTGGCCGAAGGCTTGCTGCTGGCGCCGGGCAGCCTGTTTTCGCCCAAGCAACTGCCATCGACGCGCATGCGCCTGAACGTGGCGAGCACGCGCGACGCGGCCGTGTGGGACTTTTTCAAGCGCGAACTGGGCGCCGCTTGACGCCGGCGGGGCCGACGCCGCGGCGCCGGCCCTCATCTGTTTTTGATGCCGTCTTGAAATCGCTCATATAATCCCCACCTCATTGATCTGTTCATTCCACAAGACTTACGAGGTAAAAATGGCTGTCACCGAAAAGCAAACCCTGGGTTTCCAAGCTGAAGTAAAACAATTGCTGCAACTGATGATCCACTCCTTGTATTCAAACAAGGAAATTTTCTTGCGCGAACTGATTTCGAACGCCTCCGACGCGTCCGATAAATTGCGTTTCGAGGCGATCAACAACGACGCCCTGTACGGCAACGACCACGAATTGAAGATCAAGGTCAGCTTCGACAAGGAAGCGCGTACCATCACGATTTCCGATAACGGTATCGGCATGAGCCGCGACGACGCCATTTCGCACCTGGGCACCATCGCCAAGTCGGGCACCAAGGAATTCTTTGGCAAGCTGTCCGGCGACCAGCAGCAAGACGCGGCCCTGATCGGCCAGTTCGGCGTCGGCTTTTATTCCGGCTTCATCGTGGCCGACAAGATCACCGTTGAAACCCGGCGCGCCGGCAGCGCGGCTTCCGAAGGCGTGCGCTGGGAGTCGGCCGGCGAGGGCGACTACAGCATCGAAGCCATCGACAAAATCGGCCGCGGCACCGACGTCATCCTGCACCTGCGCGCCGACGAAGACGAGCTGCTGTCGAGCTGGAAGATCAAGTCCATCATCCGCAAGTACTCGGATCATATCTCTCTGCCCATCGTCATGCTCAAGGAAGAGTGGGACGAGGAAAAGAAAGAAACCGTCGTCAAGGATGAATTCGAGACCATCAACCAGGCCAGCGCCCTGTGGGCCCGCAACAAGGCCGACATCACGCCGGAACAGTACGACGAATTCTACAAGCACGTCTCGCACGATTTCCAGTCGCCGCTGACGCACACCCACAACCGCGTCGAAGGCCGCAGCGAGTACACGCAACTGCTGTACATCCCGGCCAAGGCGCCGTTCGACATGTGGGACCGCAACAAGCGCGGCGGCATCAAGCTGTACGTCAAGCGCGTCTTCATCATGGACGACGCCGAGCAACTGATGCCCGCTTACCTGCGCTTCGTCAAGGGCGTGATCGATTCCAACGATTTGCCGCTGAACGTGTCGCGTGAAATCCTGCAAGAGTCGCGCGACGTCAAGGTGATCCGCGAAGGTTCGACCAAGCGCGTGCTGGGCATGCTGGAAGAGTTGGCCAATTCCGACGAGCAAGAGAAAAAGGACAAGTACTCGACCTTCTGGAAAGAATTCGGTCAAGTGCTCAAGGAAGGCATAGGCGAAGACGCGGTCAACAAGGAGCGTCTGGCCAAGCTGCTGCGTTTCTCTTCCACCCACAACGACGGCGACGAGCAAAACACGTCCCTGGCCGATTATGTGGCACGCATGAAGGAAGGCCAGGACAAGATTTTCTATGTCACGGCCGACAACTACCGCGCCGCCAAGAATAGCCCGCACCTGGAAATCTTCAGCAAGAAGGGTGTCGAAGTGCTGTTGCTGACCGACCGCGTCGACGAGTGGATGCTGTCCTTCATTCAAGACTTCGAAGGCAAGGAACTGGTATCGGTGGCCAAGGGTGGCCTCGACCTGGGCAAGCTGGAAGACGAAGCGGAAAAGAAAGAGCACGAAGAAACCGAAACCTCGTACGCCGAGCTGGTCGGCAAGATGAAGACCGCGCTGGTCGACAAGGCCAAGGATGTGCGCGTCACCTTCCGCCTGACGGATTCGCCGGCCTGCCTGGTGGCCGATGAAAACGAATTGTCGGGCAACCTGCTGCGCATGCTGAAGGCGGCCGGTCAAAGCGCGCC
>DMYQ01000245.1:8544-30751 GCA_003482555.1 Janthinobacterium sp. | reverse complement strand
ATCAGACGGATCGACTCCGAGCGCGGGCCGATGAAGACGAAGCCGGATTTTTCCACCCGCTCGGCGAAGTCGGCGTTTTCCGACAGGAAGCCGTAGCCGGGATGGATGGCTTCGGCGTCCGTCACTTCGGCCGCGCTGATGATGGCCGGCATGTTCAGATAACTCAGGGTCGAGGGGGCCGGTCCGATGCACACGGATTCGTCGGCCAGCTTGACGTATTTGGCGTCCTTGTCCGCTTCGGAGTGGACCACAACCGTCTTGATGCCCATTTCGCGGCAGGCGCGCTGAATACGGAGGGCGATTTCACCACGGTTGGCAATGAGGATTTTTTCAAACATGGTAGGTTCGCGTATGTCTGTGAGATTAGCCGGGCAAGCCGGCGAAACAGGATGCGTGACGGAGCGCGGCGGCCGTTGCCGGCCGCCAGCGGCTTTAGCCGATCACAAACAGGGGTTGACCGAATTCGACCGGTTGGCCGTTTTCAACCAGAATCTGGGTCACGACGCCGGCTTTGTCCGAGTCGATTTCATTCAACAGCTTCATCGCCTCGATGATGCAGAGGGTGTCGCCTTCCTTGACCACGGAGCCGATTTCGACGAAGGCGCCGGAACCGGGGGCGGAGGAACGGTAAAACGTGCCGACCATGGGCGACTTGACGATATAGCCGGTCGGTTCGGCGACGGCCGGGGCCGCGGCCACGGGCGCGGCGCCCATCGGGGCTTGCTGGTAATGCTGTTGCATGCCTTGCGGTTGCATCATCACCATCTGGTTTTGCGGCATGGCCGACGATTTAACGATACGTACCTTGCTTTCGCCTTCAGTCACTTCCAGTTCGGCGATATCCGATTCCGCGACCAGATCGATCAAGGTCTTGAGTTTTCGTAAATCCATGTAAACACCCCTAGGGATTATATTGTTATATGAGTGATGCGGTGATGTTGCTCATGAGTATCGCCGCGCTAAATGCGTGCAGATCGCGTAGATTAACGTGTTTTAAGGGCAAAGTCGATGGCTAAGCGATATCCATCGATACCGAGACCGCAGATGGTGCCCTGCGCGATCGCACTGAGAAAAGAGTGGTGGCGAAACGATTCGCGCTGATAAATATTCGAAATATGGACTTCGATGAAGGCGATGGCGACACCGGCCAGGGCGTCGCGCAAGGCCACGCTGGTGTGCGTCAAGCCGCCCGGATTGATGACGATGGCGTCCACGCCCTCGCTTTTCGCGGCGTGGATGCGGTCGATCAAGTGGCCTTCGTGATTGCTTTGAAAGCAGGCAATCCGTGCTCCCGCCGCTTGCGCCTGCGCCTGCGCGGCGCGCTCGACGTCGGCCAGGGTGGCGGCGCCATAGACCTCAGGCTCGCGCGTCCCCAGCAGATTCAGGTTGGGGCCATTGAGCAGAAGGAGGTTTTTTGCCATGTAATAGAGACCGTTTTTCGCGAAAGTTCCGCATTTTGCCGCCAAAGGGGGGCATTGGCAAGAGAAAAAACTTGCTGAAATTTTTTATAATATTGCCATATCTATACGTAGCTGCTCGAATTTCAAGCGCCCCAGATAGGTTTTTTTGACTTGCCCGTCGGCGCCGATCAGCACCGTGTAGGGCAGGCCGCCGGCCGTATTGCCAAATTGGCGGGACAGGTCGGTGCCGCTCATCCCGGCCACGTAGACGGGATAGGCGATCTTGAATTTGGTGGCGAACTGGGCGATGTTGGTGGGTGAATCGATGCCTATGCCAATGACTTGGACCTTCTTGCTACCCAATTCCTTTTGCAGCGACGACAGTTCCGGCATTTCCTCTACACAAGGGCCGCACCAAGGGGCCCAGAAATTGACCAGCAGCGGCTTGCCCTTCCACTGGGCCAGCGCTTGCGCGGTGCCGGCGGTGTCCGGCAGCGACAGCGCGTAGAGCGCCTGCACGGGGCCGGTCACGCCGGGGGCGGCGGTGGTGGTCAGGGGCGCCGCCTTGTTCTTGCCGACGCCGACATAGGCGCCCATGGCGCCAAATATCAACGCGATCGCGGCGCAGGCGAGGAAATTCTTTTTTGTCATGATGTATTAAGAATGAAGGCCGAATAGTCGACACTGTACATGAAATGCGCGGCCCGACTCGATTCGCCCTTGAATACCGGGAATCACGGGCGCCGACGACAAGCCGGGTGGCACTGCCAGCTCAGGCGGCGGGCGGGACGCCGGCTTGCCGCGCCAGCAGGGCGCGCAAGCCGGCGCCGTCGGTGCGCGCGGGCTTGCCGTCGGCTTGCATTTTCAGGGCGCCCCGTATATCGCCCTGTTCATACAGGGCCGCATGCACGGTTTCGCCGTGCCACAGGAAGCTGACGCTTTCGACGGCGGGGTAACGGTTGCCCTTGAAATGGGGCGTTTCCCCGATGTCGATGGCGATGTTCTTATCGAGCAAGAAGATCTGCACTTCCTTGGCGCTGTCGGCAAACAGTTGCAAATGGATTTCCGCGTGCGGCCCGGCCGTGCCGTTGAAGACGGCGCCGCTCAGGTGGGGGTGGAATTGCGCCAGCGCTTCCATCACTTGCAGGGCCACCGTGCGCAGCCGGAACAGGCGCGCCGGTTGCGTGTCGGCCAGAAAGAGCGCATTGTAGAGCCGCACTTTGTCCTCGACCTGGGCATTGTCGGGCAGCAAATGTGCGCCGGCCCCGGCCTCGCCCAGTATCTGCCGCGCCGCCTTGCGTTTGGCGCCGCTGTAGTCGGCGCCGTCGCGCGCGATCAGGCGCGCGGCCGCCGCCGCGATCCGCTTGCGCAACAGGGGGGCGTCGTCAAATGGCTTGGTTGTCATGGCTCAGATCATACGCCGAACCGGAAACGGCCGCCTTCTCGGGTAAAATCCCCTACTTACACTTTCGCCAGCGCACTCCAACCACATGCATATTCATATTCTCGGCATCTGCGGCACCTTCATGGGTGGCCTCGCGGTGCTGGCCAAGGAAGCCGGACATCGCGTCACCGGCTGCGACGCCAACGTCTACCCGCCCATGAGCACCCAACTGGAAGCCCAGGGCATCGAACTGATCCAGGGTTTCGGCCCGGAACAAACCCGGCTCGCGCCCGATCTGTATGTGATTGGCAACGTGGTCTCGCGCGGCAATCCCCTGGTCGAGGAAATTCTCAACCGCAGCCTGCCCTACGTGTCGGGGCCGCAATGGATGGGTGAACATATATTACGCGACAAGTGGGTACTGGCCGTGGCCGGCACCCACGGCAAGACGACGACCTCGGCGATGCTGGCCTGGATACTCGACGACGCCGGCTACGCGCCCGGCTTCTTGATCGGCGGCGTGCCGATGAATTTCGGGATTTCGGCGCGCCTGGCCGGCAAGGGCGGGCAGTCCGATTTTTTCGTCATCGAAGCCGATGAATACGACACGGCTTTCTTCGACAAGCGCAGCAAGTTCGTCCATTACCACGCCAAGACCGCCGTGATGAACAACCTGGAATACGACCACGCCGACATCTTCCCCGACCTGGCCGCCATCGAAACCCAATTTCACCACCTGGCGCGCACCGTGCCCGGCATCGGCCGCATCGTCTACAACGGCGACGAGGCTTCCCTGGCGCGGGTGCTGGAACGGGGTTGCTGGAGCGAGCGGGAAAGCTTCGGCGCCGCCGGCAAGGACTGGGCCATGCAAGAACACGCGGGCGGCGCCTTCGACGTCATCTTCCGCGGCAAGACGGAGGGGCGGGTGGAGTGGCGCCTGACGGGCAAGCACAATCGCTGCAACGCCCTGGCCGCCATCGCCGCCGCCCGCCACGTGGGCGTGCCGATCGCCCAGGCGGCGGCGGCCCTGGCCGCTTTTCAAAACGTCAAGCGGCGCATGGAAGTGCGCGGCGTCGTCAACGACATTACCGTCTACGACGATTTCGCCCACCATCCGACGGCCATCGCCACCACCGTGGGCGGCTTGCGCCAAAAGATAGGCGAGTCGGGGCGCATCCTGGCCGTGCTGGAACCCCGTTCCAACACCATGAAGCTGGGCGCCATGAAGGATGCCTTGCCGGGCAGCCTGGTGGACGCCGACCTGGTGTTCGGCTTCGGCGGCCACGACGCGCTGGGCTGGAGCCTGGGCGATGCGCTCGCGCCTTTGGGGTCGCTGGCCCGCAGCTTCGAGGACATCGGCGCCCTGGTGGCGGCCGTGGCCGGCGCGGCCCGGCCCGGCGACCAGATCATTGTCATGAGCAATGGCGGCTTCGGCGGCGTGCACCAGAAGTTGCTGGAGGCCTTGGCGCGATGATTTTGTACCTGCACGGATTCCGCTCTTCGCCGCTGTCGATGAAGTCGCGCCTGCTGGCCGCGCGCATGGACG
Organism: Janthinobacterium sp.; assembly: GCA_003482555.1. Classification (GTDB taxonomy): domain Bacteria; phylum Pseudomonadota; class Gammaproteobacteria; order Burkholderiales; family Burkholderiaceae_D; genus Janthinobacterium. Next base: position 26,421 of record DMYQ01000245.1, on the reverse strand, counting down.
CGCTGGGCCTGGCGGCGCAATGGGTGGCGCCGCAATTGCCGGCCTCGCCGAAGGCGGCCATCGCGCTGGCCTTGTCGCTGGTGCAAGACTGCCCGGCCGAGGAGCTGAGCATCATCGGTTCTTCCCTGGGCGGCTATTACGCCACCTGGCTGGCCGAGCGCCTCGGTTGCCGCGCCGTCCTGCTCAATCCAGCCACGGCGCCGCTCAAGGATCTGGACAAGCACGTGGGCGTGACGACCGAATATCACTCCGACAAGCCCTTCGAGTTCAAGCGCGAATACATCGCCGAACTGGGGCAACTGGCGGTGCCGGCCATCAGCCAACCGCGGCGCTACTTCTTGCTCGCCGCCACAGGCGATGAAGTGCTGGACTATCGGGACATGGTGGCGCACTATCCGGGCGCGCGCCAGCAAGTGATCGTGGGCAGCGACCACGGCATCGCCGAGTTCGCCGACCACGCCGCCGCCGTGCTGGCCTTTTGCGGCGTCGCCGACGCGCCGCGGTGAGGGGCGGTTCGCTGCGGCAAACCCGATGGCAGCGCCACATCAACGCCGTCAACGCGCCGCCGGCCCTGCGCCACTGGCTGGTCGGCGGCGGTTCGCTGACGGCCAGGCTGCGCGCGCACAGCGAGGCTTTCCGCGTCCAGTGCCTGCATCAAGAGACGGCGCGCTGTCTGGCGGACGAGGCGGCGGCGATCGGCGTGCGCCGCCACGGCCGCGTCTGGGAACGCGAAGTGCTGCTGCGGTGTGATAATACGCCGGTGGTGTTCGGCCACACGGTGGTGCCGATGACGGCGACGGCCACGGATTGGCCGCTGTTCAGCGCGCTGGGCGAGCGTTCGCTGGGCAGCACCCTGTTCGGCGACCGCCAGGTGCGGCGCGGGCCGCTCGAGTACGCGCGCCTGCGCGCCGGCCACCCGCTGGCGCGGCGCGTCCTGGCCGCGCTGGAGCGGGAAGCGCCCGAGGATCTGATTTTGTATGCGCGCCGCTGTCTGTATCAGCGCCACCAGGGCTTGCTGCTGGTGACGGAAGTCTTTTTGCCGACGCTGCTGTCGCTGGCAACCGAAACATTGAATAACACAAGATAAGTACACGAACATGAATCTATTTTTTGAAGAATCCGGCGATTTCAAGGTCGGCACCATGATGTCGCAAGCGGGCGAAGCGTATCAGGTGGAAATGGCGAGCGGCAAGCGCACCAAGGTCAAGGTCAAGGATGTGTTGCTGCAGTATGAGGCGCCGGCCCCGGCCGTGTTGATCGAGCAAGCCAAGGCGGTCGCGGCCGAGATCGACCTCGATTTCCTGTGGGAAGTGGCGGGTGAAGAGGAATTCGGCTTCGCCGAGCTGGGCGCCGAGTATTTCGGCCATGCACCGCTGCCGCACGAGGCGGCCGGCCTGATCCTGAGCCTGCATTCCGCGCCCGTGTATTTTTACAAGAAGGGCCGCGGCCGCTACAAGGCGGCGCCGGAAGCGTCGCTGAAGGCGGCCCTGGCCGGTATCGAAAAGAAACGCCTGCAATCGCTGGTGCAAGCGGGCTATGTGGAACAATTGAAGGCCAACACCCTGCCAGCGGCGATGCAAAGCATGGTGCTGCAATTGCTGTTCAAGCCGGACAAGAACACCATCGAATACAAGGCCATGGAAGCGGCTTGCAATGAATTGCATACCAGCGCGCCGCGCCTGATGCTGGCCACGGGCGGCATCGCCAGTCCCAAGGACTTGCATCTGTCGAAGTTCCTGTTCGAGAATTTCCCGAAAGGGGCCGCCTTTCCCGACGTGGCGCCGCCCCTCGTGACGGCCAAGCTGCCGACCGCCGAAGTGGCCGCGTTCTCGATCGACGACGTGACCACCACCGAGATCGACGACGCTTTTTCCGTCGTCACCCTGGACGATGGCAGCGTGCGCATCGGCATCCACATCGCCGCGCCCGGGCTGGGCATCCGTCCCGACGACGCCATCGACAAGATGGCGCGCCAGCGCATGTCGACCGTGTATATGCCGGGCGACAAGATCACCATGCTGCCGGACGCCATCGTTGCCGCCTTCACCCTGGCCGAAGGCAAGAGTTGCCCGGCCCTGTCCCTGTACGCGACCCTCGATCCGCTCGACTGGACGGTGTTGAAGACGGAAACCCGGGCCGAGCTGGTGCCCATTGCCAGCAATTTGCGGCACAACGACCTCGACGAGCTGGTCAACGAAGAAACCCTGGCCAGCGGCGAAGGCGAGTATCCGCACAAGGCCGAACTGGGCGTGCTGTGGCAGTGGGCCCAGCATCTGGAACAGGGGCGCATGAAAAAGCGCGAGGGTTTCGGCTTGAAGCCGGAACAGAACAACCGCATCGATTTCAATTTCTATGTGGAAAACGACGTGGTCAGCGTCGTGCGCCGCAAGCGCGGGGCGCCGCTGGACAAGATCGTCGCCGAGCTGATGATTTTCGCCAACAGCAGCTGGGGCAAGCTGATGCACGAGCACGGCGTGCCCGGCATCTACCGCAGCCAGGGCGGCGGCAGCGGCAACGGCTGGGCCGCCAAGATGCAGGTGCGCATGGTGACGCACGCGGCGCCCCATCAGGGCCTGGGCGTGGATCAATACGCGTGGAGCACCTCGCCGCTGCGCCGGTACACCGACCTGGTCAACCAGTGGCAAATCCTGGCGTGCGCCGAGCACGGCGTGACGGCGCCGCTGGTGGCCCCGTTCAAGCCGCGCGACGCCAATCTGTTCGCCATCGTTTCGGCCTTCGACGCGGCCTATGCCGCTTACGGCGATTTCCAGTCGAATATGGAACGCTACTGGTGCCTGCGCTGGCTGGGGCAGGAAAATGCGCGCCAGGTCGACGCCGTGGTCTTGAAGGATGAAGTGCTGCGCCTGGTCGACATTCCGCTGGTGATCAAATTGCCGGGCATGCCGCAAGTGGCGCGCGGGGCCCAGGTCAAGCTCGACATCCTGCGCTGGGACGAGGTCGACCTGTCGCTTGAAGCGCGCCTGCTGGAAATCGCCGCCGCGCCGGAAGTGGCGGCGGACGCCGAACTGGACTACGAAGACGAGGCCGCCGAGGACGGGACCGCCCTGGACGGGGCCGCCGAGGACGTCGGCGCGCCGGCCGACGGCATCGATGTGGCAGTGGCCCCCGCGGCAGCGGCTCCCGCCGCCGCGGCCGCGGATTAAGAACGGTCACGGACGGCGCGAAAGTGATGCGCGAGCGCCGCCCATGACGTAGAATTCAGCCACTCTTTTCACAGGATACGGCCGCGCGTGAAGTCATATTTACAACAAAATCGTTTTTTGATCATCGCCGGCGGGCTTTCGCTGCTGGCGCACGGCGTATTGCTGGGGGTGCGTTTCGTGGCGCCGCCGCCGGTGCGGGCCGAACCGACCGACCCCGGCATGGAAGTGATCCTGGTCAATGCCAAGCACGCCAAGGCGCCCCTGAAGGCGGACGCGCTGGCGCAGGCCAACCTGGACGGCGGCGGCAACGCCGAGTCCGGCCGCGCCAAGTCGCCGCTGCCCGACATGCACAGGAATGAAACGGGCGAGGCCGTCAAGTCCGAGAAGCGCATCGCCGACCTGGAAAAGCAGCAAAATGAATTGCTGACGCAGAGCCGCCACGTGACGCCCTACAACGCGGCGCCGCTGACGGAAAAAACCAAGGCCGACCCGACCACTGGCAACAGCAGCTTCATCGAATCGGCCAAGGAGATCGCCCGCAGGGAGGCGGAAATCTACCAGACCGTCGAAGACCAGAACAAGCGCCCGCGCAAGACCTACATCACACCGAGCACGCGCGAAGTCGGTTACGCGGATTACTACAAGACCCTGCAAAAGCGGGTCGAGGATTTCGGCACCCTGAATTTCCCGCAACAGAACGGGCGCAAGTTGTACGGTGAACTGGTGATCTATATCCCCATCTTCCAGGACGGCACCATCTATATGAAGGAAGGCGGCGCCCACGTCGAGAAAAGTTCGGGCAACACCGCCCTCGACAATGCCGCCCTGGCCATCGTGCGGCGCGCCGCGCCCTATGGCCGTTTCCCGCCGAAAATGTTATCCAACGATAAAGACGATCTCTGGGTGATCGTCACGAAGTTCAAATTCACGCGCGACGAAAAATTGGAAACCAATCTGAGTAGTGGTAGCAATTGATGGGCGCCGACCGCTATTGCGTTTTCGGCAATCCCATCGCCCACAGCAAATCGCCCGAGATCCACGCCGCCTTCGCGGCCCAGACCGGACAAGACATGGTGTACGAGCGCAGCCTGGCCGCGCTGGACGGTTTTGCGGCGGCCGCGCTGGCCTTCGCGGCCGCGGGCGGGCGCGGCGCCAACGTCACGGTGCCCTTCAAACTGGAAGCTTGCGCGCTGGCCAGCCGCCTGACGCCGCGGGCGCGCGCGGCCGGCGCCGTGAATACGCTCAGCTTTGACGGCGGCGACATCCTGGGCGACAACACGGACGGCGCCGGCCTGGTGGCCGACATCGTCGGCGACGCCGGCGTCGCCATCGAAGGCCGGCGCGTGCTGCTGCTGGGCGCCGGCGGCGCCGCCCGCGGCGTCCTGCAAGCAATTCTCGACCAGCGGCCGGCGCAAGTGTTTGTTGCCAACCGCACGCGCGCCACGGCTGACGCCCTGGCGCTGCGCTTTGCCGTGCCCGACCAGCCGGGCCGCGTGGCGGCTTGCGAATTCGCCGAACCGGATGCGCCTTTCGACATCGTCATCAACGCCACCTCGGCCAGCCTGAGCGGCGCGCTGCCGCCCGTTTCGCCGGCCGTCTTCGGCCCCCACACCCTGGCGCTGGACATGATGTACGGCGCCGCGCCGACCATCTTCATGCAAGTGGCAAGCGGCCACGGCGCGCGCGCCCGCGATGGCTTGGGCATGCTGGTCGAGCAAGCCGCGGAAGCGTTTTTCCTGTGGCGGGGCGTGCGCCCGGACACGCGGGAAGTGCTGGAACGGATGCGGGGCGCCCTATGAAACAGAAAGCATCCGCGGGCCGCAAGGCGCCGTCCCGGCGCGGCTGGATCAAATGGATTTTCCTGCTGCCCATCCTCGCCTTCCTGGTCGTCCAGGTGTATTTCTTTTTGCAAATCGCCTGGTGGGTCGACCACAACCCGGACAGCACGGCCTTCATGCGCGAGCAACTGTCGGCTTTGCGGGACAAGAATCCGCAAGCCGTGCTGCAGCAGAGCTGGGTGCCTTACGCGCGCATCTCGAGCAATCTGAAGCGCGCCATCATCGCGTCGGAAGACGCCAATTTTTCCGAGCACGAGGGGGTCGACTGGGACGCGCTGGAAAAAGCCTACGAAAAGAATAACAAGAAGCACAAGGTGGTGGCGGGTGGTTCGACCATCACCCAGCAACTGGCGAAGAATCTGTTCCTGTCCGGCTCGCGCAGCTATGTGCGCAAGGGCGAGGAGTTGATCATCACCTATATGCTGGAAACCTTGATGGACAAGGAGCGTATCTTTGAAATCTATCTGAACGTGGTCGAATTCGGCAGCGGCATCTTCGGCGCCGAGGCGGCTTCGCGTCACTATTACGGCATCGCCGCCGCCGGCCTGGGCGCCAGCCAGGCCGCCAAGCTGGCCGTGATGCTGCCCAATCCGCGCTTTTTCGATAAACACCGCGATTCCGGCTACCTGTTGCGGCGCACCGGGGTCATCCTGCGGCGCATGGGCTCGGCCGAACTGCCATAGGAGTAGCTCATGCCATATCGTCAACGTGGCGCCCTCAGCCTGACGTGGGTGGCCATCGTCTCGGCCGCCTTTGCCGCCCTCGCCATGGCGGCCCTGTATTCCATGCGCTACGAGCGCAATGTCTTCATGGAAGTCTGGAACAAGGCCCTCAAGTCGGGCGCCGGCGCGGCCGTGGCGCACACTTCGCAAGAGGCGCTGGGCAAAGTGGCGCCATCCGCCGCACCCCTGCGCAGCTGCGTCGTGAACGGCAAGCATGTGATTTCGAACGTCGACTGCCCTGAGCGCGGCAGCAAGATCATCCACATCCATGACAGCCGCGGCATCGAGATGCCGAAGGCGGCGCCGCCCGTCGAGCCCACACCGGCCGGCGCGCAAGAAAAAATGATCGAACAGGCCACGCGTTAAGTGCGCGGGCAACGATACCCGATTGTGGCCCGCGGGCCGGGCGGAAGACTTTCATGATGAATTTGTTTGTTTTGCAAGATGGTCGCCTGAGCCCCGTCGCCGTTGCCGGGCGCGCCGGGATGGACGGCGTCGCCCCCGTCTGGGTGGATTTGGCCGATCCAGGCGAGCAAGAGCGCGCCTGGGTGGCGTCCGCTTACGGGCTTGCCGCTCCGCGGACGGACGCGACGGAGGGCGAGGCCTCGGCCCGCTATTAGGAAGCGGAAAATGGCGAGCTGCGCTTGCGCACCGACTTCTTGCAGCAGGACGAGGGCCGGTCGCGCATCGTCACGGTGACTTTCGTGCTGGCGCGCAAGATGCTGTTTTCCAGCCACAGCGACGACTTGACCGTGTTCCGCCAGGTGCGCGCGCGCACGCGCCCGGGCGAGATCGAGGACAGCATGGACGTGTTGCTGGACTTGTACGCGGCGGCCGCCGAATATTCGGCCGATGCGCTCGAAGTGATTTACCGCAAGCTGGAAGATGTCAGCGCTCGCGTGTTGCAGGAGCAATTCAGCGACCAGGACGCGACCCACGCCTTGAACGCGATCGCCACCGAGGAAGACTTGAACGGCCGCATACGGCGCAACATGATGGATACGCGGCGCGCCGTCAGTTTCTTGATGCGGGGACGCCTGCTCAGCGGCCGGCAACTCAAGGAAGCGCGCCAGATCTTGCGCGACATCGAATCGCTGGATGGCCACACCGCTTTCCTGTTCAACAAGATCAACTTCTTGATGGATGCCATTGTCGGCTTCGTCAATATCAACCAGAACAAGATCATCAAGATTTTTTCCGTGGCGAGCGTCACTTTCCTGCCGCCCACCCTGATCGCCAGCATTTACGGAATGAACTTCCACGGCTGGTTTCCGGAACTCGATTGGCGCTTCGGCTACCCCTTCGCCCTGAGCTTGATGTTGGCCAGCGCCATTGCGCCATTCTGGTATTTTCATCGCCGCGGTTGCTTGAAATAGCGCGCCGCTTTGCCTGCCTGCGCCATTCCCACTCCCCACTTCCTGGGGAATTTTTGTTTGCGGAAATTCTAAATTGTATCCAGTGATTATTCGCGAGTATTCACGCGAACAAACGGGCGCACACTATGTGCACTGAATGAAAAAGAGCTTGCGCGGCTTGCTTTATGGTTAATTCAATTGAATATTTACCAACGCGCCGCTGGTAAATGAACGGGTAATGAAACGCGGCGCTTACTATTATCACGGGAGTCAATATGTCTCGATTCGTTCCAGCCGGGAGTTATCAGAAAACGGCTTCGCAAATTAATACCAATCTGTATGGAAAAGCCCAGCGCCGCGATCAAACGTGGGTGGCCAGCGGCTTCAATATCACCAATCTGTCGGGTGGGCTGGTCAATCTGGATGGCTCGCTGCAGCCCGAGAACGATGCGACCCCGAGCAGCGGCTTTATTCCCAACGGCAGTTATAAACTGACCGTGGAAAGCGTCTCTTCCGTGCTCTCGGCGTATTGCCAGAAACGCGACGGCAGCTGGCAATGGGCCACGCTCGACATCACCCGCTATGTGGCCGGGCAGGGCGATATCGCCAATATCGATGGCGAACTGAAGATTCAATAGTCGGGAATGAAAACATGGCCCCGCCGTGCGCGGGGCCATCGGCCCGGGCCGCCGTGTGAACGCGGTGGCCCGGGCTTTTTCTTACATGGTGGCGAACATCGCCACCACCGCCGCCAGCATCACCAGCACGCCGGCCCAGCCGATAAGCGTGTGCCGGGTCGACAAAGTGAAGGCGCCCATGATGGTTTTGTTGTGCGCGAGCAACATCATGACGGTCATGATGGGTACCGCGATCACGCCATTGATTTGCGCCGACCAGATCAGGGCCTTGATCGGGTCGATGGGGGTGAAGTTGAGCAGCATGCCGCCTATGGTGGACAGGGAAATGATGGCGTAGAATTCGCGCGCCTGCAGGGCTTTCAGGTCGAGCCCGTTCGACCAGCGGAAGCTTTCCGTGACGGCGTAGGCGGCCGAACCGGCCAGCACTGGCACGGCCAGCAAACCGGTGCCGACTATGCCCAGGGCGAAGACGAAAAAGGCGAATTCGCCGGCGATCGGGCGCAGCGCCTCGGCCGCCTGGGCCGAGGTCTGGATATTCGTGATGCCGTGCAAGCCCAGGGTGGCGGCGGCCGTCAGGATGATGAAATACGCCACCAGATTGGAAAAGCCCATGCCGATGAAGGTGTCGAGCTTGATGCGCCGCAGGTGCGGCGCGGCCGCCTCCAGCGGCGATTTTTTCAGCGACAGGGCGCCATCCTCGGTGCGGATTTCCTCGACTTCTTGCGAGGCTTGCCAGAAAAACAGGTAGGGGCTGATGGTGGTGCCGAAGATGGCGACGATCAGGGCCACCGATTCCTTGTTCCAGCTAAAGTGCGGCATGACGGTGCGCTGAAGTACTTCCAGCCACGGTATGTGTACGGCGAACACGGTCGCCACATAGGCCAGCAGGCCCAGGGTCAGCCATTTCAGGTAGCGCACATAACCGCGGTAGGGCAAGAAAATCTGCAGGGTCAGGCAGAGGAAGCCGAAACCCAGCGAATACAGATGGGGCGAGCCGAAGCCGGTCACCAGATGCATCGCCTCGCCCATCGCGGCGATGTCGGCGGCGATATTGATCACATTCGCCACCAGCAGCAGCATGACGATGAGGTACAGCAGCCAGGGCGAATACGCGCGCCGGATATTGGCCGCCAGGCCGCGTCCGGTGACCCGGCCGATGCGCGCCGACACCAGCTGGATGCCGACCATGAAGGGGTAGGTCAGCACCAGGGTCCACAGGGTGTTGAAGCCGAACTGGGCGCCGGCCTGCGAATAGGTGGCGATGCCGGACGGGTCGTCGTCGGCGGCGCCGGTGATCAAGCCTGGGCCCAGGGCCTTGACGGCATCGTGGTCGGTAATGCGGTTAAACAGTGTCATGTTGGCCTAGGCGAAACGGGCGGCCAACGGGAAGGCTGGCGCCTCAATTCAAGCTGATGGGGAGGGGTTTCATATTGGAGCGGATTTTAACAGGATAGTTGCGCCACCGCAGCTGCACGCAAGAAGTCACGCAAGAATGAGCGGCGCCGGCGCGCCCGACCACGAGGGGCCGCCGGCGCCCGCCCCGGCCAGGGTTTGCCCGGCATGGGCGGGCCGGCTTCGACGCTTGCTATCAGGCTTGCGCCAGCTTGGCGAACACCCGGCGCGCCGCTTCGATGGTGGCGTCGATGATGGCGTCGTCGTGGGCCGCCGAGACGAAGCCCGCCTCGAAGGCGGCCGGGGCGAAATACACGCCCTCGTCGAGCATGGCGTGGAAGAAGGCGTTGAACTTGGCGCGGTCGCCCGCCATCATCTCGGCGTAGCTGGTCGGCACCGCCGCGCTGAAGTAGAGGCCGAACATGCCGCCGATGGAGTCGGCGCAAAAGCACACGCCCGCGTCAAAGGCGGCCGCCGTCAGGCCGCGCGCCAGGCGTTCGGCGCTGGCGCCCAGGGCTTCGTAAAAGCCGGGCGCCTGTATCAGTTTCAGGGTCGTCATGCCGGCCGCCACCGCCACCGGGTTGCCCGACAGCGTGCCGGCCTGGTAGACCGCGCCCAGGGGCGCCATGTGGTGCATCAGCGCGGCGCTGCCGCCGAAGGCCGCCACCGGCATGCCGCCGCCTATCACCTTGCCCAGCGCCGTCAAGTCCGGCTTGATGCCGTACAGGGCCTGGGCTCCGCCCAGAGCGACGCGGAAGCCGCACATGACTTCGTCGAAGATGAGCAGGGCGCCGTGTTCGGTGCACAAATCGCGCATCGCTTGCAGGAAGGCCGGATCGGCCTTGATCAAGTTCATATTCCCCGCCACCGGCTCGACAATCACGCAGGCGATCTCGGCGCCGAAGCTGTCGAAGGCGTCGCGCAACTCTTGTATGTTGTTGTACGGCAACACCAAGGTATGTTTGACGAAATCTTCCGGCACACCCGCCGAGGTCGGATTGCCGAAGGTCAGCAGGCCGCTGCCGGCCTTCACCAGCAGCGAATCGGCGTGGCCGTGGTAGCAACCCTCGAACTTGATGATCTTGTCGCGGCCGGTGGCCCCGCGCGCCAGGCGCAGCGCGCTCATGGTCGCTTCCGTGCCCGAGGACACCAGGCGCACTTGCTCGATGGATGGCACCAGGCGGTTGATTTCCTCGGCCATCAGCACTTCGCCCTCGGTCGGCGCGCCGAAGGACAGGCCGAGCGCGGCCGCGTCCTGCACCGCCTTCACCACCCGCGGGTGGGCGTGGCCGACGATGGCCGGGCCCCAGGAGCCGATGTAATCGATATAGCGCTTGCCGTCCGCGTCCCAGAAGTAGGGACCTTCGGCGCGGGTGATGAAGCGCGGCGTGCCGCCCACCGAGCGGAAGGCGCGCACCGGCGAGTTGACGCCGCCCGGGGTGGTTTTCTGGGCGCGCGCGAAGAGGATGTCGTTTTTCGAGATGCTGGTCATGATCGGGTCTTATGAAAGTGGGACGATGTTGGTGGGCGCCGGGAGCTGGCCGCCCGCCGCGGGGGAAGGCTGGAAAAACCGGTTCGGCACCAGCTTGCCCATGCCGAAGCGGCGCGCCCCCGCCAGCGCGGCGGCCGTGTAAATCTGCGCCTCTTGCACCGCCCGGGGAGCGTCGTGGTCGGCGCGCGCCATCAGCGCCGCGATGGCCGCCGAGAGGGTGGCGCCGGCGCCGGCGAAGGCGCCCGCCAGGTGCTGCCAGGCGTCGTGGCGCAGCACGCCGTCGGCGCCGTACAGGGTGTTGGCGCGTAGCGCGGCGTCGCCGTGGCCGGCGTTCGCGGTGCCGGTGACGAGCACGTATTCGCAGCCCAGTTCCATCAAAAAGGCGACGTCGGCGGCCGTGGTGTCGGCCGCGTCGGCGTCGCGCCAGGTCTCGGCCAGGCGTTCCAGTTCGACCCGGGACAGCAGCAACAGGGTCGTTTGCGGGATCAGCAACTGGCGCAGGGCCATCAGCGCGTCTTCGCCGGCCACGCCCTGTTCCGGCAGGGCCGAGACGAAGGGGTCGAGGATGAGCGGCACGTCCGGATAGTCGGAAACGATCTCGGCGATCGCCGTCACGTGCAGGGCGCCGCCCAGGGCGCCGACCTTGATGGCGGCCACGGTCATGTCTTCGAGCAGCACCCTGGCCTGGTCGGAAACCCAGTCCGGTTCGACTTCCTGGACTTCTTCGACGCGCGCGGTGTCGCCGATGAGCAACGCCGTGGCGACCGACAGGCCGTGGCAGCCGAAGGCGGAAAACACGGCCAGGTCGGCCTGGACGCCGATCGCGCCGACCGGGTCGAAGGCGCCAAACGTTAATATAAGAGGAGAAATTTGGTTTTGCACGGCGGGTAGATTAATATGCCTAATTCAGCATTTTACTTGATTGAGGGTGAACGAACGTGAGTAGCAACGAAACAACGCAGCAATTCCAAACTTGGATGTGTCTTATCTGCGGTTGGGTTTATGATGAAGCGGCCGGCTTGCCGGACGAGGATATCGCGCCGGGCACGCGTTGGGCCGACGTGCCGATGAACTGGACCTGCCCGGAATGCGGCGCGCGCAAGGACGATTTCGAGATGGTTCAGATCTGATAATGGCGGGTGCCGTGATATAGGTTTTTCGGGCGGCCCATGCTATCGTGTTGATTCCTGCCGAGTGAGCAAATATGACGACAACGCCGCAAACAAGCACAGCCCCGCCGGGTGGTCTGAAAATAATGGTCATTGATGACAGTAGTACCATACGCCGCTCGGCCGAGATTTTTCTCAGCCAGGCTGGTTATCAGGTATTGCTGGCCGAGGATGGCTTCGCCGCCCTCGCCAAAATCAACGATCATCATCCAGCCCTGATTTTTTGCGACATTCTGATGCCGCGCCTGGATGGGTATCAAACTTGCGCGTTAATTAAGAAAAGCGCGAAATTCCACGCCACACCGGTGTTGATGCTGTCCTCGAAGGATGGCCTGTTCGACCGCGCCCGTGGCGCCATGGTCGGCTCGGCCGCGTACCTGACCAAACCTTTTACCAAAGACAGCCTGTTGGCGGCCGTGCGCGAGCACACCGCCAAGCTCGCTTAGTTTTCCACCTTTTACACTGCAGCAGGGGCGCACATGGCCATACAAAAAATACTCATCGTTGACGACTCGCCCACCGAGCGTTATTACATGACCGAAATCCTGGTACGCAACGGCTTCACCGTGACGACCGCCGAAAACGGCGAAGACGCCTTCCTGAAAATCAAGCTCGACAAGCCGGAACTGATCTTGATGGACGTCGTCATGCCGGGCGCGAACGGCTTCCAGGTGACGCGCTCGATCGCGCGCGACCCGGAACTGCAAGACGTGCCGGTCATCATTTGCTCGAGCAAGAACCAGGAAACCGACCGCATCTGGGGCTTGCGCCAGGGCGCCCGCGACTATCTGGTGAAACCGGTGGCGGAAGCCGATCTGCTGGCCAAAATCGCCGCCCTCGGCTAGACCATGAACGACTCCCCCGACGTCATCGTCTATCACGCGCCGGACGGCAGCGAGCGGCGCAGCCGCTTGCGCCAATACCAGGTGCAATTGATGGACAGGATGCAGGCGGCCAAGGTCGGCGCCATCGGCGCCGGCAAGGAGCTCGGCGTCATGCTGGGCCGTCACCGCTGTCTGCTCAGTTTGACGCAGGTCGGCGAAATCGTGCCGGTCGGCGCCATCAGCCCCGTTCCCCTGGCGCGCGACTGGTATCTGGGCTTGTCGAATATTCGCGGCCACCTGACCGGCATCGTCGACCTGGCGCGCTACCGCGGCGAAGCGCCCGGCGCGACCGGGCCGGACAGCCGCGTGATCACCTTCGCGCCCGGCCTCGGTTTCAACTGCGCCATGCTGGCGTCCGGCGTGCTGGGCCTGCGTCAGCTCGACCAGATGACGGCGCTGGCGCCGGAGCCGGACGCGCCGGCCTGGTCGGCGCAGAGCTTTCGCGATGCCGACGGCGAGCAGTGGCGCCGCATCGACCTGGCGCAACTGGTGCTCGAAACGGGGTTTTTACATGTCGGTTTTTAAGTCGCCGCAGAACGGTGACGCCACTTTAGGCTATTGGGAGACGTTGTAATGGGATTCATGTCAGGAGTTTTTTCCAAGGCCGCCAAGCCGGAACTTGCCTACCAAACGGAGGGCAATTCCGAATTCGCCGACACCGCCTTTGTCGCGGACGACGCGCCGCTGCGCCTGCGCGACGCGCTGGGCAGCATGGGGCGCCGCGCGGCGGCCTCGGAAAGCAATTTCACCTTGCCGATGATCGGCCATTTGCCCTTGCAAAGGCAATTGAGCATCTTGTCCACCTCGTTGGCGCTGGGCCTGGCCGTCAGTTTGCTGTTCGTCATCTTGAACACGCGCAACAGCGCCATGATGTCGACCCAGACCCAGGTCGCCAGCGATGCGCTGATGCACTCGCAGCGGGTCGGCAAGGCGGCACCGAACGCGGTGCAGGGCAATGCCGACGCTTTCCGCCAGCTCGATGACAGCCGCGCCGAATTGACGCGCGACCTGGCCCTGATGGCGCACGGCGGCGATTACCAGGGCCGCACCGTGGGCGAGGCGCGCGCCGGCATGGAACAGTTGATCGCCGAGGCGTCCCGCAAGTGGAGTTCGAGCGACAAGGCGGCCCGCGTGCTGATGCAGATGAAGCCGGAATTGAGCGACTTCGACAAGATCCTGCGCCAATTGAACGCGCTTTCGCCGCTGCTGCTGGCGCAGACCGAGGAAATCGCCACCTTGAAGGCGGGGCGCAGCACCACGCCGCACGAGATGGCGGTGATCGGGCACCTGATGATGCTGACCCAGCGCATGAGCCGCAGCGCCAGCGAATTCCTCACCGCCGACGGCATCAGCTCGGAGACCGCCTTCCTGCTGGGACGCGACGCGACTTACTTCCGCACCGCCATCGACGGCTTCTTGAACGGCAGCGAACCGCTGCAACTGGCCGCCGTGCGCGACCAGGACTTGCGCGACAAGCTGGTGGCCCTGAAGACCCGCTTCGACGCCTACCAGAAGCTGGTGGCCTCGGTGCTCGACAAGCTCGACAAGTTCAGCGCGGCGAAAAGCGCCGAGCAATTGATCTTCGCTGAAAACGAGTCCGTGCGTCAGCGCCTGGCCCTGCTGCAGCAAACCTATCATAGCGACCAGGATGCGCTCGGCCTGTACTTTTGGCTGATGATCGTCGCCGCCGCGCTGACCCTGGGGGCCGCGTCCGCCATCGGCCGCGTGCTGCTGCAAGATTCGAGCAACCGTACCCGCGGCGCGGAACGCCGCCGCCAAGAGGCGGAAGACTTGCGCCAACTGTCGCAGCGCAAGGAAGAAGAAGCCAAGGCCACCAACGACCAGAACCAGGCCGCCATTTTGCGCCTGATGAACGAGTTGCAGGAAGTGGCGGACGGCGATTTGACGGTGCAAGCGACGGTGTCGGAAGACATCACCGGCGCCATCGCCGACTCGGTCAACTATACGGTGGAAGAATTGCGCGGCCTGGTCGGACGCGTGACCGCCACCGCCGAACAGGTGACGCGCGCGTCGACCGACGCGCAAAGCATCTCCAACGACTTGCTGACGGCTTCGCAGCAGCAGTCGCGCGAAATCCAGGACGCCAGTGAAACCGTCGTCAAGATGGCCAACGAGATCACCGACGTGTCGAAATCGGCCAGCGAATCGGCCGACGTGGCGCGCCAGTCGGTGGCCGCGGCGCGCCAGGGTTCGACGGCGGTGGAAAACGCGATCAAGGGTATGCACGAGATCCGCGAGCAAATCCAGGAAACCTCGAAGCGCATCAAGCGCCTGGGCGAATCGTCGCAAGAGATTGGCGAGATCACCGAACTCATTTCCGACATTACCGAACAGACCAACGTGCTGGCGCTGAACGCCGCCATCCAGGCCGCCTCGGCCGGTGAAGCGGGACGCGGCTTCTCGGTCGTGGCCGAAGAGGTGCAGCGCCTGGCGGAACGTTCGGCCGGCGCCGCCAAGCAGATTGGCGCGCTGGTGCGCACCATTCAAACGGATACCCACGATGCCGTCGCGGCTATGGAAAAATCGACCCAGGGCGTGGTCGAGGGGGCGCGTCTGTCGGATGCCGCCGGCGCCGCTCTGAACGACATCAGCCAGGTGTCGAACCGTCTGGCCGAACTGATTCAAGGGATTTCCTTCGCCACCGGCCTGCAAGCGACGTCGGCCAACGGGGTCGCCTTCAACATCCAGCACATTCTGTCGGCCACCGAGCAAGCCCAGATCGGTACCCAGCAGACCGCGCAGTCGATTCACACGCTGTCGCTGCTGGCCCAGGAACTGAAAAACTCGGTGTCGCGTTTCCGCGTCGTCGCCTGAACATGACGAGCGCGCTCCCATTGAATTGCCGAGGCAAGAATGACCACAACTGATTTTCCGCACATGTTGCAACCCTCGCCGCCGTCGTTTGACAGCGGGCCACTGACCTGGGTGATGCCGGAAATTCGCGAGGCTCTGGGACGCTCGAAAACGGCGCTGTTCGAGGCCGGCGGGCGCGATCTGGAAGAGCGCGCCACGGCGCTGCGCCACGCCATGACCCATCTGCATCAAGCCCACGGGGCGCTGCTGATGGTGGACGTGGACGGCGTCGGCATGCTGACCCTGGCCGCCGAGCAGGTGCTCGAAGGTTTCAAGGACGGCAGTCTGGAATACAAGGTCGACACCGCGCAAATGGTGGCCGGTCTGTACCAGGCCCTGCTCGAGTATCTCGACGAAGCGCTCGCCGGCGCGCCCTCGCAACCGGTGCGCCTGTTCCCGTATTACCGCGACCTGCAGCAATTGCTGGGCGCCGAAAGAATCCATCCGGCCGACCTGTTTTTCGCTCCCTTGCCGCCGCAGGTGGCCATCCGCGCCGCCGCGCATCCGGCTCCGGCCGACTTTCTGGCTTACCGCAAGCGCTTCGAAAAGTCCCTGCTACCCTTTCTCAAGAGCGCGGACGGGAGCGCCGCGGGCGAACACGCACTGGCCCTGCACGACGCTATCAAACTGGTCGCCGACGCCCAGCATGAACCGCAGGCGCGCACCTTCTGGTGCGCGATGCAGAGCTTTGCCGAACTGGTCGCGGCGGGTGAACTGAGCGCTAGCCTGTATGTCAAACAACTGTTTGGTTTGATCAATCTGCAAATGCGCCGCCTGAGCCAGGGTATCTCCAGTCTGCCCGAAGGCATGCTGCGCGACGCCCTGTTTTTCATCGCCGCCGCCGCCCGGCCCACGCCGGGCGCGCAACAGATGCGTCAAGCCTACCGGCTCGGGGGGCTGGTGCCGGCCGACTTCGAGACGCGCCGCTATGGCTTGCTCGACGCGGACGCGCTGGGCCGCGCCAAGCAGGCGCTGGCGCGCGCCAAGACTGGCTGGGGCCGCCTGGCCGCCGGCGAGACGGATGCCGGCGCCGCCTTCGAGGAAGCGCTCACGCAAGTGCGGCAAGAAGCCGAGCTGTTGAAAGTGCCGGCGCTGGGCGAGTTGATGGTCGAACTGGGCGCCGTCGCGGCCAAGGACGCCACCGGGCACAGTGAAGAATTGAACCTGGAAATGGCCAGCGCCCTGTTGTTCGCCGAGCACAGCCTGGAGCAGATCCGCCGCCTGTCCGACGATTTCATCGCCAGCGCCGCCACCATAGGCGCGCGTTTGAACGCGCTGCTGACCGGGCAAACTCCGCCGGCGCCGTCGCAGTGGCAGGACGAACTGTCGCGCCGCATCGAACAAGACCAGACCGTGGCCGTGCTGGCCACCGAAATGAAGACCAGCCTGCGGCAAGTCGAGAAGCTGCTCGACGATTATTATGCCGACCCGTCCAAGCGCCACACCCTGGTACAGATCGAACCGCTGCTGCACCAGTTGCAGGGTGCGCTGGCCATCCTCGACCAGGACGACGCCATGCGCGCCGCGCTGCACGTGAACACGGCCGTGGCCCAGTTGGCCCAGGGCGGCGGCGAGCTGTCCGCCGAGGCGCACGCGCTCGACGACATCGCCCAGAACGTGGGCGCGCTCGGCTTCTTCGTCGACATGTTGGGCCGTAACGTGGACGCCGCCAAGGGCCGCTTCCACTTCGACCCGGCGGCCGGCACCTTCCGCGCCGTGCCGTTTGAAAAAATCGCCGCCGCCGATCCGGTGCCGCTGCTGGAAGAAGAGCTGGCGCCGCCGCCGGTGGAGCAGATCGAAGCGGTCGCGCCCGCGATCGTCGGCAGCGACGCCGCCGTGGAAGCCGAACTGCTCGAGATCTTCATCATGGAAGCGGACGAGGTCTTGACCTTCGTCGCCGAGACCCTGGCCAAGCCGCGCGCGCACGGCGCCAGCGCCGACGACATGGTGATGCTGCGCCGTTCTTTCCACACGCTCAAGGGCAGCGGACGCATGGTCGGACTGAACAAGTTTGCCGAGGCCGCCGCCGCCATCGAGCGCGTGATGAACGTCTGGCTGGCCGAGGAACGCCCGGTCAGCGACGATTTGTTCGGGCTGCTCGACCGCGCCTTGCTCGACATGAGCGCCTGGGTTGCCGAACTGGTGGCCAGCGGCACTTCGAGCCGCAGCCCCGTGGCTCTGGTGGATGCCGCCGAGCGCGTGCAGCAGGGCGCGGCATTTGAAATGGACGAGGCGCACACGCCGATCGGCAGCGTCGACCTGGAGGCCGGCGCCGAAGCCGTCACCGACAGCGTCGCCGAAGCAGCCACCGAAAGCGTCGCCGAAAGCGTCGCCGAAAGCGTTGCCGAA
>DMYQ01000245.1:0-8512 GCA_003482555.1 Janthinobacterium sp. | reverse complement strand
GCCGAAGCCGTCGCCCCGGCGCCTGGCAATGTGATCGAATTCCCGTCCGCGACGGCGCCCGAGGCGTCCCGCGACGACAACGTGAAACGGGTCGGCGACCTGGAAATCGGTCTTCCCCTGTACAACATCTACCTGGCCGAAACGGACGAATTGCTTCGCCTGTTGACCCTGGACTTCAGCGAGTGGGGCCACGAACCGCAGCGCGCCGTCAGCGGCGAGGCGCTGCACGCGGCCCACACCTTGACCGGTTCATCGGGCGCGGTCGGCTTCACCGCCTTGCGCGAACTGGCGCACGCGCTGGAGTTGGCGATCGAAGTGGCGGCGCCGCCGGCATCCAGCCTGAACGCCGCCCAACGGGCGCTGCTCGATCAAGTTACGGATCGCATTCGCCAGATGCTGCAAAGTTTCGCACTGGGCGAATTGGCGCCGGAACAGCCGGAGTTGATCGCCGCCCTGCAGGGTGTGCGCGACCAGTTGATCCGGCCGACGCAATCGGCGCAGGAGCAGGAACTCGACGATCTGGAAGTGCGTCTGAACGTTTTGTTCGCCGAGACCTATGGCAGCATAGTCGAAGATCCGCCGGTGCCAGGAGCCGCCTTCGCGTTGGCCGATGACGAAGCCGCACCGACAATCAAGCTGAAACTGCCGCCGGCGCCGGACACCAGCGGTGTCGACGATTTGTTCGACTCCATGTTCGATGACGCCATGAGCGCGCCGTCACCGGGACAGATCGAGCCGGAAGTGTCGCACGCCGTTCCAGTCGAAGAAGCCGTGCTTGCCGAGGACGTCACCGCCGCCGAGGAAGTCGTCGTCGCCGAGGAAACCATCGTTGCCGCCGAAGAAGTCATCACCGCCGAGGAAGCCATCGTCGCCGAGGAAGCCGTCGTCGCCGAAGTCCCTGTGCCGGTGGCGGAAATCGCCCTGCCGGTCGAAGAAGCCGCGGCGCCCGTCGAAGTGGCCGTCTTTGATGAAGCGCCGGTCCTGGCCGAGGAAATCGCTCCGATCACCGCCTTCCAGCGGGGCGAAGAGCTGGTCGCTGCGGGCAGCACTTTCAGCGACGATCTGGATGCGGATCTGCTGCCGGTATTCCTGGAAGAGGGCGCCGACCTGTTGCCGCAAGTGGGCCAGGCGCTGCGCCACTGGCAGCAAAATCCGCAAGACCATCAGTCAGGCCCAGTTGCTGCTGCGCCTGCTGCACACGGTCAAGGGCAGCGCGCGCATGGCCGGCGCGATGCGTCTCGGCCAGCATGCGCACGAGATTGAAACCCACATTGAAAACATGGTGCACGCGGGTATCGCGACGCCACATGCCTTCGAGGAATTGCTGGCCCATTACGACCACTCGCTGCTGCTGTTCGAACAATTGCAGCAACCGCCGGTCGCCGTCGCCGTCGTCGCCGAGGCCGTCAAGGTCGAGGCGCGTTTGGAAGGACCGGCGGCCGACGTGCAAGTGGCCCTGGTGCGGGTGCGCGCCGACATCCTCGACCGCCTGGTGAACCAGGCTGGCGAAGTGTCGATCACCCGCTCCAAGCTGGAAAACGAAGTGGCCCAGATGCGCTCGTCGCTGGTCGACTTCGCCGACAATCTGGTGCGCTTGCGCCGCCAGTTGCGCGAAGTCGAGATGCAGGCCGAGTCGCAGATTGCCTCGCGTATGGCCATCTCTAGCGAACGCGAATTCGATCCGCTCGAATTCGACCGCTTCACGCGCCTGCAAGAACTCACGCGCATGATGGCGGAGAGCGTCAACGATGCCGCCTCCTTCCACGAGAATCTGGCGCGCGGCATGGAAAGCGCGGGCGTCGATCTGGTGCAGCAGGCGCGTCTGACGCGCGACCTGCAGAGCGATCTGATGCGGGTGCGCATGGTGCCCTTCGGTAGCATTTCCGAGCGCTTGTTCCGGGTTGCCCGGCAAAGTTCGAAGGAAGTCGACAAGCGGGTCAACCTGGATATTCGCGGCAGCGGCGTGGAAATCGACCGCAGCGTGCTGGAACGGATGGCCGCGCCATTCGAACATTTGCTGCGCAACGCCATCGCCCACGGGGTCGAAAGCCGCGAGGGACGTATCGCCGCCGGCAAGAATGAAATCGGCGAGTTGCTGGTGCAGGTCAGCCAGCAGGGTAATGAAGTCGTGATCGACGTCAGCGATGACGGCGCCGGTCTCGATCTGGCCCGCATCCGCGCCAAGGCGCGCAGCAGCGGCTTGCTGGCGGCCGACGAGGAAGTCAGCGACGCGCATGCGATCGGCATGATTTTCGAGCCCGGCTTTTCCACCGCCGACAGCCTGACCGAACTGGCCGGGCGCGGGATCGGCATGGACATCGTGCGCTCCGAGGCGCAGTCGCTGGGCGGACGCGTCGCCATCGTTTCCGAAGCCGGACGCGGGGCGCGCTTCACCATTCATCTGCCGCTCACCCTGGCCGTCACCCAGGTGGTGCTGCTCAATTGCGGCGGCACCACCTACGCCGTGCCGGCCATCCTGGTCGAGCAGGTGCAGCAGATCAAGGAAGCGATGCTGGTCTCGGCTTACGCGTCCGGCACGCTGCGGTCGCAGGGACAGCCGCTGGCCCTGCACTACCTTTCCACCCTGCTCGGCCAGACCGGCGAACGCACCCCGCACCTGCGTTCCAGCCCCGTGCTCACGCTCAAGAGCGGGAATGGGCGTCTGGCGCTGCAAGTCGATGAAGTGCTGGGCAACCGCGAGGTCGTGATCAAGAACATCGGCCCGCAACTGTCGCGCATGGCCGGCATCGCCGGCGCCACCGTGCTCGGTTCGGGCGAGATCGTCCTGATCCTCGATCCGGTCGCCCTGTCCGAGCATCTGGAGCAGCATCCCGAGCTCAAGCCGCGTCACGCCGCCAGCGCCAGCGCCAGTGTCATGGTCGAGACGGTGCGCGAAATCATCATGGTGGTCGATGATTCGCTGACGGTGCGCCGGGTTACCCAGCGCCTGCTGGAACGCGAAGGCTACATGGTGGTGCTGGCCAAGGACGGCGTCGACGCCCTGCAGCAGTTGCAGGACGTGACGCCGGCGCTGATGCTGGTCGATATCGAGATGCCGCGCATGGACGGCTTCGACTTGACCCGCAACGTGCGCGGCGACTCGCGCACGCGCGACATCCCGATCATCATGATCACCTCGCGCAGCGCCGACAAGCACCGCAACTACGCGCTGGAACTGGGCGTGAACGGGTATTTCGGCAAGCCTTTCCAGGAGCCGGTGCTGCTGGCCGCGATCAAGGGCTTGCTGCAAGACCGCGGGCAGACACGCAACTGACCATATGGTGTACGGGGTCGGGCTGCGAGGGCCCGACCCCGGGTCTGCCCTCGCGGCCCGACCCGTTTCCCGTTTCCCGCTTGGCGGCCCGGAAAAATTCCATCTATACTTTCACCACCGCGTAGCGCGCCAGGGTTTCCTTGCGCGCCACGTCGTGCTGGACGATGGGTTCCGGATAATCGCGTCCCAGCCGGATGCCTTTCTGTTCCAGCAGCATGGGCGGTAGCAGCCAGGGCGCGTGGATATCCCGCTTGTCCAGCGCCGCCAGTTGCGGCAGGTAGCGCCGGATGAAGCGGCCGTCGGCGTCGAATTTTTCCGACTGCGTGATGGGGTTGAAGATGCGGAAGTAGGGCTGGGCGTCGCAGCCGGACGAGGCGGCCCACTGCCAGCCGCCATTATTCGAGGCCAGGTCGAAGTCGTTCAAGCGCAGCGCGAAGTAGCGCTCGCCGCGGCGCCAGTCCAGGCCCAGATCCTTGATCAGGAAGCAAGCCGTCACCATGCGCAGGCGGTTATGCATATAGCCGGTTTGATTCAGCTGCGCCATGGCGGCGTCGACCAGGGGGTAGCCGGTGCGGCCCGCGCACCAGGCGGCGAAGGCGGCGTCGGCGTCGGGCCCGGCATGCCACTCGATGCGCTCGTAGGCCGGCTTGAACGCGCGCTCGGCCACGTGCGGATGGTGGAATATAATCATCGCGTAAAACTCGCGCCAGATCAATTCCGCCAGCCAGACGGCGGCGCCGTCGCCGCCGCCGCCGCGCTCGATCAACTCGTTCACGCTGCGCACCAGGTGGCGCACCGACAGGGTGCCGAAACGCAGGTGCAGCGACAGGTAAGACGGGCCCTTGAGCGCCGGAAAGTCGCGCGCCCGCTGGTAGTTGGCGATGCGCGGCAAGAAGTCTTCCCACAGCTTGGCGGCGCCCGACATGCCGGTCGGAATCGCCAATTGCCGCAGATTCGTTTCCTCAAAGCCCAGTTCGGCCAGGGTCGGCAAGCACCCCGGCGTGGCGGGCGCGGCGAAACTGGCGGCGTACGGCTCCACGTCCAGCGGCGCCGTGCAGGCGGGCTCGGCGTGCATTTTCTTCAGCCAGGCGTTTTTATACGGGGTGTAGACGGAGAAGGGCCGCTCGGATAGCGACAAGACCTCGCTCTTGTCGAACACCACCTGATCCTTGAAGCTGAGCCACAGGCGCGCGTCGGCCGCCAGGGCGCGCGCCACGGCGGCGTCGCGCGCGATGGCGGCCGGCTCATAGTCTTGGTTGGCGAACACGGCGTCCACGCCCAGTTCGGCCGCCAGGCGCGGGATCGCTGCGGCGGCGTCGGCGTGCAGGACGATCAGGGCGCCGCCCAGTTGGCGCAGTTCGGCCGCCAGCTCGGCCACGCAGGCGTGGATGAACTCGACGCGTCTATCCTGGCGCGGCAGGTCGGCCAGGATTGCCGTGTCATAGACGAAGACGCAATACACCGATTTGCTTTGGCGCAAAGCCTGGTGCAGGGCCGCGTGATCGAAGGCGCGCAAGTCGCGCCGGAACCACAGCAACGATTTATTCAGGGGCATTTGCGTGTCCTGGGTCAAGATATGGGGGTGGTTTTCATGTCCGGTATCAGATTATGACGCCGCCGGTCATGGCCGGGACGTCGCCGCGGACGCAATTCAGTGTAAACTGTCGTATGTGTACGGCGCGCAGCCGTGACGACGATGTTACCAGCAAAGCACGAGCAAGCCCGCGGAGAGAGAGAGCAAGGCGTATGAAGAAGAGCAAAATCGATAAACCTTCGGCTGTGCATGGATCCTTGTCCGATCCCACCGATCTGGTGCCGTCCGGCACCCCCGGAGCGGTCGTGCTCAATCTGGCGAATCATTTCCTGATCGCCATGCCGGCCATGCAGGATCCCATCTTCGGCGGCACCGTCGTGTATGTGTGCGAACACAATGAAAACGGCGTGCTGGGAGTGGTCATCAACAAGCCCACCGACATGACGATGCAGGTGCTGTTCGAGCGCATAGACTTGAAGCTGAGCGCGGGACTCGACATGCCCATCGTCAACGAACCGATCATGTTCGGCGGCCCCGTCCAGGACGACCGCGGCTTCGTGCTGCACACGCCGGGCGCCCGCTATTCCTCGTCGCTGACGGTCACCGAAGAAGTCGCCTTCACCACCTCGATCGACGTGCTGGAGGCGGTCGCCAACGGCGCCGGCCCGCAGCGCCTGCTGGTCTCGATCGGCTATTCGGGCTGGAGCCCGGGCCAGTTGGAAGACGAGATCGGCCGCAACGGCTGGCTGACCGTGGGCGCCGACGCCGACATCCTGTTCGACTTGCCGATCGAAGAGCGCTACGTGGCGGCCATGAAGCTGCTCGGCATCGATCCGCTGATGCTCGCTTCCGAGGCCGGTCATGCTTGATGGCGCTGTTCCAGGCGCCAGCGGCCGCGACCTCACCGTCGGCGTCGCTTCGTGAGTGACGCCGGCATAGACACCGTCCTCGGCTTCGATTTTGGCGTGAAACGCATCGGCGTGGCGGTCGGCAATACCATGATCCGCCAGGCCCAGCCTTTGCAAGTCATCGCCGCCATCGCCAACGAGCCGCGCTTCGCCGCCATCGCCACCCTGATCGCCGCCTGGGGCCCGGCCCGCATCGTGGTCGGCCTGCCCTGCCATCCGGACGGGGTCGAGCACGAGATGAGCGCCCGCTGCCGCCGCTTCGCCAACCAGATGCACGGGCGTTTCAATCTGCCCGTGGTGCTGGTCGACGAGCGCTATTCTTCGGCCGTGATATCGGCCAAACGGGGCGAGGTCATCGACGACCGCGCCGCCGCCATCATTTTGCAACAATATTTTGACGACTATGCCCAATCCAACTGATCCTTCCCAACTCGACGCCGAAGCCCTGTATTCGGTCTTGCTGCAACAGGTGCGGGACGGCCTGTCCGGCCTGGCCGACGTGGCCATCGTCGGCATCCATTCCGGCGGCGCCTGGCTGGCCGAAAGGCTGGCGCGCGACCTCGGCCTGGAGGCCAGGCTGGGCGTCATCGACGTCTCGTTTTATCGCGACGACTTCGCCGAAAAAGGCTTGCACGCCGGCGTCAAGCCGACCCGCATCGGCTTCGACGTCAACGGCGCCACCATCTTGCTGGTCGATGACGTGCTCTACACGGGGCGCACCACGCGCGCGGCGATCAACGAGCTGTTCGACTACGGCCGCCCGGCCCGCATCATGCTGGCCGCCCTGGTCGACCGCGGCAGCCGCCAGTTGCCGATAGCGGCCGACTTCGTGGCCGCCACGGTGCGCCTGGAGCCGCCGCGGGCGCTGGTGCTGGGACAGGCCGGCGACGGACAATTCACGCTAACGATAGATGACCACCATGCTTAATCCGCAACTGAACAAACACGGCGAGCTGCAACACCTCTTGACCATCGAGGGCTTGCCGAAAGCCCATGTCAACCACATCCTCGACACCGCCTCGTCCTTCGTCGGCGTGTCCGACCGCGACGTCAAGAAGGTGCCTCTGATGCGCGGCAAGAGCGTCTTCAACCTGTTCTTCGAGAATTCGACGCGCACCCGCACCACCTTCGAGATCGCCTCGAAGCGCCTGTCGGCCGACGTCATCAACCTGAACATCCAGGCTTCCTCGGCCAGCAAGGGCGAGTCCTTGCTCGACACCATAGACAATCTGTCGGCCATGCACGCCGACATGTTCGTGGTGCGCCACGCGCAGTCGGGCGCGCCCTACCTGATCGCCAAGCACTTGAGCGACACCAGACAGCACCACGTACACGTGGTGAACGCCGGCGACGGCCGCCACGCCCACCCGACCCAGGGTTTGCTGGACATGTACACGATCCGCCACTACAAGAAGGATTTCACCAACCTGACGGTGGCCATCGTGGGCGACATCCTGCACAGCCGGGTGGCCCGTTCCGACATCCACGCCCTGACCACCCTGGGCGTGCCGGAAGTGCGGGCGATCGGCCCGCACACCCTGCTGCCGGGCGGCCTGGAGCAGATGGGCGTGCGTGTCTTCACCGACATGAACGAAGGCTTGAAGGGGGTCGACGTGATCATCATGCTGCGCCTGCAGAACGAGCGCATGAACGGCGCGCTGCTGCCTTCGGCGCAAGAATACTTCAAGAGCTACGGCTTGACGCCGGAGCGCCTGGCGCTGGCCAAGCCGGATGCGATCGTCATGCATCCGGGCCCGATGAACCGCGGGGTCGAAATCGACTCGGCGGTGGCGGACGGCCCGCAAGCGGTGATCTTGCCGCAAGTGACTTTCGGGATCGCGGTGCGGATGGCGGTAATGAGCATTTTGGCGGGAAATCAAGGATGAAATTACATATCAAGAACGGCCACCTGATCGATCCGGTCAATGGCATCGACAGTTTGCAAGACCTGTATATCGCCGACGGCAAGGTGCTGGCCGTGGGCCGCGCCCCGGCCGGCTTCGTGGCCGAGCGCGTCATCGACGCCAGCGGCCTGGTGGTCGCGCCCGGCCTGGTCGATCTGTCGGCGCGCCTGCGCGAACCGGGCTACGAATACAAGGCGACCCTGGAATCGGAATTGCTGGCGGCGATGCGGGGCGGCGTCACGCGCCTGGTGTGCCCGCCCGACACCGACCCCGTGCTGGACGAGCCGGGCCTGGTGGAAATGCTGACATACCGCGCCAAGACCCTGAACCTGGCCCACGTGCATCCGCTGGGCGCGCTGACGGTCGGCTTGAAGGGGAAGTCCTTGACGGAGATGGCGGAATTGACGGAAGCCGGTTGCATCGGCTTCGCGCAAGCGGAAGAGCCGATCGAAGACACGAATGTGATGTTGCGCGCCATGCAGTACGCGAATACCTTCGGCTATACGGTCTGGCTGCGCCCGCAGGACGCGCACATCGGCCGCGGCGGCATCGCCCACGCCGGGCCGCTGGCGTCCCGCCTGGGCCTGTCGGGCGTGCCGGTGATGTCGGAAACCATCGCCCTGCACACGATTTTCGAGCTGATGCGCGCCAGCGGCGCGCGCGTCCACCTGTGCCGCATTTCCTCGGCGGCCGGACTGGAATTGATACGCCAGGCCAAGCTGGAAGGCTTGCCCGTCACGTGCGACGTGGGCGCGCACCACGTCCATTTGACGGATGCCGATATCGGCTTCTTCGACCCGAACGCGCGCGTGACGCCGCCTTTCCGCAGCCAGCGCGACCGCGACGCCATCCGCGCCGGCCTGTACGACGGCACGGTCGACGCCATCTGCTC
>DMYQ01000143.1 GCA_003482555.1 Janthinobacterium sp. | reverse complement strand
CAACTAAGCTAGCCAAATAAGCTGGCCGTCTGATCATGAGAGGAGCGACATGCAATTGAAGAAAAACTGGCTGCGCGGTGCCGGTGGCGCCGCGCTGGCGCTGTGTTGTCTGAGCGGCGCGCATGCACAGGGCGGCAATGACTGGCCGCTGTATTCGCATGATTACGCGAACACCAACTTCAGCGCCAGCGAGTACAAGATCTCGCCCTGGAACGCGCCCACCCTGCGGCGCGCCTGGCAGACTTTCAACGACGCCAAGTGGCGGCCGACGCCGCCGCCCACCGGCTTCGTGCTGGAAGCGGCGCTGGGCTTGAAGTTCCCCGCTTCGGTGGTGGGCGTGATCGCTCCTCCCGTCATCCGCGACGGCACCATTTACTATATCGACGCACTGGGCACCATGTTCGCCCGCGACGCCAAGACCGGCACCATCACCGACCCGGTGCGGCACTGGACCACGACCCTGGTCGATCCCGACTATGCGTTGCAGACGCCGGCCATCGCGCCGGATCTGTACTATGCGGCGCCGGTGGTCTCGGATGGCTTGATCTGGATCCACAGCTCGCTCAATGGCCGCATCCACGCGCTCAAGCGGGCCGGCGGCGCCGAACTCGATTTTGACGCCAGCAAACCCGGCATCCAGCCGCTGGCGCTGACGCCGGATCAAAAGCTGGCCTCGAACCTGGGCGAGCCTGTTATCGTGCGCACCCAGCTCGACCCGCAAAAGCTCGATTCGGCGCTGGACGCCAACGCGCCGGCGGCCGGCACCCGCAAGCTCTTCATCACCGAAGTCAACGTGATCCTCAACGACGCCTTGCTGCAAGGCGGCCAGGGCGGTTTCGTGGTGGCGCTCGACATCACGGATGCGGCCCACCCGTTTGAAGCCTGGCGCACGCCGACGATCGACATCAATCCGGCGACGGGCAAGCGCTACAGCGCCGGCGTGTCGGCCGGTTCCGGCTTCGCCGTCGACACCGCGCGCCACCTGATCTACGGCGGCACCGGGCAAAACACGATGACGCCCTATCCCGGCTACCCGGACGCGCGCCTGGCGCCGGCCGGTTACGTCGACCGCAGCGACAGCCTGTACGCGCTCGACTATCGTACCGGCAAGATCGTCTGGGTCAACCAGTTGCACAAGGGCGATGTGTTCGACTTGAACAATCCGGTCAGCGCCGGCCCGGCCCGCACCGATGGCCCGCGCGATGCCGACGTGCTGTCGCCGCCCGTGATGTTTACGGCCCGCACCGCCGACGGCAAGTTGCATGACCTGGTCGGCGCCGGCAGCAAGGGTGGCTTGTATCGCGTGGTCGACCGCGCCAGCGGCGCCACGGTGTGGGAGCGCCAGATCAGCAAACCGACCGGCCTGGGCGGCATCCAGGGCGGCGCCGCTTACGCGAACGGCGTGCTGTACGTGGCCGGCTTCGAAGGCATCGACGACGGTTTTTCCGACGCCAATTTCGACGCTCCAGGCAGCAAGTACAAGAACGCCTTCTTCGCCACCTTCAGCCCGTCCTTCTGGGCCGACGTCGAAGATGTGCGCGAAGACGGACTGGCCATCACCGGCATGCAGACCCTCGTGTATGCGCTGGACGCGGGCACCGGCAAATCGGTGTGGAAATTCACCAATACCGGCAAGGATCACCTGGAGCTGAAGGCCGGCGCCGCCATGCGCCACGTCTCGGTGGCCAACGGCTTGTTGTACGTCACCACCTCGGGCGGCTTGCTGCAAGTGATAGGCACGGCCGACGGCAAACTGCTGTACCAGGATCACAGTCCGGACTTGAACGTGGTGTTCAACCTGGGCTTGAGCAAGCCGCATCACGCCGGCATGAACGCGGGCACCTTGATCAGCGACGGCATGGTGTATGTGCCTTACGGCGCGCAAAACAATCCGTCCGGCGGCATGCTTGCCTATCGCCTCGGTAAATAGTACATTGAGTCGGGTGGCCGCGGCCTGAATGGCGCGGTCGACCCAGGCGGCATGTCTTCCCGGCATGCCGCCCGGACAGTAAAGGAAGCAAGATGGATCTGAATACCGATTTTTCCAAGCGCGTCGTGCTGCGCTCGGACACCCTGGCCTGGCAAGACAGCCCGATGCCGGGCGTGCAGCGGCGCCAACTGGCGCGCAGCGGCGGCGAAGACGCGCAAGCGACCAGCGTGGTGCGCTACGAGCCGGGCGCCACCTTTCCCGCCCACGTTCACCCGCGCGGCGAGGAAATCGTCGTGCTGGACGGCGAGTTCGCCGACGAGCACGGCGTCTACCCGGCCGGCACCTACATCAAGAATCCGCCCGGTTCCAGCCACGCGCCGCGCAGCGACACCGGCTGCACCCTGTTCGTCAAGCTGCGCCACCTCGACGAGTACGACCTCGAGCGGGTGGTGCTGCGGCCGTCCGCGCGGCGCTGGCAGCAGGGCATGGTGCCCGGCCTGCAAGTGCTGGGGCTGGACCAGTTCGGCGCCAGCCACACGGCCCTGGTGCGCTGGGCGCCGGGCACCGTATTCAGCAAACATTTCCACTACGGGGGTGAAGAGATCTTCGTGCTGGAGGGCACCTTCCAGGACGAGTTTGGCGACTACCCGCGCGGCACCTGGATCCGCAGCCCGCACCTGAGCGCGCACCAGCCGTTTTCGGAAGCCGGCTGCACCATCCTGGTCAAGGTCGGGCACCTGCTCTGACGCCAGTCGCGGGTCCGGTACAATGGCCGCTTGCCTTCCCGGCACCCGGCCGTATTGGACATATCGATCGCATGGAACTTCGTCACCTTCGCTACTTCATCGCCGCGGCCGAACATGAAAGCGTGCGGGTGGCGTCGGAACGCATTCATGTCACGCAACCGGCCATTTCCAGGCAAATCCAGCAGCTCGAAGTGGAGCTGGGCGTTTTGCTGTTCGAGCGCACGCCGCGCGGCCTGCGCCTGACCGATGCCGGAACGGTGTACCTGGAAGAGGCGCGCAAGGTGCTGGCGCTGCTGGACGCGGCGGGCCGCGCCGCCCGGCTGACGGCGGACGGCATGC
>DMYQ01000346.1:46156-69406 GCA_003482555.1 Janthinobacterium sp. | reverse complement strand
TCACCGCCCACCAGAATATATGTGCAAGCTAGAAAGGAAGATCGGTTATGACACCGCGAACTACTACCAGGATTTGGGAGTGACGCTAGTCGAATGGATTTTCTTTGCTTGATGGAAAGAAAAAAACGCGGCTAGTCCGCGTTTTTTTTCGTCCGCGTTTTTGTCCGCGTTTTCGTTCGCGTTTTCGTTCGCATTGTTGTTGCGCATTTCACTTAATACTATTTCACTCTCAACGGAGATCACCATGCTCACAGTCCGACTTCCCGATGGTTCCGCGCGTCAATTCGACGGCCCGGTGACTGTCGCCCAAGTGGCGGCCAATATCGGCACCGGCCTGGCCAAGGCGGCCCTGGCCGGCCGCGTGGACGGCAAGCTGGTCGACACCTCCTTCTTGATCGAGCAAGACGCCGAATTGTCCATCGTCACCGACAAGGATGCCGACGGCCTGGAAGTGATACGCCATTCCACCGCCCATCTGCTGGCCTACGCCGTCAAGGAACTGTTTCCCGACGCCCAGGTGACGATAGGCCCGGTCATTGAAAACGGTTTCTTTTACGACTTCGCCTACAAGCGCCCGTTCACCCCGGAAGATTTGCTGGCGATCGAAAAGAAAATGCTTGAACTGGCCAAGAAGGATGAACCGGTCACGCGCACGGTGCTGGGCCGCGACGAAGCCGTCGCTTACTTCACCGGCATCGGCGAAGCCTACAAGGCCGAGATCATCGGTTCGATTCCCGCCGACCAGGAAGTCTCGCTGTACACCGAAGGCAAGTTCACCGACTTGTGCCGCGGCCCCCACGTGCCGTCGACGGGCAAGCTGAAAGTGTTCAAGCTGATGAAGCTGGCCGGCGCCTATTGGCGCGGCGACTCGAAGAACGAGATGCTGCAGCGCATCTACGGCACGGCCTGGGCCAAGAAGGAAGACCAGGAACTGTATCTGCACAACCTGGAAGAGGCGGAAAAGCGCGACCACCGCAAGCTGGGCAAGCAACTCGACTTCTTCCATTTCCAGGAAGAGGCGCCGGGTCTGATTTTCTGGCATCCGAAGGGTTGGTCGATCTGGCAGCAGGTCGAGCAATACATGCGCGCCGTGTACCAGATCAATGGTTACCAGGAAGTGAAGGCGCCGCAAATCCTCGATCGCGGCCTGTGGGAAAAAACCGGTCACTGGGATAATTATCGCGAAAACATGTTCATCACCGAGTCGGAAAACCGCTCGTATGCGCTGAAGCCGATGAATTGCCCCGGTCATATCCAGATCTACAACAATGGCATGCGCAGCTACCGCGACCTGCCTTTGCGCTACGGCGAATTCGGCCAATGCCACCGCAACGAGCCGTCCGGCGCCCTGCACGGCATGATGCGGGTGCGCGGCTTCACCCAGGACGATGGCCATATCTTTTGCACCGAAGAACAGATCGAAGCCGAAGTGGCCGCCTTCCACGCCCAGGCAATGGCGGTGTACACGGCTTTCGGCTTTGAAAACATCGACGTCAAGCTGGCCCTGCGGCCGGACAGTCGCATCGGCAGTGAAGAGGGTTGGGATGTGGCGGAAGAAACGCTACGCGCCGCCTTGCGCACCTGCGGCGTGAGCTGGACCGAGTTGCCGGGCGAGGGCGCCTTCTACGGCCCGAAGATCGAATATCACTTGAAGGATAGTCTGGGCCGCGCCTGGCAAGTGGGGACGATGCAGATCGACCCGTCGATGCCGGGCCGCCTGGGGGCCGAATATGTGGCCATCGACAACACGCGCAAGACGCCCATCATGCTGCACCGGGCCATCGTGGGGTCGCTGGAACGTTTCATCGGCATCTTGATCGAGCACTACGCGGGCGCGCTGCCGATGTGGCTGGCCCCCGTGCAAGTGGCCGTGCTCAACATCTCGGACGCGCAGGCTGATTACTCGCAAGAAATTGCCACACAATTGCGCAAAAAGGGCTTCCGCGTTCACGCTGATTTGCGTAACGAGAAAATTACCTATAAAATACGCGAACATTCCATACAAAAACTGCCTTACATCCTGGTGATAGGCGACAAAGAACGGGATGCCAACACCGTGGCCGTGCGGGCGCGGGGCAATGTCGATCTGGGCGTCATGTCCATCGATGCCCTGGTGCAGCGACTCCTTTCGGAAGTCGAGCACAAAGCCTGACGAGGAAACTCGCAGCACTGCCGTTTTACAAGATTTTTAAAGGAAACTACAATAGCTACTGACAAGTCGCATCGCATCAATGGCGAAATCACTGCCCCTGAAATGCGTTTAAGTGGGGTCGATAACGAGGCACTCGGTATCGTGACTTTGGCCGAAGCCTTCCGCCTGGCGGAAGAAGCAAACGTCGACCTGGTGGAAATTGCGCCCACGGCGCAGCCGCCGGTTTGCCGTTTGATGGACTACGGCAAATTCAAGTATTCGGAGCAAAAAAAGGCTCACGAAGCGAAATTGAAGCAAAAGATCATCCTCGTGAAGGAAGTCAAATTCCGTCCGGGCACCGATGATGGCGATTACAATATCAAGCTGCGTAACCTCATCAAGTTCCTCGATGAAGGCGACAAAACCAAGATCACGCTGCGCTTCCGCGGTCGTGAGATGGCGCATCAGGATATCGGTTTCCGTATGCTGGAACGTTTGAAGGCCGATCTGGAGCCGTACGGCCAGGTCGAGCAATTTCCGAAGATGGAAGGGCGCCAGATGATCATGGTCCTTTCACCGAAGAAGAAAAAGTAAAAACCACTGTGAGCCGGCGACGGTCTCGCGTCATAGTTTGGCGCGGCGTCGCGGTTTCAGGTATCATTTGCGGCTGGCGCCTGGAAACGGGCGTTTGTTGCGAACTGCGGTGGACTCGCATCCGCCGCACGACATGTGAAAGCAGGCATCTAAGCGCGACGTCTCGTTGCCACCTGCAATCCTGTCATAATGGAGCTGTCCATAAAAGGACAGATTGCTATGCCTAAGATGAAAACCAAAAGCTCCGCGAAAAAACGTTTTCGCGTGCGTCCGGGTGGTACCGTTAAATGTGGTCATGCGTTCAAACGCCACATCTTGACCAAAAAGACCACCAAAGTAAAACGCCAGTTGCGCGGTATTACCAATGTCGCTGCGTCTGACGTGAAGTCCGTCATGCGCATGATGCCGACTGCTTAATCTCACACTCAATATAAGGAGTTACTATGCCTAGAGTAAAACGTGGGGTTACAGCTCGTGCCCGTCATAAAAAAATCCTTAATATGGCCAAGGGTTACCGCGGTCGTCGCAGCAAGGTTTACCGTGTTGCCAAGCAAGCAGTCATGCGCGCTGGCCAATACGCTTACCGCGACCGTCGTAACAAGAAGCGCGTTTTCCGCCGCCTGTGGATCGCCCGTATCAACGCCGCTTCCCGTGAGCATGGCGTGACGTACAGCGTCTTCATGAATGGCTTGAAAAAAGCATCTATCGAACTGGACCGTAAAGTCCTGGCCGATATGGCCGTGATGGACAAGCCGGCTTTCGCCGCGATTGTCAACGCGGTCAAAGCAAAGATCGCCGCCGCGTAAGCAGCGTCGATGTTGCCAGCGCCGCCTTCGGACGGCGTTTAAAGAGCGGGGCAAAGGTGGATAACCTTCTGCCCCGTTTTTGACTCTTGGGCCACGGTCCGGGTTTCCACAACAGGAAATGTCGCATGAACTCCCTAGAACAACTCGTCGTCTCGGCTCAGGCTGACTTTATCGCCGCCGCGGACGCCGCGGCACTTGAAAACGCCAAAGCCAAGTATCTCGGCAAGACCGGCCAAATCACCGAATTGATGAAGGGCCTCGGCAAGCTCGAGCAGGACGCCCGCAAGGCGCAGGGCGCGCTGATCAACGCCGTCAAGATGCAAATCGAAGAGGCGCTCACGGCCCGGCGCGACGCGCTGGCCGACGCCCAGATGCAGGCGCGCCTGAACGGCGAAGTGATCGATGTCTCCCTGCCGGGGCGCGGCCGCGCCGGCGGCGGCATCCACCCCGTCATGCGCACCTGGGAGCGGGTCGAGGAAATCTTCCGCTCGATCGGCTTCGACGTTGCCGACGGCCCCGAAATTGAAACCGACTGGACCAATTTCACGGCCTTGAACAGCCCGGAAAATCATCCGGCCCGTTCCATGCAAGACACTTTTTATATCGACGGCAAGGATAGCGAAGGTAAACCTTTGCTGCTGCGCACGCACACCAGCCCGATGCAGGTGCGCTACGCGCGCACGCACACGCCGCCGATCAAGGTGATCGCGCCGGGCCGCACCTACCGCGTCGACAGCGACGCCACCCATTCGCCGATGTTCCACCAGGTCGAAGGCCTGTGGATCGCCGAAGACATCAGCTTTGCCGACTTGAAGGGCGTGTACCTGAATTTCGTCAAGGCCTTCTTCGAGACGGATGACTTGCAGGTGCGCTTCCGTCCGTCTTACTTCCCGTTCACGGAACCGTCGGCCGAGATCGACATCGCCTTCGGCAGCGGCCCCCTGAAAGGGCGTTGGCTGGAAGTGTCGGGCGCCGGCCAGGTACACCCGACCGTGGTGAAGAACTTCGGCCTGGATCCGGAACGCTTCATCGGTTTCGCCTTCGGCTCCGGCCTGGAACGGCTGACCATGCTGCGTTACGGGATCAACGACTTGCGCCTGTTTTACGAGGGCGACCTGCGTTTCCTTAAACAATTCAATTAAACCTGTGTTCATCCCGGCGCCCAGCGTGGCGCCGCGCGTTCGAGCGCCGCGCGCTCGCGCTTTGACTCTGCTGCTGAAGGCTTGATTATGCAATTTTCCGAAAACTGGCTACGTACCATGGTCGATCCGAAGATGACTTCGGATGAACTGGCCCATTTGCTGACCATGTCCGGTCTCGAAGTCGAGGCCGTCGAGGCGGTCGCGCCGCCATTTTCCAACGTCGTCGTCGGCCTCGTGCGCGAGATGGTCAAGCATCCAAACGCCGACCGCCTCAATGTGTGCCAGGTCGATGTCGGCACCGGCACCCTGCTCAACATCGTCTGCGGCGCGCCGAATGTGCGCCCGGGCCTGCACGTGGTGTGCGCCATGGCCGGCGCCATCTTGCCGCCCGGCGCGGACGGCAAGCCGTTTGAAATCAAGGTGGGCGAGTTGCGCGGCGTGGAATCGCAGGGCATGCTGTGCTCGGCCCGCGAATTGAAATTGTCGGAAGAAAACGCGGGCTTGATGGAGTTGCCCGACGACGCGCCCGTGGGCCAGAATTTCCGCGACTATTACGGCCTCAACGACTTGAAATTCACCATCAAGCTAACGCCGAACAAGGCCGACTGCCTGTCGGTGCTGGGCGTGGCGCGCGAAGTGGCGGCCCTGACCGGCACCCCCTTGCTGCATCCGCAATTTCGCACCGTCGCCGTCAACAGCGCCGAAGTGCTGCCCGTCAAGGTCAGCGCGCCCGATCTGTGCGGGCGTTTTTCCGGCCGCGTGATCCGCAATCTGAACGCCCGGGCCAGCACGCCGGACTGGATCAAGCAGCGCCTCGAGCGCAGCGGCCAGCGTCCGGTCTCGGCCCTGGTCGATATTTCCAATTATGTGATGCTGGAACTGGGTCGCCCCAGCCATGTGTTTGATTTGGCCAAGATCCACGGCAGCCTCGACGTGCGTTGGGGCAAGGTCGGCGAATCCTTGAAACTGTTGAACGGCAACACCGTCGCCGTCGACGAATGGATAGGCGTCATCGCCGACGAGCGCGAACTCGAGTCGTTGGCCGGCATCATGGGCGGCGACGCCACGGCCGTCTCGGACGACACCGACAGCATTTATCTGGAAGCGGCCTTCTGGTGGCCGAACGCCATCCAGGGCCGGGCCCGCCGTTTCAATTTCTCGACCGACGCGGCGCACCGCTTCGAGCGGGGCGTCGACTTCGCCACCACGGTGGAGCACATCGAGCGCATCACGGCCCTGATCGTGGAAATCTGCGGCACCGGGCAAACCCAGGTCGGCCCCGTCGACGACCATATCGTCAACTTGCCGCAACGCCCGGCCGTCACCCTGCGCACGGCGCGCGCCCAGAAAGTCATCGGCGTGCCCTTGACGGATGCCGTCATCGCCGACATCTTCACCCGCCTGGCGCTGCCGTTCACCCTGGCCGACGGCGTCTTTTCGGTCACGGCGCCGTCTTACCGTTTCGACATCGAGATCGAAGAAGACTTGATCGAAGAAGTGGTGCGCGTGGTCGGCTATGAAAACTTGCCGGCGCTGCCGCCTGTGGCCGCCAGCAAGATGCAAATCGCCCCGGAAAACACCCGTTCGCTGTTTGCCGTGCGCCACCAGCTGGCCGACCTGGGCTTCCAGGAAGTGGTCAACATGAGCTTTGTCGAAGCGGCCTGGGAACGCGATTTTTCCGGCAACGCCGACCCGATCAAGCTGCAAAACCCGATCGCCAGCCAGATGAGCGTGATGCGCTCTTCCCTGATCGGCAGCCTGATCGCCAACGTGCGCTACAATTTGAACCGCAAGGCGAGCCGCGTGCGCGTCTTTGAAATCGGCGCCATCTTCAAGCGCAACGCCGCCGTCGAAAACGGCGCCCTGACGGTGGCCGGTTACGAGCAACCGAAGCGGGTGGCCGGCATCGCTTACGGCCCGGTGGTCGACGAGCAGTGGGGGCAAGCGAGCCGCGGCGTCGATTTCTTCGACGTCAAGGCCGACCTGGAAGCGCTGTTCGCGCCGCAAACCCTGCGCTTCGTCAAGGCCGCCCATCCCGCCCTGCATCCGGGCCGCTCGGCGCAGGTCGAAATCGACGGCCGCGTGGTCGGCTTGATCGGCGAGTTGCACCCCCGCTGGATGCAAAAGTATGAGTTGCCGCAAGCGCCAGTCTTGTTCGAGGTGGATGCAGTTGCGTTACAGCAACGTCATGTGCCAAAATACGCGGACATTTCCAAGTTTCCAGGCGCCAGCCGCGACTTGGCCCTGGTCGTCCAGCAAGACGTGCCGGCCCAGGATTTGCTCGACGCCTTCGCCGCCGCCGCGCGCGCGCACGCCTCGGGCAAAATCGTGCAAGCCATTGTTTTGTTTGATGAATATCGTGGCAAGGGTTTGCAGGAAGACGAAAAAAGCCTTGCTTTCCGCTTTAGCTTGCAAGATACTCAAAACACCTTGCAAGACGATGTCGTGGACGCTGTCATGACGGCCCTGGTCGAGGCCGCCAAGCAGGCGCACAACGCCATCTTGCGTTCGTAATTCCCGTCCGGGTCCGGCCTTTGCCGGCCTCGGGCGCACAGATAAGGCAGGGCACGAAAATTAATAATAACGACGTCGATTCCGCCGTACTCCAATCCGCCCTGGCCGCCGATCTGCATCGGGCCATGCTGGTGGCCAAGGTGCGTCAGGACGCGGAAAAAGATTTGCCGACCCTGACCAAGGCGGAACTGGCCGAACTCTTGTTCGAACAGGTGGGCTTGAACAAGCGCGAGGCCAAGGATATGGTCGAAACGTTTTTCGATGAAATCCGCAACGCCCTGGAACGGGGCGAAGCGGTCAAGCTGTCCGGCTTCGGCAATTTCCAGTTGCGCGACAAGCCGCAACGGCCGGGCCGCAACCCGAAAACGGGCGAAGAAATACCCATCACGGCGCGCCGCGTCGTGACTTTCCATGCGAGCCAAAAGTTAAAAGGCATGGTCGAAGAGACCAGTCCGCTGGCCCGCGCTGCCTGAGTGAGTTCGCATGAACGATCGCATCAGTAAAACCGAGCTCGTCGTGTTGCCGCCCATCCCGGCCAAACGCTATTTCACGATCGGCGAGGTGAGCGAACTGTGCGGCGTCAAACCCCATGTGCTGCGTTACTGGGAGCAGGAATTCACCCAGCTGAAGCCGGTCAAGCGGCGCGGCAACCGGCGCTACTACCAGCACCACGAAGTGTTGTTGATACGGCGCATACGCGAATTGCTGTACGAGCAGGGTTTTACCATCAGCGGCGCGCGCAACAAGCTCGACAGCCGGATCGGCCTGGAAGCGGAAGGCGCCGAGGCGCCCGGCGTCGCGACCGCGCAACAACAACTCGACCGCAACATGATACGCAGCGAACTTGTTGAAATTCTCAGCTTGCTTAAATAAGAAGCGGTCCAATCTGGAGAGGCGCGGTATTGCCTCTTTTTTTTTGTCCGGAGCGGGCAGGGCGCGAGGCCGGCCCTCCGGGAAGCTAGATTATCATGACAAGATTGAATTTTTAATGATCAGTACGCATACGCTGAACCAGGGCGGCGCCAAAGCCCCGGTCTTCTTTCCCATGCCAGGAAAATTTAAGGGGAAACAATGATACGCGTTGCCATTTGTGATGACCACCAAATTGTCCGAGCGGGATTCAAGCAGATTTTTTCGTCTTCGGACGACTTCAGCGTCGTGGCGGAAGCGGGTACGGGACGCGAAGCGCTCGATATCGCCCGCCGCGAAATATGCGACGTGCTCTTGCTCGACATCGCCATGCCCGACCAGAGCGGCATCGATACCCTGCGCACCATACGCCAGGGCCAGCCGGACTTGCCCGTATTGATACTGAGCGGATACCCGGCCCAGCAGTACGCCCTCAATCTGTTCAAGATGGGAGCGAACGGTTACCTCAACAAGGAGTGCGAGGCGGACGAGCTGATGACGGCCGTGCGCACCGTGTTCCAGGGCCGGCGCTACGTCAGTTCCACCGTCGGCGAACTGCTGGCGCAATCCTTCGACCGCGACCCGCACACGGCGCTGCACACGGAGTTGTCGGACCGCGAATTCCAGGTCTTCCTGCGTCTGGCGCGCGGGGCCACCGTGTCCGACATCGGCGTCGCCCTGTCGCTCAGCATCAAGACGGTGAGCACTTACCGCACCCGCATCATGGAAAAGATGGGCCTGCAATCGAATAGCGACTTGACGTATTACGCGATGAAGAACAATTTGCTCGATTGAGGCCGATTGTGGCCGATTCGGGACGATTGGGGTGCGTCCGTTTGAAACGGCGGGTGCCGGGAAGGGCGCCGGGGTCTATAATTGGTGAGCCCGGCTCTGTGCGCCGGTGCCGAACTTTGTGAAAGATGCTCACCAGGATGTATTT
This sequence comes from Janthinobacterium sp., assembly GCA_003482555.1. GTDB lineage: Bacteria > Pseudomonadota > Gammaproteobacteria > Burkholderiales > Burkholderiaceae_D > Janthinobacterium. The sequence goes on along the minus strand of DMYQ01000346.1, from coordinate 60,370 downwards.
CACCGTCGAACCGGGACCGCAGCACCGCCTGCCTTTGTATAAGACTGTCCTGTGCGTCATCTGTGCGTTATTGTTGGTCGTAAATGCCGTCAGTCTCTTTCACAATCTGCAGTCGCTCAAGGGACGTAACTTTGCACTGGGGCAGAGTGCGCGCGTGGCGGACCGCCTGCAATACTTGAACGTGCTGGTGCTTGACGATGAAAGCAGCTTGCGCGGCTATTTCATTTCCGGTTCGGAAACCTATCTGGGGCCGGCCAAGACCGCCAGCACGGAGGTGGAAAACGAGTTGGCGGGACTGGAAGCGCTGTTGGCCGACAGCCCCTCGCAGCTGAAAAACCTGGCCCAGTTGCGCACCCTGGTGCGGCGCAAACTGTCCATCCTGAACCAGTCGATCGAAGTCTACAAGCAGGGCGGCCTGGACGACATCGTCAAGATCGCCAAGGTCAGCGACGAGCGCGCCGCCCTCGATGAAATTCGCTTGCTGGTGGTCATCATGGGGCAGGAGCAAAACGAAATCCTGGCCGCGCGCAGCGCCGCCTTTTACCGTGAATACCAGAAAGCCGTGATCCTGGGCATAGGCATCAGCGTGCTCGCCATTATCGTGCTGATCATGTTTTACCAGTTGGTGCGGCGCAGCTTCCATAACCGGGCGGCCGTCGAATTCGCGCTGAAAAACGCCAACGACACCCTGGAGTCGACAGTGGCAAAGCGCACCGAGCAGTTATCCATCCTGTCGCGCCACCTGATCAGCGTCAGCGAAGAGGAAAAGGCCAGGCTGGCGCGCGAATTGCACGATGAAATGGGCGCCAACCTGACGGCCATCAGCATGGATTTGACGGCCGTGACGCAAAAACTGTTGCAAAATGAGCCGGAACTGGCCGCGCAATTGCGGCGCGCCAAGGCGACTCTGCTGGAAACGGTGGAATTGAAGCGGCGTATCGTCGAAGACTTGCGGCCCAGCCTGCTGGACAATCTGGGCTTGTGCGCCGCCATCGAGAGTTATTGCGAAGAATTTACGCGCATGACTTCGGTGCGCTGCGAAACGACGATCGACGCCGACATCGACCACAGCGAAGCGACCCTGACGATCGCCCTGTTTCGCATCGTGCAAGAATCGCTGACCAACATCACGAAATATGCCAAGGCGGGCAATGTCAGCGTCAGCCTGAAGCGAACCGGCGGCGGCTTGACGCTGCGCATCATCGACGATGGCATCGGCATCGCCGACGACGCCCTGCTCAAGCCGATGTCGCACGGTTTGCTGGGCATGCGGGAACGCGCCTTGCTGCTGGGCGGCAGCTTGACGATACGCCGCGGCAGGAACGATTGCGGCACTTGCGTGCAAGCGTCCATCCCGATGCCGGAACAGCGCGAGCGGCCCGTGCCGGCAAGCTTCAACAGCGTGTCACATCAACGAGCAGACGATCATATTCCGTCTTTGCCACCTTATAGCATTCTCCCGCATAGTGCTCCAGGCCCTGGCGATCAAGCACTGTGATATTGCCGCGGCGGTAATGGATCAAGCCTTCGTCCTGCAGCTTGCCGGCCGCCGCCGTGATGCTTTCCCGGCGCACGCCCAGCATGATGGAAATTAATTCCTGGGTCACCTTCAATTCATTCGACGGCGAGCGGTCGAGGCGGTCAAGCAGCCAGCGGCACAGCTTTTGTTCGATCGAACTGTGGCGTCCGCCGACGGCGTTTTGCGCCATCTGGGCGAACAGGGCATTCGTGTAGCGCATGAGCAGCTGGGGCAGGGTGCCGCCCTGGTTGAAGGCGTCGCGCAAGCATTGCGTCTTCAAGCGGTAACCGTAGCCGGCGCTCTGGACCACGGCCGCGCACATGGCGCGCTCGTCGGCCAGCAGCGAGGCGCCGACGACGCCCTCGTGGCCGACCACGGCGATTTCCGTGGTGGCGCCGTCTTCCATCACGTACAGCAGGGAGACGATGGCCGTGGTGGGAAAATAAGCGTGGTCGAGCGTGCTGCCATAGTCGAACAGTTCTTTGCCGAAAGGCAGTTCAACGAGTTCCAGGTGTTCAAACAAGGATTCGAGGGCGTCGCGGGGCAGGGCGGCCAGCAATTCGTTTTGCTGGGCGCCACTGTAGCTGATGGCCACGGGGGTGCGCGACGCAACTTGGGCAAGCTGATGTACCCGCGATCCCGCGTCGGGGATCGCGCGGGACAGCGAACGCGCTTTTGGCGCGACGGCGCTAAGTTGAGTATTGTTCATGTTCTTTTTCCTCACAGGCTTAATTTCTTTGCATCGGATGCCATTCGCGCCGGGGGCCGGGCCGGCGGGCGAGAGCGGCGCACCCCGATTCAATTGAATCAAATATGCCCGTAAATCGGCCCGGCGTGCTAAGCGAATCGCGATGCAACCACTTTAAAACCATATGTCACCTGCGAACATAAGATTAGCAGTCGCCTCCGTGTAGTCTTTTTGCAGGAAATTTTGTAGGCCCAGTCCTACAGATGAGCTGGCGCGTTGACGGCGGCCCCGTTTGCCGTGCTTTTCGCTGCCGCTGGCGCCGGGCCCATGGGGATGGTGGCGCCCCGGAACGGGGGGCGCCGCCGCGCCGCGCGTGCTTGCCCACGCCGTGCGTGCGCGCGCGCTCGCCCGTGCTTGCATATCTCGTGTGCGCGCTTGCGCATCCGGTGCGCGCGCGACTGCTGTGTTATTATTGCTAAATTGCAATAGTTGACGCCGCCGGGCAGCCTGACAAGTCGGCCGCGCGGCGGCCGCGGAATACCGCATAATGCGGGGGGCGCCGGCGGGCCGGCCCGATCAATCTAAGATGGTGAAGCATGCACGTATTACTGGTGGAAGACGATGCCGTATTGGCCGACGGCCTGACCCGTGTCCTGAGCGCGCACGGCATGGTGGTCGACGTCGTCAATAATGGCACGCAGGCCGATTCCATGCTGCAGCGCGCCGAAGTGGCCGTGGTGGTGCTCGACATTGGCCTGCCCGGCATCGACGGCTTCGAAGTGGTGCGCCGCCTGCGCGCGCGCGGCAGCAACATCCCGGTGCTGTTGCTGACGGCGCGCGACGCCATCGAAGACCGGGTGCGCGGCCTCGAGCTGGGCGCCGACGACTATCTGGTGAAACCCTTCGCCACGGCCGAGCTGGTGGCCAGGCTGCGGGCCCTGGTGCGGCGCAACGCGCCGCAGCCGGCCGTGCTGGCCCTAGGCACGCTGACCCTGGACACTTTCAGCAAGCGGGCCCGGGTCGGCGAGCGCGTCATCGACCTGTCGGTGCGCGAGTGGGCGGTGCTGGAATACCTGCTCCAGCACGGCGCGCGGGTGGTCTCGAAACAGCAAATCATCGACGCCATTTTGCCCTGGGGCGAGGATCTGACCCTGAACGCGGTGGAAGTGTACATCTCGCGCGTGCGCCTGAAAACGGCCGACGCCGGCATCACCATCCGCACCATCCGCGGCTTCGGCTATATGCTCGAAGCAAACCATGCCTAGCGTGGGGCGTCACTTGTCCAGCCTGCGCCTGCGCCTGCTGAAATGGTTGATCGCGCCCATCCTGCTGCTCAACCTGGCCAGCGGCGCGCTGACCTATGTGCTGGCCTGGATGCCGGCCCAGAGCGCCTTCGACCAGAGCCTGCAAGACGGTGCCGGCGCCCTCGCCGCGCGCCTGACGCCGGCCGCGCGCGGCGTCGTCCTGGACTTGTCGCCGCAGGCCGAGCAAGTGCTGCGCGCCGACTCTGCGGACGCCATTTATTTCGTGGTGCGGGACGCGTCTGGCCGCCGCGTTGCCGGCGACGCCGACTTCCCGCCGCTGCGCCGCCCTGGCCGGATGGCGCCGGCCTACGACGGCGAGCTGCGCGGCGAGGCGGTGCGCATCGTCGTCGCGCGCGCCCGCGTCGGCGCCCAGGAGTTCGAGGTCGGCGTCGCCAAGACCCTGCGCAAGCGCCTGCAAATCCGCTCGGCCATCTTCCGCGGACTGGTCTTGCTGGAGGCGGCCTTCACCTTGGCCGCCGTGGGCTTGATCTGGTTTTCCGTGAGTAATGGCTTGCGCCCCCTGAACCGCTTGCGCGCCGACTTGAACGGCCGCGACGGCGCCGACCTGGCGCCGCTCGACGTCGACAGCCTGCCTTCCGAGCTGGGGCCGGTGTTGCACGCCTTCAACGGCTTGCTGGGACGGGTGCGCGACGGCGCCAAGGCCCAGCACGACTTCCTGGCCAACGTCGCCCATCAGTTGCGCACCCCGCTGGCCGGCTTGCGCACCCAGCTCGAATGGCTGGAAAAGCGCCACGAAGACGCGCCCGAGACGGCCCATTCGATCCGCCTGATGCTCTCCTCGACCGAGCGCATGATACGTCAAACCAACCAGTTGCTGGCCCTGGCCCGCGCCGAACCCAGTCACTTCGAGGCCACCCGCCTGGAACCGGTGGATTTGCACTTGCTGGTGCAAGACACCATCCAGTATTTCGTCGATGAGGCGGCCAAGAAATCGATCGACCTCGGCTTCGATCTGGCGCCGACCCGGGTACTGGGCGACCGTTTCTTGCTGCGCGACTTGATCGACAATCTGATCGATAACGCGATCCGCTATACGCCGCCCGGCGGCGTGGTGACGGTGGCGTGCCGGCCGGACGGCCCCAGCGGCCTGCTGCTGATCGACGATTCCGGCCCTGGCATCGCGCCGGCCAAGCGCGAACTGGTGTTCAACCGCTTCGTCCGCCTCGACGACAAGAACACGGGCAGCGGCCTCGGGCTGGCCATCGTGCGCGATATCGCCGGCGCCCACGGCGCCAGCATCGCCATCGAGTCGAAGCCGGCCGCGGAGGGCTTGCTTTTTTCGGTGCGCTTCCCGGCGCCCGCCGCCAGCGGCGAGAACGTCTTGCTTGGCGTTGGCATGCCATGAGGCTGGCCGGGCGCGGCGCGGCGCCGCTGGTGCCGCTGCTATTGGTGCCGCTGGTGCTGGCCATGACCGGCGCGGGCGCGCAGGGCGCGCCCGCCACGCGCGCCGCCTCGGCGCAAGAGATCGCCTCGTTCGACGCCTTCCGGCGTCAGGGGCTGGGCGTCGATGGGGGCGGGCCGGCCACCTTCGAGATCCGCCGCGAAGGCGGCCGCTGGCGCGTCGACGCCAGCGTGGACGGTCTTGCCAGCCGGCGCTTGCGCGGCCTGTGCCGCATGGACAGGGCCGCCTTTCACTATGATGGGCGGAACTGGAGCGCGAGCGGGGCGGCCGCGCCATTGGCCTGGCTGGCCGGGGCGGGCGCCTGCGCCGCGCCAGCCGCGCCGGTGCGGCTGGTGCCCGGTGCCCCCGACGCCACCATCGCCGGCTTGCTGGAGCAGCAGGCGCGTCTGTTGCTGCGCGCCCGCTTGCTGTTCGCCGGCAATACCGCCTGCGCCGCCCTGCGTTCGCGCGACTTCACGCTGACGGCCATCGACTATGGCGTCGCCGGCGCCGGCGCGGATGCCCTCGCCCTGTACGCGCTGGTCTTCCATGGCGGGCGCGGCGTGGCCCGCGTGTGGGTGAAAAACACGGGCCGCGAATTGAGCGCCTGGAGTGTTGCCTGCGCGCCGGCTTGACGGCGGCGCGCGCCGCATTTTTTTTGTCGATATATTGCCTTGTCAGGAATTTGTCAGCATTTCCTCAGGGAAATGCAAGCTTGCGCCGCTACTATGCTTGAAAGTCCTTGCGCATGCCGGGGCCACCACTGAGCATCGGAGCGACGACATGAAACACGGTACGAAACAGGGCGAAAGCGGCTTTACACTGATTGAAGTGCTGGTCACGGTGGCGATCATCGGTATCCTCAGCGCCGTGGCCCTGCCCATCTACAACGATTACGTGATCCGCGGCCGCCTGACGGAAGCGTTCAGCGCGCTCGGCGCGGCCCAGCCCAGCGCCGAACAGTTTTGGTCGAATACCCGCAATTATGCCAATTTCGATACGGCGGCCAACAGCGGTTTCCCATCATCGCCCAACTTCACTTACGCCTTGTCGAACGCGAGCGCTTCGACCTATACCATCACCGCCACCGGCAACGACGGCGGCAGGGTGGCCGGCTTCATCTTCACGCTTGACCAGCAAGGCACCCGCGCCACCACCGGCGTACCGTCCGGCTGGACCGCGAACGCCGCCTGCTGGACCGACCGCAAGGATGGAACATGTTCCAATTGAGGGGGGGCGGCGGTTTCACGCTGATCGAAATGCTGCTGGTGATGGCTGTCATCGGCATCATGCTGGCCATCGGCGTGCCGATGATGAGCGCCTGGAGCTTGAGTAACAAGGCCGCCGCCGCGTCCGGGATGTATATGGAAGGCTTTCAACTGGCGCGGCAACAGGCGCTCAGTCATAACGCCGCTTCCCGCATCGTGCTCTCCCCACTTGCCGATGGGCGCCTCAATTGGCAAGTCGACCTCTGTTTCCCCACCTCGGCAGTGCCCTGTTCGGACGCCAGCGGAGGCTGGTCGACCACCACCACCGCCGCCGACGGCGATCCGCAGGCCGGCACGGCCTTCACCTCGGTGTTGCGGACGGCCGACGCGCTGCCGTCGGCCGATGTGTTGCAACCCATCCTGGTGCCCGAGGGCAGTACCAGCATCTACTTCACCTCACAGGGTTGGGTGAATACCGCCGTCGCCAAGCGTCTGGTGCAAATCAAGCTTGTGCCGACCGCCAACTACAGTCAAATTCCAGCATCGGCCGTGGTGGTCAACCTGGCCGGCACGGCCAGCAAATGCAATCCCGATGCGGCCATCGTGGCCGCCGACTCAAGGTACTGTTCCCCATGAAAACACATCAAAACGGCATCGCCTTGCTGGAAGTGATGTTGGCGACCCTGTTGCTGGCCGTCGGCCTGCTCGGCACCATCGGCATGCAGGCGCGCGCCTATTCGGCCATGTCCGGCGCCGGCGCCCGCGCCGAGGCCACCATGGCCACGGAGAAGTTGCTGGGCACGATGTCCAACGATCTGGGCAACCTGAGTCTGTACAAGCTGCCCGCCGCCGACCCGGCCCCCGCCGCGCCGCCCGTGCCCGACCAGCGCATGGCGGCATGGTATGCCGAGACGCGCAAGGCCATTCCCGGCGCCATCATCGTGGTCACTGTGACGCCGACGCCGGGCACCACGCGCACCCAGGTGGTGGTGAGCATCAGTTGGGTACGCAGGGCGAACGACCCGACGTACACCAATACCGTCACTTCTTACTTCGCGCCAGCATGATGAACGCCACCCACATCCGTAAGCGCCACAGCGGCTTTTCCGTGATCGAACTGATGGTCAGCATTGTCATCGGCCTGCTGGCCCTGATGTTCGCCACCAAGCTGGTGGCCAATTCCGAGCAAAGCAAACAGGCTTCTCTGGGCGGTTCCGATGCTTTGCAGAACGGCATGGTGGCGCTGTTTTCGATCACTAACGACGCCAGCCAGGCCGGCTGGGGTTTGAACGATCCGCTGGTCAATGGCTGCAATACGGTGTTTTCCGACACGGGCGGCTTTGCCCTGGCCGGCGCCATGCGCGGCACCACCGCCGTGACACCGCTGGCGGCGGCCGTGATTGTCCCGAATACGACCGGTTCGGATCAGCTGAGCCTGTATTCCGGCAGCGCCATGGGTGCCACCGGCAGTTTGGAAGCGTTGACGTTTTTGGCCGGCAACCAGGTGGGCGTCGAGCGTGTCGTGTATGGTTTCAGCCAGGGCGACGTGATCCTGGCGGCACCGGAGACGGTGGGCGGCAATTGTGAACTGGCCCAGGTTTCCGCCGCTCCGGGGCCCAACGACACCACGCTGAACCTCGCCGCCGCCGGCACCGACCTGCGCTTCAACACGGGCGCGCTGACCACGGTCTTTTCCGGCTATTCAACGCGTCTGTTCAACCTCGGTCCGGCCACCGGTCTGTCCTTTCACACATGGTCGGTGCAGAACGGATTCCTCAAGCTGCGCGCCACCGATCTGAGCGGCGCCTCCACGGGAACCGGCTCGACCGTGATCGACAACGTGGTGTCATTGAAGGCCCAGTACGGCTTCGACAAACGGGTCGGCGCCGCCTTCACGCCCACCCTCGGCCCGCAGATATCGGTCTGGTCGGGCTCGATGATAGACGCCGACGGCGACGGCGTGGTCGGCGGCGCCGGAGATTACCAGCGCGTCGTCGCCCTGCGCATCGCCGTGGTGGCGCGCAGCAAGAATCCGGAAAAACCCGCCGCCAATGGCTGCATCACCACCACCGTCGAGCCCAAGGTCTTTGCGGCCAGCGAACCCTTCGGTGTGGTGGCGGTGCCCCTGGACGTCAACGTCGGCGTGGTCGGCGATCCGGTCGACTGGAAGTGCTATCGTTACCGGGTGTTTGAAACCATCGTTCCTTTGCGTAACACAGGCTGGAGGCCACAATGAGATTACCTTTCCGGCGCCAGCGCGGCGTCGCCCTGCCGGTGATGCTGATCATGCTCGGCGTCATGCTGATCAGCAGCGTCTACCTGCTCAAGGCCAGCACCTCGTCGACCCTGGCCACCTCCAACCTGGCCTATGAAGCCTCGCTCGGCAAGGCGGTCGACCTGGGTTTGCTGACCGGTTTCCAGTGGCTCAATACCACCGCCGCCGCCGCCAAGACGACGCTGGAGGCGGATGTCCCCGCCAGCAGCTACGTGTCGACCTTCGCTCCGGGGCAGAGCGTGTCCGACCCCGCCTTCTGGGTGGGCGCGGCCGCCCCCTTTGACGACGGCGCCGGCAACCAGGTGCAGTTCGTGATCCATCGCATGTGCAAATTTGCCGGCAACTACATTTCGGTGCCGAATCAAAACTGCATGCAGACCGCCCCCAACACCAAAAGCGTCAGCAACGTGGTCGCGCTGGGCGCCAGCCTGGCCTCCGACGCGGTGGTGCTGGCCGGTTTGCCGCAAATTCATTACATCGTCACGGCCAGAATTTTTGGGGCGCGCGGCGGCAACGTCGTCAACCAGACCGTCGTCATGATAGGCGCATGAAACAGCTCACACAGATAGGAATGATTATGAGGCTCAAGACAATCGCAGCGCTGGGCGCGCTGGCGCTGGCGCTGCTCGCTCACGGCGTAGCCGGCGCGGCCGGCGCCCTGGCGCAGGTGAACATCGCGAACGTGCCGCTGCTCAATATCGACGGCACCGGGGCGGCCAAGCCGAACCTGATGCTGTTGTTTGATAACTCCGGCTCGATGGATCAGGCGTATACGCCCGACTATGTGAACGACGCCCTGTGCCGCAGCCGGGCGCTGCTGATGGGCAGCGCGGTCGGCTGCATCGTCGGCCATCCACCGTTCATGAGTCCGGATTTCAACAAGCAGTATTACAATCCGCAAATCAGCTATACGCCGCCGCTCAAGTCCGACGGCGTCACGCGTTACCCATCCATGACGGCGGACAATACCCATGCCGTTGCCACGGACTCTGGCTGGACCAGCGTCACCAACGACGGCTTCGGCGCCCGCAAGCTCGATATGTTCGGCAATAGTGTCAGCACCACCAACCTGGCGAGCGGCTTTCCCGACCTGTCCTGGTGCGATTCCAGCGGTGGTAACTGCAAGAATAACACGGCCACCTATACCTATCCCGACGACACGAACTGGTATCCCAAACGCGTCACGGGCGCGCCGTATTATTACACCATCGGCGTGGGCGAGTACTGCACGGACGCCAACATGACCACATGCAAGGCCACATCGGTGGGCGCGTCGGCGCCGGACGGATATCCGGTGCCGGTCAAAGTGCGCTGGTGCAGCACCAGCGCGCTGTCGGTCTGTCAGGGCAAGCGCGTCGGCGCCTTTATTTATCCGCGCTACTCGACCCCTCTCGGTTGGATCGCCTCCTATGGCACTATCGCCATCGGCCAGTCGAACACGGCGGCGTCCCTGACCATCTCGGCCGTCACGATTCCCGACCCGACCACGGCGCGCAGCATCGTCACCGGTGTCGTGACGGCATCCACGGGCACCAATACGGCTTTGAAACAGCAAACCGTGGCCAGCGCGCTGGCGGCCTCCATCATCGCCAAGTCGAATACCAACCAGTACTGGGCCTGTGTGAACACGCCGATCGGGCAAACCAGCGTGGCGGCATGCTCGACCTATGGCATCACCTTGGGCGGCGACAATGTCGTCGCCGTGATGCCAGTTGTCTGCGGCGGAACCAAGTCGGCCGCCAATTGCCGGTTGCTGGGCGACGCCTCGCGCGCCGGCTGGGGCATTACGGCCACCTCGCCGTCGGTGCAAGTGGTGGCGGCCGTGGCGGCAGCGGCGGCGGTGAAGCCGACCGCCTTCATCACTGTCAGCGGCACCAGCAGCTCCACCAAGGCTCAGACTTTGCCGAGTATCAAGCTGGGCACCAGTAGCACCAACCTGATCGGCACCTTGCCGGCCTTTGGCACCAAAACCAGCGCGGCCAGCGTGGCCAGTCGTATTGTTGCCCAGATCGGCAGCGCCGGCACGGTGCAGGCTTATCTCGGCGGCAATGGAATCACCCCCGCCTGCGCTTCGAAATCCAGTACCACGGTGTGTCTGGTCGACACCGCAGCCACCAGCAATGGCGCCGCCGTCACCATGTCCGCCCTGACGCCCTCCGGCGGCACCCTGGCCTTTGCCACCAGCGCCGCCAGCGGCTATGTGGCGGCGGTGACGGCCGTCTCCGCCGTATATGACACCATTCCCCTGAGCACGGTGGCGCTGGCCGCCGGCGCCACTCCGCCCAGCACCTTCGTACGCACCGACATCGTGCCGGGCAACGACAGCTATCCAAAGTATCCGGCACGGGTGGCCGATTGCAAGACGGCGGGGAGGGGGGATTGCACGTATATCGAGGAAATGACCAATTTCGCCAACTGGTACGCGTATTACAAGACCCGCATCCAGATGATGAAGTCCTCCATCGGGGCCGCGTTCGCGCCCTTGACGTCGTCCTACCGGGTCGGTTACGTGAAACTGTCGACGGCCGCCGTGGGTGGCACCATCGAGATCGTCCCGGCCGACTTCGCCGCCGCCGCGCGGGCCGCCTGGTACACCTCGCTGTACAACACGACCGCCGGCGGTTCGACCCCGATCCGCACGGCCATGGATTACGTCGGCAAGATGTTCGCCAACCAGACTCCGTACAATTACGCTTCCGGATCGGAAGTGGTGCAGTATCCCTGCCAGCAGAATTTCGAGATCCTGACCACGGACGGCTATTGGAACGGCGGCGCGCCGGCCGGCTCGTTTACCAGCCCGGCGACCGGCCCGGTAAATAACGACAACGTGGAAGACCTGGCGCGCTTTTGCACCAAGGACAGGGGCTGCGTCGATGCGCGTACCCAGGATCAGCCTTCGATTTCCGACGTCGCTCTGTATTGGTACAACGGCGGCTCGAATGACTCGACGGTGTCGTTGCGCCCGACCCTGGAGCCGGACATGACGAAACCCGGCCTGGTGTCGGCCGGCCCCGGCGAAAACAGCCATTTGCACGTCACCATGTTCACCCTCGGCCTGGGTGTGGACGGGGTCATGAATTACGAGCCGAACTACGACACCACCCCTATTGCAGGTGGCGACTTTGCCAACCTGAAAAACGCTGTCACCTCCGGTTGCAGCTGGAACGGCGGCCAAGCCTATGTCTGGCCCAATCCGGACGTCGACAATACGAACGGCACGGTGCAGGAGCGGGTCGACGACCTGTGGCACGCGGCCGTCAACGGTCATGGCAAATACTTCAGCGCGACCGCCCCGACCCAGGTGGTGGCCGGCCTGAGCGAGGCGATTGCCCAGCTGGACGCGAAAGTGGGCGCGGCGGCGGCGGCGGCGACCTCGACGCCGAACATTTCGCAAGAGGACAGGGATATTTTTTCCGACACCTTCACGACCGTCAAGTGGTACGGCGAGCTGACCGACAACCTGATCAACGCGACCAGCGGCATGGTCGAACCCACGGTGCTGTGGAGTACATCGACCAAATTGGGAACCCAGGTCGCTGCCAGCACGGATACGCGCAACATCCTGTGGCTCGACGCCAGCACCAGTACACCGGTGCTCAAGCAATTCAAGTACGACCAGTTGGGCGACACGGAGAAAGCCTGGTTTGACACTCAGTGCGCGGTGTTGGCCCAATGCAATCTGCTCAGTGCCGACAACCAGGCGATCGCCAACGGCGGCGCCAATATGGTCGACTGGCTGCGCGGGCAGCAGCAATACGCCAACAATATCATTTACCGCGCCTATACTCCGCAGACCATGCCCGCCGGCGGCGCCGTGGCCAGCATCCCCATCGTGCTTGGCGATATCGCCTCGGCCAAGCCGGCCTACCTGTACGACGCCCGCAAGGCCTATGCCTTCGGCGGTTACGACCAGTTCAAGACCGACTCGCTGGCACGCCAGCGCACCCTGTTCGCGGCCGCCAACGACGGCATGCTGCATGCTTTCTACGCGCCCGACGGCAGCGCCGCGGCGCCGCCCGACGACAAGGCGGGCGGCAAGGAAATCTGGGCTTACGTGCCACGCATCACGATGAAGAAACTGCCGGTCCAGGCCAGCACCAATTATTCCCACCAGTACACTGTGGACGGCTCGCCCGAACTGGCGGACGTGCAGATAGGGGGCGTGTGGAAAACCGTCCTGGTTGCCGGCCTGAACGACGGCGGCCGCGGTTACTATGCGATCGACGTGACCGTGCCCGATCAACCCAAGCCCTTGTGGGAAATGTGCGCGGACGCCAACGTGTGCGCGAATCACCCCCAGAATCTCGGCCTCTCTTACGGTAACCCGCAATTTGGCACGCACAAAGGGAGATGGGTGGTCTACCTGACCTCCGGTTACAACAACGTGCCCGGCGGCGGCGGTGACACCCAGCAAGTCGGCGATGGCAATGGGTATCTGTACACCGTCGACGTCGCGACCGGCGAAATCCTGTACAAGACGCAGATTTCCGGCGACAGCTCCGGCACCGCCCTGGGCTTGGCGAAAATCACCGCCATCAGCGCCAATCCAGCGGCCGACCCGGAGACCACCTATATCTACGCGGGCGACAACCAGGGAGGAATGTGGCGTTTCGACATGACGACGGAGACACCGACCGTGCTCAAGATGGGCGACGCCGGCACCGGCCAGCCCATCACCACACGGCCGGACGTGACCAGCTGCCTGGTCAATACCAGCAATGCGGACGGCACCGTGACCTCGTCGGCACAGCGGGTGGTGGCCTTCGGTACGGGACGCCTGCTCGATGTGTCCGACATTACCGACAACACGACCCAGAGCGTCTACGTGGTCAAGGACGACGGCACCACCATCTCGCCGCTGCGCGGCACCAACAGTGCCCTGGTGGCGCAGTCCCTGGCCCGGGTCGGCACTAGCGGCACATATACCGTCGGCGGCGGCACCGTCGACCTGTCGCTGAAGAGCGGCTGGTATGCGGACTTCGATCAAAACGCCGGTGAGCGTATCAACATCGATCCGAAGATCGTGTCGGGCGGACTGAACATTGTCACCAACGTTCCCAGCGCCAGTTCGGCCTGCACCGTCGGGGGCACCAGCAATGTGTATCAGTTCGATGTCTGCACCGGCAAGGCTGTGGCGGCGCTTGCCGGCACCACCCTGTCGGGCAATGCGGCCGCCGTCGGTTACATCATCATCCGCCTGCCGTCCGGGGCCTACATGATGATCTCCACCCTGTCCGACGGCACCAAGCTGACGCTGGGGCTGCCGGTGCCGAACACGGTCGGCGCCCACTTGACGGGCTGGCGCCGGGTGCGCAACTGATGGCGCGGCGGGCGGCGCCGCGCGCCGCCCGCCCGCGCTTGCATAACAGTTCACACGAAGGGTGCAAGAGCCTGTAAAATTTAAGGTTTTTTGCAAGGGCCATATTATGGTCACGAATATGCCCAACGATACCGACTTGACACTCCCCGACAACACCGACAACACCGATAACACCGACTCCGCCGTTGCGGTCGCGAGCGCCAAGGCGCCGGCGGCGATCGCGCGCGAAGTGCTGCGGCGCCGCACCTTCGGCATCATTTCCCATCCCGACGCCGGGAAGACCACCCTCACCGAAAAGCTGCTGCTGTTTTCCGGCGCGATCCAGCTGGCCGGCACCGTCAAGGCCCGCAAGAGCGGCCGCCACGCCACCTCCGACTGGATGGAAATCGAAAAGCAGCGCGGCATTTCCGTGGCCAGCTCGGTGATGCAGTTCGAACACCGCGACCACGTCATCAACCTGCTCGACACCCCCGGCCACCAGGACTTTTCGGAAGACAC
>DMYQ01000346.1:44668-46004 GCA_003482555.1 Janthinobacterium sp. | reverse complement strand
CGCAGACCATCAAGCTGCTCGCCGTCTGCCGCATGCGCAATACGCCCATCGTCACCTTCATGAACAAGATGGACCGCGAAACGCGCGATCCGCTCGACCTGCTCGACGAACTCGAGTCGGTGCTCAAGATCCAGTGCGCGCCGGTCACCTGGCCCATCGGCATGGGCAAGAACTTCCGCGGCGTCTACCACCTGCTGCGCGACGAGATCATGCTGTTCAAGGCCGGCGACGAAAAGGCCGACCAGAGCTTCGAAGTCTTGAAGGGCATCGACAACCCGCGCCTGGTCGCGATGTTCCCGCTCGAGATCGAGCAATTGAAGATGGAAGTGGAACTGGTGCACGGCGCCTCCCACCCCTTCGACCTGGAGCAGTTCCTGGCCGGCGTGCAGACCCCGGTCTTCTTCGGCTCGGCCATCAACAACTTCGGCGTGCGCGAAATCCTCTCGGCCCTGGTCGACTGGGCGCCGGCGCCGCGCGAGCGCGACGCCACCCTGCGCGTGGTGGCGCCGACCGAAGTGCCGTTTTCCGGTTTCGTCTTCAAGATCCAGGCCAACATGGACCCGGCCCACCGCGACCGCATCGCTTTCCTGCGCGTGTGCTCGGGGCGCTTCGAGCGCGGCATGAAGATCAAGCATCTGCGCCTGAACCGCGAGATCAAGGTGTCCAACGTGGTCACCTTCATGGCGTCTTCGCGCGAGCAGGTCGAGGAAGCCTACGCCGGCGACATCATCGGCTTGCCGAACCACGGCAACATGCAGATCGGCGACAGCTTTTCGGAAGGCGAGATGCTGCAGTTCACCGGCATCCCGTATTTCGCGCCGGATTTCTTCCGCTCCGTGCGCATCCGCAATCCGCTGAAGATCAAGCAGTTGCACAAGGGCTTGCAGCAACTGGGCGAGGAGGGCGCCGTGCAAGTGTTCAAGCCGGTCCAGGGCGGCGAACTGGTGCTGGGCGCCGTCGGCGTGCTGCAGTTCGAGGTCGTCGCCAGCCGCCTGCTCAACGAGTACGGCGTCGACGCCGTCTTCGAGGGCACCAGCATCAGCAGCGCGCGCTGGGTCAGTTGCGCCGACAAGCGCATCCTGCAAGACTTCGAGACGGCGCTGGGCCACAACGTCGCCTACGACGCGGCCGGCAACATGGCTTACCTGGCGACGTCGGGCGTCAACCTGCGCCTGACCGAGGAACGCTGGCCGAAGCTGACCTTCCACGCCACGCGCGAGCACGCGGTCAAGCTGGTCTGACCAGTGCAAGGTGAAAAAGCCGTTCGGGACCCGCGCCCGAACGGTTTTTTCACGCCCGCCGGGTCGGCGCCTGCCGACTCAGCGGGCGCCGACTC
>DMYQ01000346.1:29090-44462 GCA_003482555.1 Janthinobacterium sp. | reverse complement strand
CGTCAATTGTTCGGCCGCCATCGGGCGCGCGAAGTGATAACCCTGCACGCTGTCGCAGCCGGCCTGGCGCAGGAATTGGGCCTGGCGCGCCGTCTCCACGCCCTCGGCCACCACCGTCAGTTTCAGGCTGTGCGCCATCGCGATGATGGCTGTGGCGATGGCCTCGCCGTCGCCGGGCAAGTCGTGCACGAAGCTGCGGTCGATCTTCAACTGGTTGATGGGGAAGCGCTTCAGGTAAGACATCGAGGAATAGCCGGTGCCGAAATCGTCGATCGACAAGTGTATGCCGGCGTCGCGGAATTGCCGCATCAACTCGACGTTCGCATGCACATTGTCCATCAAGACGCCCTCGGTGATTTCCAGTTCCAGCAAGCCGACCGGCAGCCGGGTCTCGGCCAGGATCGCGTGGATGTCGTCCATCAAGCCCGGATCCCTGGCCTGGCAAGCCGACAGGTTGACGGCCACGTGGGCGACCGAGTCGAGCAAGCCGGCCTGGCGCCAGGCGGCGGCCTGGCGGCAAGCCGTGTGCAGCACCCAGCGCCCGAGCGGGATGATGACGCCGCTTTCCTCGGCCACGGGAATGAATTCGGCCGGGCTGAGCGGCCCCAATTCGGGACAAGTCCAGCGCAGCAGGGCCTCGACGCCGACGATGCGCCCGCTGCGCAAGTCGATTTGCGGCTGGTAATGCAGGTACAGTTCGCCGCGCGTCAGGGCGCGGCGCAGATTCGCTTCCATCAGCAGGCGCTTCTGGGCCCGCAATTCCATCTCCGGGCGGAAGCCCACGTGGCAGTTCTTGCCCATGTTCTTGGCCTGGTACATGGCCGTGTCGGCACTGCGGGTGAGCGTCTGGGCGTCGCCCGCGTCGAGCGGGTACAGGCTGGTGCCGACGCTGGCGCTGACGTATAACTGGTGGTGCAGCAGCGCGAACGGGGGCGCCAGCGCCGCCAGTACCCGGCGCGCCACGGCCGCCATCTCGACGCCGTCGGCGGCCGGCGCGACGATGACGACGAATTCGTCGCCGCCGATGCGGCAAATGACGTCGCCGGGGCGCAGCGCCTGCGCCAGGCGCTGCGCCACCAATTTGAGCAGGCTGTCGCCGCAGTTGTGGCCCAGGGTGTCGTTGACCACCTTGAAATTGTCCAGATCGAGCAACAGCAGGCCGACGGCGCCGCCTTCGCCGTCGGCCCGGCCCAGGGCGGTGGCCAGGCGCTCGTTGAATTCGTGCCGGTTCGGCAGCGCCGTGACCGGGTCGACGTGGGCCAGGTAATGCAGGTGGGCTTCGGCGCGGCTGACGGCCAGTCGCGTGCGCGTCACCATCAGATAGGCCAGCGCGAAGGAGCACAGACCCACGGCCAGGGTGAAGCCGGCGTAGGCGGCCAGACGCCGGTACAACTGGCCCATGCCGGCGCGCACCATCACGGAGCCGACCGGGCCGCCGTTCGCGTCGATCGGCTCGAACACTTCAAGCTGGTCGGCGCCGTGGCGGTATCCGGACCGGCTCAGCTGGGCCGAGGGCAGGCCCGGCATGGCGGCGCCGGCGCGCCGGTAAGAGGCGAACAATTCGCCGTCGACGTTGAAAATGGCGGCGTTGCGCACCCCGGGCGAGGCCGCCAGCCCAGCCAGGATTTCCTCGCCGGCGCGGCGGTCGCGGAACATCAGCGCGGCGCCGCTGCTGTTGCCGACCATGCGCGCCTGCACCCGCAAGTCTTCCAGCATGGCGCTGCGCAGGGCGATGAATTGAAACAGGATCAGCATCACGCTGGTGACGCCGAGGGTGGCGCCGGCCGTGATCAGGTTCGCCAGCGCCATCTTGCTGCCGATCAGGCGCGCCTGGCGCGGCAGGTGGAAGGGGCCGATCATTGCACGCTCCTGGCCAGGCGCAGCAACTTCGAGCTCAGGCTCAGGCGCGCCTGGCGCAGGGCGCTCAAGTCGACGTCGAAGCCGATCCGGTGCGCGTCCACGCTCAGGGCGATGGCGGCGCCCTCGTTGCCGATGACGGCGTCGTCGGCCACGGTGAGCACGGCGGCGTCACCCAGTTCGCGCCGTAAGCGGCTCCAGCGCTCGCGATCCAGGCTGTCGAGCACGAGGATCTGGCAAGCGCTCGGCGCGCTCGGCGGCGCCAGCACGCGCACCGCGACCTTGTGGCCGTTGGCGACCTTGTCGTTGAGCGCCATCAGGGCCGGCAGCAGGCTGTTGCCGGCGTAGGCGCACAGGGTCATGCCGGCGCCGCCGCCCAGGTTCTCGGCCGGCCAGACGGCGAAGACGGCGAAATTGAAGACGAAGGCGGCCTTCAGCTCGTATTCGGGCACGGCCGCGGTCTGGGCCAGCGCTTGCGGCGGCGCCAGACAGAGCGCCGCCAGCAGCGCCAGGCGCAGCGCCAGGTCGAGCGCCGCCAGCGGCGCGGGGGCGCGCTTAAAACGCATAGGTGAGCGTCACCCGCGCGCTGCGGCCGTCCTGGGCCAGGCTGTCCTGGCGTTGCGCGGGCGGGGCCGGGTCGGCGTAGCGCCGATCGCACAGATTATAGAAGCCGACGGCGAGGTCGGCGTGGCGGGTGAGGCGGCGCGAGTACAGGTTCAGATTGGCCAGCCAAAAGCCGCCGCTGCGCGCCAGCAGGGTGGCGCGCGGCCCCACATATTGGGCTTCCAGACCGGCCCGCCACATCGAATGCCAGAGCGGCGCGGCCAGGTTGACCTTGCCCAGCCGGGCGGGCGAGTTGACGGCGCCGGCGTCGCTGTCGCTCTGGCTCAGCTGTTGCCGGCTGTAGCTGGCGCGCAGGCTGGCCAGCGTCCATTTGCGTTCGTATTCGAGTTCGACCCCGCGCGCCCGCGCCGGCGCCGCGTTCTCGAACACGGCCAGGCCGCTGGCGGCCTCGGTTTCCTGTGAAATCAGGGCCTTGACGTCGTTGCGGAAGACGCTGACGGTGAGGCGGGCGTTGCCCGCCAATTGGCGCACCAGGGCCAGTTCGAGGCTGCGGATGCGCTCGCGGTTCAAAGCGGGGTTGGCGATCTGGCCGCCGGGGCCGGGGAAGGCGTAGTACAGTTCAAAATTGTTCGGCTCGCGGTAAGCGGTGCCGTACATGGCCTTCAGGGTCGTGTCCGGGCCGGCCTGGTGGATCAGCGCCAGGCGCGGGCTGAACACGCCGCCGGCGAGCGCATGGTAGTCATAGCGCAGGCCGGCGTTGAGCAGCAGATCCGCGCGCAGGCGCCACTCGTCCTGCAGGTAGAGCCCGTAGCGTTTGCCCTGGCGCGCGTCGTTCAGGTAATCGAGGCGGGGCGCGAGATCGAAACTGAATTGTCTGAGCCGGTAGTCGTCCTGGTATTCGGCGCCGGCCACCAGCTTGTGGCCGGCGGCCGGCGCGCTCACTGTCGTCAAATCCATGCCCCACCAGCGGCTGGCGCTGCCGTCCCGGTTCATGCCCTCCGGCGCGTCGTAGGCGTAGTCGCCGACCGAATCGTAGGCGCCCCAGAACAGGTGCGCGCTCAGCTCCGTGTCCGGGGACGGCGCCACGCGGTAGCCGAGATTCGCATAGCTTTGCGTGTCCACGGTGTGTGAGCGCGGGTCGTTGAAGCTTTGCTCGAAGGAAGCGGTCGGCATGCCCTTGATACGTTCGGCGTGCAAGAGCGACAGGCTGAACGGGCCGCTGGCGCCCTTGGCGAAGAAGCGCTGCCCGCTTTCATAGTCGAGGCCGCGGGCCACGCCGTTGTTGTTGTCGGGCTGGTCGAATTCGGGAAAGTACAGATCCCGGCCATCGCTCTTGTAGCGGCTGGCCGCCAGCAGCACTTCATTGCCGCGCCGGTCGCTCCAGGCGTAGTTGGCGGAACCCTTGCGTTCGCCGAACTGGCCCGTCTCCAGCGTTGCGCGCCCGCCCGCGTTCTCTTGCGGACGTTTGGTGATGACGTTGATGACGCCGAAAAAAGCGTTGGCGCCGTAAATCGAGGAGCCCGGGCCGGGCACGTATTCGATGCGCTCGACCAGGTCCAGGTCGAGCGGGAATTCGCCGCCCACCGGGGCTTGATCATAGAGCGCGTCGTTGACCCGCTGGCCGTCGATTTGCAGCAGGAAGCGGCTGTTGTAGTCGCCCGGGCGCAGGAAGCCGCGCGCGCCCAGGTAAGTGTAGTTGCGGTCGTAGCTCAGGTGCAGGCCGCGCACGCTGCGCAGCGCGTCGGCCAGGGTGCGCCAGCCGTAAGCCTTGATGTCGCTGGCCTCGATCACCGTCACGCTGGCCGGCGCCTGGTCGGCGCGCTGGACGAATTTGGAGGCGCTGTAGACGTCCAGCGACAGCAGTTGCTCGAAGGGGAGGGTGGTCAGGTCGAGCGGCGCGGCGCCCGTCGCCGGCCCGGCCATGGCGGCCTGGGGCGCCAGCGACAGCAGTACGGCGGCGCTCCAAAGCCGCGCGGCGGCCGTCGATGGCGCCCGCGCGCCGGCATACTTGTTCACTCCACCGTCCGCTGCCATGCTTTATGTTCCAGTCCGGTAACAGTCGATGCGAGCCGGAACTCCCAAAGCCATCTATTAATCACGCGCCATAGTGTCATTTCGGCGCCCGAAAGTACAGGGGATGTGGTTATTTTGCACGCGAATGGCGCGATATTGTCCGGTCAATAAAATAGGGGAAATAGCAATTTTCGGCGGGCGATGCGGCGCTCGCGAGCATGGGCTGGTCTTCTCGATACAATTGCTTACCTGGGATACATGTGGCGCGTCATCCCGTCGCCGCCTCCGGCATTAACTGGGGAGCTCGCCAGTGCGGGCCGAGCGCGGAGCCGGTCGCCCGGCGCCCCGTTCGTCGACAGGGTAATTCGAGGAGAA
This sequence comes from Janthinobacterium sp., assembly GCA_003482555.1. GTDB lineage: Bacteria > Pseudomonadota > Gammaproteobacteria > Burkholderiales > Burkholderiaceae_D > Janthinobacterium. The sequence continues at coordinate 39,653 of DMYQ01000346.1, read as the reverse complement.
AAAAAGCACCATCGTGCCAGTATCGCCGTATTTCTCGCCGCAACGTTCGCGTTGTCCGGATGTAGCACCGTGGTCAGGGAAAGAGTCGTCGTCAGGGAGCCGGCACCGGTCGTCATTCGCCACATGCCGGCGCCGCGGCAGGAAGTCCTCATTGCCCAGCCCGGCCCCGGCTACGCCTGGGTGCAGGGGCATTGGGCATGGCAGGGCAATCACTGGCAATGGCAGGCTGGCCATTGGCACCACGGCGCGGTGCGGCGCATGCCGGAACTGCTGGTCGAGTCCGTGGGCGTGGCGCCGAGCCCGAATCATTACTGGGTTCCCGGCCACTGGCATTGGCAAACCAACGACTGGGTCTGGGCCCGCGGCCACTGGGCTTACTAATGGTCGGGGCCGGGGCCGTCGCCGAGCAGCAGGGCGTCGATGACGCTGCCGGCCCAGCACAGTACGCACACGGCGACAGCCAGGCTCATCCAGGGGCCTTCGGCGCCGGCCGCGGCGGACAGGCGCTCGGAGATGGCTTGCGGATCAAGGGCCAGGGCGCCGCTCTCGACCTGGGCGACGATCAGGTTGACGCGCGCCATCACCTGGCCCGTCATGTAAATGGCGCCGACGGCGGCCGGCAGCAGGAACAGGCAGGCGCGCCCGGGCCGTCCCAGGGTGAAGTGTCCGACGCCGGGAAATACCAGCGCCGACAACAGCGCCGCCTTGATCGATCGCTTCATGCCGGCGTCTCCTGAAAGGTGAATGCCGCATCATACTAGCTTGCGCGCGCGGGCGGCGGCGCACGGCGCGCGGGCATGAAAAAACGCGGGCCTGTCTTTCGATAGGCCCGCGTTTTTTGGCGTCCAGCGGTCTGCTTGTGTCGCGGGCACGGCCGGGAGAACCCGTCCGCGCCGCGCCCTTACTCGTAGTCGCTCATCGGCGCGCAGCCGCAGAACAGATTGCGGTCGCCGTAGACGTTGTCGGCGCGGCCGACCGGCGGCCAGTACTTTTGCTTGCGCAGCGCCGGCACCGGGAAGGCCGCCACTTCGCGGCTGTACTTGTGCGCCCAGACGTCGGCGGTCAGCACTTCGGCCGTGTGCGGCGCGCCCGTCAGCGGATTGTCGTCGTGGTCGAATTCGCCGCTTTGCACTTTCGCGATTTCCGAGCGGATCACGATCATGGCGTCGATGAAGCGGTCGATCTCGACCTTCGATTCGCTTTCGGTCGGCTCGATCATCAGGGTGCCGGGCACCGGGAAGCTCATGGTCGGGGCGTGGAAGCCGAAGTCCATCAGGCGTTTGGCCACGTCTTCATTGCTGATGCCGGTGGCGTCGGTCAGGGGGCGCAGGTCGAGGATGCACTCGTGCGCGACCAGGCCGTCGTGGCCCGAATACAGCACCGGGTAGTGCGGCGACAGGCGGCGCGCGATGTAGTTGGCGGCCAGGATGGCGGTCTCGGTGGCGGCCGTCAAGCCTTCGGCGCCCATCATGGCGATGTACATCCACGAAATCGGCAAGATGCTGGCCGAGCCGAATGGCGCCGCGCTGACCGCGCCGATGCCGGCCGCGTCGCGCTGGTAGCCGCTGGAACGCTGGTTCGGCAGGAACTTGGCCAGGTGCGCGCCGACGCCGATCGGACCGACGCCGGGACCGCCGCCGCCGTGCGGGATGCAAAAGGTCTTGTGCAGGTTCAGGTGGCTGACATCGCCGCCGAAGCTGCCCGGCGCCGCCACGCCGACCAGCGCGTTCATGTTGGCGCCGTCGATGTAGACCTGGCCGCCGTGCGCATGGACGATCTCGCACAGTTGCTGGATGCCTTCCTCGAACACGCCGTGGGTGGACGGGTAGGTGACCATGACGCAGGCCAGGTTGGCGCTGTGTTTTTCGGCCTTGGCCTGCAGGTCGGCCAGGTCGACGTTGCCGCTGGCGTCGCAGGCGGTGACGACGACCTGCATGCCGACCATGTTGGCCGAGGCCGGGTTGGTGCCGTGCGCCGAGGACGGGATCAGGCAGATGTTGCGGTGCCCTTCGCCGCGCGACTCATGGTAGGCCTTGATCACCAGCAGGCCGGCGTATTCGCCCTGCGAGCCGGCGTTCGGCTGCAGCGAGACGGCGGCGTAGCCGGTCAGCGCGCACAGCATTTCTTCCAGCTGCGAGATCATTTCGCGGTAGCCCACGGTTTGCGCGTCGGGCGCGAACGGGTGGATGCTGGAAAATTCGGGCCAGGTGACCGGGATCATTTCGCTGGTCGCGTTCAGCTTCATGGTGCAGGAGCCGAGCGGGATCATGGTGCGGTCCAGCGCCAGATCCTTGTCGGCCAGGCTGCGCAGGTAGCGCAGCATCTCGTGTTCCGAGTGGTAGCGGTTGAACACCGGGTGCGTCAGGTAGGCGCTCGTGCGTGCCAGCGCGGCCGGGATGTCGTCTTGCACCAGGGCTTCGACGGCGTCGAAGTCGGGCGCCGGCGTGACGCCGTTGGCGAAGATATTCCACAGCGCGGCCAGGTCGTCGCGGGTGACGGTTTCGTCGAGCGAGACGCCGACGTGGTTGGCGTCGACCTTGCGCAGGTTGACGCCGGCCGCCACGGCCGCCGCGTGCAGCTGCTCGGCGCGCTCGGTCTGGATGGTCAAGGTGTCGAAGTAGGTCTCGTTGGCGATGGCGTAGCCGAGCGTGCGCAGGTTGGCGGCCAGGATGCCGGTGTAGCGGTGCACGCGGCGGGCGATTTGCAGCAGGCCGGCGGGGCCGTGGTAGACGGCGTACATGGAAGCCATCACGGCCAGCAGCACTTGCGCGGTACAGATGTTGGAGGTGGCTTTTTCGCGGCGGATATGCTGCTCGCGGGTTTGCAGGGCCAGGCGGTAAGCCTTGTTGCCCTGGGCGTCGATGGTGACGCCCACCAGGCGGCCCGACATGCTGCGCTTGAATTCGTCGCGCGTCGACAGGTAGCCGGCGTGCGGGCCGCCGAAACCGAGCGGCACGCCGAAGCGCTGGCTGTTGCCGACGACGACGTCGGCGCCCCATTCGCCGGGCGGCGCGAGCATCGTCAGGGCCAGCAGGTCGGCCGCCACGATCACCATGGCGCCGTTCGCGTGCAGGTGCTCGACGCCGGCGCGGTAGTCGCGCACGACACCGTTCACGCCCGGATATTGCAGTAGCGCGCCGAAGCAGCTGTCCAGCGTTTCCAGGTCGGCCGGGGCGAAGGTGCGCACTTCGATGTTGAGGGGTTTGGCGCGCGTTTGCACCACTTCCAGGGTTTGCGGCAGCACGTCGTCGGCCACGTACAGCACGTTCGATTTCGACTTGCCGACGCGCTGGATCAGGGTCATGGCTTCGGCGGCGGCGGTGCCTTCATCGAGCATGGAAGCGTTCGAGATGCCCATGCCGGTGAGGTCGGTGATCACTTGCTGGAAGTTCAGGATGGCTTCCAGGCGGCCCTGGGAAATCTCCGGCTGATACGGCGTGTAGGCGGTGTACCAGGCCGGGTTTTCAAAGATGTTGCGCAGGATGACGCCGGGCGTGTGGCTGTTGTAATAACCCTGGCCGATATAGGATTTGAGCACCTGGTTTTTCGAGGCCAGCGCTTTCAGTTGCGCCAGCGCGGCCGTTTCCGGCATGGGCTTTGAATACTGGCCCAGCGGCAGCGCGCCCTTGTTGCGGATATTCGCCGGCACCAGCGCGTCGATCAGGGCGGCGCGGCTGGCGTAGCCGAGGGTGGTCAGCATGGCTTCCTGCTCGGAGGCGGAAGGGCCGATGTGGCGGGCGATGAAGGCATCGCGGGCTTCAAGTTGGGTCAGGCTGGTGCGGGTCATGGTGTCGTGGCCGATAAGTGCTGAGGACTCATAAACAAATAACTTGAACGTTTTTTTCGGCCAGAACGGGCGCCCTGCTGCGTTGTTCGCCGCTTGCAGTGCTCGCACTGCGGCGCGGCGAACGCCTTGCATTGCATCCCGCCCTGACCGCCAAAACGCCAAGTTATTCATTTACGAGCCCTGAGTCGCCGCCATGCGGCGGCAGGTGGAAGGGCGGTGCGGGCTGTGAAATGGTGCGTGCGGGCCGCCGGGGCGGCCCGCGATACAGCGCGAATTATTCGGCGGTGTTCTTGCCGTAGGCGGCGGCGTCGAGCAAGCCGTCCAGGGCCGACACGTCGGCCGGCTTGATCTTGAACAACCAGGCCGCGAAGGCGTCGGCGTTGATCGATTCCGGCGCGTCGGCGACGGCGTCGTTGACGGCCACGACTTCGCCGGCGATGGGCGCGTAAATGTCGCTGGCGGCCTTGACCGATTCGACCACGGCGGCGTCGTCGCCGGCGGCGTAGGTCTTGCCGACGCTAGGCAGTTCGACGAAGACGATGTCACCGAGGGCGTCCTGGGCGTATTCGGTGATGCCGACGGTGACGCTGCCGTCCGCTTCCAGGCGTGCCCATTCGTGGGATTCGGTGTATTTCAAGTCTGCGGGAATGTTCATGTGCGGCTCCAGATAAAGGGTCGGAAAAATGTTTTAATGATAAAAATCAAGCGGCCAGGATTTTGCCGTTGCGCACGAAGGGCAATTTCACGACGCTGGCGTTGAGCTTCTTGTCGCGGATCTCGACTTGCACGGTGTCGCCCACGGCGACGCCGTTCGGCACCCGCGCCAGCGCGATGGCTTGCTGCATGGTCGGGCTGAAGGTGCCGCTGGTGATTTCACCGGCCACGTCGCTGCCGGCCACGATCACTTTTTGATGGGCGCGCAGCACGCCGCCCTTGTCGCGCAGGATCAGGCCGACGAATTGGGCGTTCTGGCCCATCGCCAGCAGGGCGGCCTTGCCGATGAAGTCGCGTTCGCTGACCAGGTCGATGGTCCAGGCCAGGCCGGCGTCCAGGGGATTCACGCTTTCATCCATGTCCTGGCCGTACAGATTCATGCCCGCTTCCAGGCGCAGGGTGTCGCGCGCGCCCAGGCCGGCGGGCTTGACGCCGGCCGCAGCCAGCGCGTTCCACAGCGCTTCGACTTGGCTGGCGGCGACGCCCAGTTCGAAGCCGTCTTCGCCGGTGTAACCGGTGCGCGCCACCATCACTTCGCCGAAGGCGGTATCCTTGACGATGACGGCGTTGAAAGGCTTCAAGCCTTCCGACGGCGCTTGCGTCTGCGGCAGCACTTGCCAGACCTTGGCGCGCGCGTTCGGGCCCTGGACGGCGACCAACGCCATCGGGTCGGCGCCGTCGCGTCGTTCGGTGATGCTCACGGCGCTGCCGGTGGCCTCGTTTTGCGCCTTGATCCAGGCGATGTCCTTGGTCGCGGTGCCGGCGTTGACCACCAGGCGGAACCAGCTTTCGTGCATGAAGTAGACGATCAAGTCGTCGATGACGAAGCCTTGCGGGTTGAGCATGCAGGAATACAGGGCCTTGCCGGCCACTTGCAGCTTGTCGACGTTATTGGCCAGCAGGCCGCGCAGGAAAGGGCGGACTTGCTCGCCTTCCAGGTCGACGACGCACATGTGCGAGACGTCGAACATGCCGACGTCGCTACGCACGGCGTGGTGTTCTTCGATTTGCGAGCCGTAATTGACGGGCATGTCCCAGCCGCCGAAATCGACCATGCGGGCGCCGGCGGCGCGGTGGGCACTATTGAGTGGGGTCGCTAATAGCGTCATGAAATCCTCTGGGACGGTGATTAAGGGGTTAACGGAACAAGCAAGGAAAGGCCGTGCAGCCTGTTTCCGCATGTGATCGCTGACCCCTCTGTCCTCGGTACCTGAGAGATTACGGGAAAACGTCTTCCCGTCGCACCTTCGGTGGACCGCCGGCGCATCGCCGCGGTCGCTCTCCAGAGTTGAGCCGGTGCGCCTTGCGACGCCGCCGGTCCCTTGATCGGTCCTTTTGCCTGAGAGTTTTTGGGTGGTGCCCCTTCGGCGGCAGCGCATGGCTACCCTCTCCCGATCAAGAGTGCAGAATATATGCCAGTGGCGCTTTTCTGTCAATCGCCACGGCGCTCCGGGCCAGCCGGGGAGGGCGTCGAGAATGCTCGATTTCACGCCGTTTCGGGGGTAATATCGGCTATGGGCGGCGCGCATGCATGCGCACGGGGCGCGCCGCCTCCTGAAATTGCTAAAATTTAAACCTCAACTTCGAGCGAGCACCATGAACGACGATACAGAGCAGCCCGACGGACACGCCTATTTCACCCTGTCGGGCGACGTCAACAGCGATATGGTCAGGCGCGTCTTCGACGCCGTTTCGGACATGACGGAAGACCAGGTGCGTACGGCCCACGTGCTGATACAGTCGAATGGCGGCTATGTCAGCGACGGCATCTGCCTGTACAACTTCCTGCGCCGCCTGCCGATCACCTTCGTCACCTACAACGCGGGGGCGGTGGCGTCGATCGCCGTCACCCTGTTCCTGGCCGGCAGCCGGCGTTACGCCAGCGACACGGCGCGCTTCATGGTGCATAAATCGCACGCGACGGCTTCGCCCGGCGCCCGTCCGGACGCGCTCAAGATCATCGTCGACGGCTTGCGCGCGGACGACCTGAGAACCGAGCAGATATTGAGAGAGCATGTGCGCCTGGGCGACGAGCACTGGCTGGTGCACGCGTATTCGGATTTGCACCTGACGGCCAAGGAAGCGCTGGGCGTCGGTCTGATCGACGGCGTGGCCGATTTTTCGCCGCCCAAGGGCAAGCGTTTGACGAATATATGAGAACTATTTGTGCGGGCGGTGTCGCGGACTCGTCGGAAAATGACGGGTCCGCGAGTTTGAACCCGCCCACGCCCATCAAGGCAATGGGCGGGCGCGGCGCTCAGCGTTCGGTTTTATTGCCGCCCGAGCCAGAGCCAGAGCCCGAGCGCGACCCCGATTGCTTGTCGTCATCGTTCCTGTGACTTTGACGGCCGGCTTCCACGTGCTGCTCATGCGTGCCGCCCTGCGAGCCGGTGGAGCGGGAAGCGGATGAGCCGGCGCCCGATTGTTTGTTGCCGGAACTGCTGGAAGCGTTGCTGTCGTCGTTCTTGTGACTTTGACGGCCCGCTTCCACATGTTGCTCATGCGTTCCACCTTGCGTTCCGGTGCCGCCGCGCGATCCCGCCGCGCCGCCGCCCGAGCCTTGCGAGCCGGATTGCTTGTTGCTTTGCTCATCTTTTTTGTTTTGATCGTCCTTTTGATTCGAGTTCATCATGTTTCCTTTATAAAGGGAAAAAACCCATCGTCGGATGACATCGCTGAAGGGCGCCCGGCGCTGGAACCTTTCATTCGCCGGGAGTTTTCAGTATTGCAATGATGCGAGTTTGATCGTCGTTTCGGTATCGGATCAACGCTTGCCTGCTTGTAGGATCATTGCCGACACGGCGTTATACCCATGTCGGCGCGGGTGGGTCGCATCGATTCCTCAGCGCGGCGGCGGGTCCGGTCTCACCTGGCATATAATTGCGCCACAGCAAAACTTTGTTTCAAATGGCTATTGCCTTATGGTAATACTGTGCAAGAATGGGGTATGGCCGGATATGCGGGGCTGTACGAATGCGACTTCAACAGGGCGGGCAGATCATGCTTCCACTTCCGACAACTAAAGAGGTGCCAAAAAAGATGGTGTCGCCGCGGCATGCCATGCTGGAAAACCTGATCGGCATTGTCACGCAGCATGCCAACGACCAGTTGCTGGCGCTGGCCGGCCGGCTGGCTGGCGCCTTGTTGGATGCGAGCGACATGAGCGACGCGCGCGAGGTGCATCAGCGCTTCAAGGCCGGCAATCTGCTCAAAAGTAATAGCTACGCCTTCCTGCGCCTGGCGTCTGGCAAGCTCGAGCGGGCCGTGCGGCTGGAATTCGCCAGCCTCGCCCCCATGCAAAAGAACAAGCCGCAGGCGTCGACGCTGTCGATGACCCTGGTGCCTTTCGAGGAAATGGACACCCAGGTGGAGTTCGGCGCGCTCAGCCGGCCCTTCGAAATCCTGTATGCCGACCAGTTGGCGACGCTCAATGTGCGGCTCGGCTTTCTGCTCGATCGCGACATTTTGCGCGGCAACCAAAACCCCTTCCGCCCCGACGTCTTCCTGTTGGCCTTGCAAGAGGCTTGGCTGGAGTTCGAGCCGGATGCCGATTCGGCCAAATTATTGCTGCCCCTGTTCAAGCCCGAACTGTTTCTGGACCTGGGGCCGATGCTGGAAGCGCTCAACCTGGCGCTGATGCGCAAGGGCGTGCTGCCCGGTTCGGTCGAGACTTACCGCGGGCGGCGCGCCGACTCGCACGACGCCACCCCGAAGCCGGCGGCGCCCAATCCGGCCGCGCTGGCCCAGCAATTGCGTCAATTTTTTTCCGTGACCGAGGTTGCGCCGACCGCTCCCATGGCCGCTGGCGGCGCCGGCGCCGCCGATTTCGACTTGAGCATACCGCATTTGCCTGCAACGGCCGGGGCCGGCTGGACGAAGGGCGCGGCGGAAGGTTTTCACGGCGCCGTCAATAATGAACTGGCGCAAAAGATGAGCCAGGTCGGCGCCAAGCAGCCTTTGTTTTCCTATCTGGCGGGCTTGCAGGCCGAACCCGGTGGTCTGGGTCACGGTCACGGCAATGGCGGCGGCAATGGTAGTGGTGGCAACGGCGGTGGCGGCAATGGCAATGGCAATGGCAGCGGCAGCGCTAATGGCAATGGCCACGGCGGCAACGGCGGCAGCGGTAGTGGCCACGGCCAGGGTAATGGTGGCGGCCAGGGCAGCGGCAATGGCCACGGCCACGGCAACGGTCACGGCAACGGAAACGGCAACGGCAACGGCAACGGCAACGGCAACGGCAACGGCAACGGCAACGGCGGCGAGGCCGGCGGTGCCGACCAGACCGGTGTGCAAGCCCACAACGTTATTTACTTGCCCGGCATCAAGGCAAACGCGCCCAAGGGCAGCCTGACGCGGGCGGACGAGAGCACCATCGACTTGCTGTCGGCAATTTTCGAAACGGTATTCCAGGACCAGAATATTTCCAAGGAAATTCGAGACCTGATCCGTTTCCTGCAAATTCCCGTGCTCAAGGCGGCGCTGGTCGACAAGGATTTCTTTTTTCAGGAGGCGCATCCGGCGCGCCGCCTGATTGACTTGCTCTCGCGCATGGGCTGGGAGCAGCGCAAGGGCCCGGAAGATCCCCTGTTTCAGGCCATGCAGCGCAGCGTCGAACGGGTCGGGCGCGATTTCAATCACGAAATTTCGGTCTTTTCCGAAGCCGTGTCGGAGCTCGAGGAAACCATCCGGGCCGAGGAGAGCGCCGCCGCCACGGCCATCGCCGCGCCCATCGCCAGCGCGCTGCGGCAGGAAAAGATGCAGAAAGCCACGCGCGACGCCAAGCAGGCCGTGGGGATGCGCGTGGGCAGCGGCGAGGTGCTAGCCGTGGTGGAAACCTTCCTCGAAGATAAATGGGTGTCGGTGATGACCATCGCCTATAGCGTGGAAGAGGAAAAGGCTGGCGCGGTCGGCAACGCCAGCCAGACCATGGACGACCTGATCTGGAGCGTCAAGCCGAAGTCGACGGCGGAAGAGCGGCGCTTGCTGATCGGCAAGCTGCCGCCGCTATTGTCGGGCCTGAACAAATGGCTCGATGTCATCAAGTGGCAAGACGCCGAGCGCCTGCGGTTTTTCGCCGAGCTGGCCGAATGCCACGCGTCCATCGTGCGCGCGCCGCTCGAACTGTCGCCCGAGCGGCAAGTGGAAATTTCCCTCGACGTGGCGCAACAGGCGGCGCAGCGGCGCCTGGAACTGCAAAGCCGGGCCGTTCCCGAGCCGGAACCGCTGATGGACGAGGCCGTGCTCACCGTCGATTCCTTGCAGCGCGGCATGTGGATGGCTGTCACGCAAACGGACGGCGCCAGCCGCAACGTCAAGCTGGCCTGGATCAGCCCGCTGCGCACCCTGTACATCTTTTCCACCCATTTGCGGCAGGAAGCGTTTTCGATGTCGGGCGAAACGCTGGCCCGCCATTTCCGCGAAGGCCGGGTTACCTTGGTGCAGACCGACGGCGTGGTCGGACGCGCGCTGTCGCAAGCGATGGAGGGAACGGCCGACGCTGGCGTCAATGCCGAGCGAGGCGCCTACGCTTGAGCCTGCCGCCCATGCCAGCGCGGGCACGCTTAGCCGGCGCGCGGCCGTCGGATGACATAGGTATGCTCCATGCATTCTTCGCCGCGAAAAATGGCCGCCTTCGTTTCCAGCTCGTCCATGCCTAGCCGTTCCAGCAGGCGTAGCGACGCCAAATTGCGCGCATCGGTGACGCCCAGGATGCGCTCGACCGCCGTGTGCGCGAAGATCAGGGCGAGCGCCGCCGCCACCGCTTCGGCGGCGATGCCGCGCCCCTGCGACGCGGTGCGCAAGGTAAAGCCGATTTCCGCCTCGGCGCCATCGTGCGCCACGCAGACGCCGATGTCGCCGATGAGTTCGTCGGTGGCGCGATCGGCGATGCCGATCTGGCACCAGACCCCGGCCTGCAATAGCGCGGCCGCGTGCATTTCCGCGAGAAACGCCGCCGCTTGCGAATCGGTTTGCGCCGACCAGCCCTGGTATTGCCCCAGTCCGGGCTCGTGCCGGTAAGCCTGGAAGTTGCGCACATCGGCCGGCGTCAAGCGGCGCAGCCC
>DMYQ01000346.1:27476-28886 GCA_003482555.1 Janthinobacterium sp. | reverse complement strand
GTGCGTGGATTCTTGCATGGCGGCTCCCGAAAAATGTAGGCTGTCAAATAACTTTCATTATAATCAATGTTGGGTGGCGCGCATGCCTGGGATGCCGGCGCGGGAGGGCGTTCCGGCAAGCCCGTCCGCCATCCCGATATGGGGAGCGATCTTTCCATGCCGCAACGTTCGATGTGTCATGGCCACGGCCGTGTGGGCGCGCGCGCGCGTATCGTGGCATAGTGGCGTCTGGTTTTAGAAAAGCTTATGTTAATTTTATGTTAAATATCTGGGGTGTTCTCTCGCTGCTCGGCAGCATGGCCGTCATGGCGCCCACCGGCGTCGCCATCGCCTTATGGCTGGCGGCCGGCAAATGCTGGCGCCTCGCCCTCAACTGGTGCCTGCTGTTCGGGGGCGGCATGGCCGTGGTGGTGCTGACCAAGGTGGCGTTCATCGGCTGGGGTATCGGCGTGAGCTCGGTGGAGTTGGCCGGTTTCAGCGGCCACGCGATGCGCGCCGCCGCCATTTTCCCGGTCGCGTTTTTCGTGCTGCTGAAAAATGCCGGGCCGCGCGCGCGCGTGGCCGGGGTGGCCGCCGGCGTCGTCCTGGCCGTGCTGATCGCCATCGCCCGCGTCGTTGTGCATGCCCATTCCGTGTCCGAAGTCGTCACCGGCTGCCTGCTGGGCCTGGCTGTTGCCTTCGCCTTCATCTGGCATGCGCGCGCCGTGCGCGAAGTTGTCGTGAGCCGCGTGCTGATCGCGCTCAGCCTGTGCGGCTTGCTGTTTACGCCGACCGTCGAGCCGGTGCCGACCGAGCAGTGGATGCAGCAACTGGCCCTGTATTTGTCCGGCCACGAGCGTCCGTTCCAGCGCGGCGACTGGAAAGTGACGCAGCGGCCACCATCGTTCCGCTGAATGGCTGGGATACCTGCGGGGTTTCGGTCGAATCTGGCCCTGATTTGACCGAAATCGGGCCGCGAAATGGTATTATGGGCCACTTTTCATGGGCGTATCGAGGGCACGCCTTCATTCGTATCCGGTTCTGCGCTTCCCCGTGAAAAATTTATGCCAGTCGAGGCGAGGAACCTTTAAATAACGTGCGTCTATCTTCCATTAAATTGTCGGGGTTTAAGTCTTTCGTCGATCCCACCAATTTCCAGGTGCCGGGTCAGCTGGTCGGCGTGGTCGGACCCAATGGCTGCGGCAAATCGAACATCATCGATGCCGTGCGCTGGGTGCTGGGCGAGTCGAAAGCGTCGGAGTTGCGCGGCGAATCGATGCAAGACGTTATTTTCAACGGTTCCACCCACCGTAAACCAGCCGGGCGCGCCTCGGTCGAACTGGTGTTCGACAATAACGACGGCAAGGCTTCCGGCCAGTGGGGGCAATACGCCGAGATCGCCGTCAAGCGCACCCTGACGCGCGACGGCAC
>DMYQ01000346.1:22975-27315 GCA_003482555.1 Janthinobacterium sp. | reverse complement strand
CCGCGCGCCTACGCCATCATCGGCCAGGGCATGATTTCGCGCATCATCGAATCGCGCCCGGAAGAGTTGCGCGTCTTCCTGGAAGAGGCGGCCGGCGTGTCGAAGTACAAGGAGCGCCGGCGCGAGACGGAAAACCGCTTGCACGACACGCGCGAAAACTTGCTGCGGGTCGACGATATCTTGCGCGAATTGAACGCCAACCTGGAAAAGCTGGAAGCGCAAGCCGTCGTCGCCAACAAATTCCACGCGCTGCAGTCGGATCAGGACGAGAAGCAAAAACTGCTCTGGTTGCTGCGCAAGAACGAGGCGCAGGCCGAGCAGACCCGCTGTTTCCGCGAAGTGGAACAAGCCCAGACCGACCTGGAAGAACAGACCGCCAAGCTGCGCCATGTGGAACTGTCGCTGGAACAGATGCGCCAAGCCCACTTCGCCATCGGCGATCGCCTGCACCAGGCCCAGGGCCATTTGTATCAAACCAATTCCGAGATCGGCAGCCTGGAGGCGCAGATCAAGTTCGTCATCGAATCGCGCGCCCGCCTGCAGTCGCAACTGGGGACGCTGACGGCCCAGCGCGACCAGTGGCAGGCCCAGGCCCAGGAACAGCGAGAACAGATCGAGGAAGCCGAATTCCATCTCGAAGAGCTGGCCGCGCGGGTGGAACAGTCGCAGATGGCGGCCGAGCAAAAGAGCGAGCAATTGCCGGCGCTGGACGCGGCCTGGCGCGAGGCACAGCGCAAGAGCACCGAGTCGCGCGCCAAGATCATGCAGGCGCAGCAGCAACTGACGCTGGAATCCACGCACCAGCGCAACGCTTCCAACATTTTGGCCGGCCTGCTATTGCGCCGCGAGCGTTTGCAGCAAGAAAAAAACGGTTTGAATTTGCCCGATAGCAGTCATCTGGCGAATTTGAAGATGCAACTGGAAGAAAAGCAGCAGGCGCTGGAAGAGCAGGGCTTTTACCTGGAAGAGGCGCTCGAGCAGCAACCGCGCCTGGAGCAAGAGCGGCAGCAGGCGCAGACCCAGGTGAACGGGGAAACGGCCGCCAACGCGCAGCTGGAAGCGCGTTTGAACGCGCTGCGGCAATTGCAGGAACGGGTGCAGAGCCAGGGCAAGGTGCAGCCCTGGTTGCAGCGTCACGAGCTCGACGGCTTGCCCCGGTTGTGGCAACAGTTGCACATCGAGCAGGGTTGGGAAGCGGCGCTGGAGTCGATCTTGCGCGAGCGCACGCAGGCGCTGCAAGTGTCGAATATCGACTGGGCCAAGGCTTTTTTCAACGACGCGCCGCCGGCCAAGCTGGCCCTGTTCGCGCCCGCCACCGCGAGCGTGGCCGTGGCGCCCGAGGCGCCCGGCCTGAAGCCTTTCCTGAGCCTGTTGAAATTGAACGATCCCGGCTTGCGCGGCTTGCTGCAAGACTGGTTGCACAACGCTTACGCCATCGACGACGCGGCCGAGGCGCTGCGCGAGCGCGCCAGGCTGCCCCTGGGCGGCTATTTCGTGACCCGCCAGGGCCATGTGGTGAGCCAGTCCAGCGTGCGCTTTTACGCCGCCGATTCGGAGCAGGAAGGCATGCTGGGCCGGCAGCAGGAAATCGACAACATCGACAAGCAGTTGCGCGCCCAGCAATTGCTGGCCGACGAAGCCCGCGCCCGCTCGGTGCGCGCCGACGCCGCCGTCGCCAATCTGACGCGCCAGTTGGCCGACTTGCGCCTGCGCGTGCAAAATTTGCAGCAAGCCGTGCACGGCTTGCAGCTCGACGTCGTCAAGCTGTCCGAGGTGGAAGCCCGCTTCAACCAGCGCAGCACGCAGATCCAGGCCGACCTGGCCGAGATCGGCGCGCAGGAAGCCGAGCAGATGCAGGTCAAGCTGGAGTCCGAGGAAAAGTTCGAGCAGCTCGATTGCGACCTCGGCAATCTGCAAGAAGAACACGAAGACGGTCAGACCGATTTCTTGCTCAAGGAACAGGGCCTGGCCGACGCCCGCGAACGCCTGCGCGAGATGGAACGGGCGGCCCAGGAAGCGCAATTCGCGGAAAAGTCGCAGCGCGCCAAGATCGAGGAATTGCGCCGCAATATCGTCACCGCCACCACCCAGGCGGCGCAGGTGACGGTCAGCCTGCAGGCCGGCCAGCTGGAGCTGGCGAACCTGGAATCGGGCGCCGCCAACGATGGTTTACAGGATTTGCTGGAGCGCCGCACCACCCAGGAAAAAGCGCTGTCGGACGCGCGCCACGAGCTCGACCAGATCACCCAGCAACTGCGCCTGTCGGAAGACGCCCGCACCCAGTCCGAGCGCAGCCTGCAGCCGCAGCGCGACAAGATCATGGAAATGCAGTTGAAGGAACAGGCCGCGCGCCTGAACCAGGAACAGTTCGCGCAACAGTTGCTGGACGCGGCCGCCGACGAGGCGGCCCTGGGCGAAAAGCTGCATCCGGACATGCGCCCATCCTATCTGCAGGGCGAGGTGACGCGGCTGGGCAATGCCATCACCGGCCTGGGCGCCGTGAATCTGGCCGCGCTCGACGAGCTGGCCCAGGCCTCGGAACGGAAAAACTTCCTGGACGCGCAAAACGCCGACTTGATCGAAGCCATCAACACCCTGGAAGACGCGATCGCCAAGATCGACAAGGAAACCCGCGAGCTCTTGCAAGACACTTTCGACAAGGTCAATTTCCACTTTTCGGAACTGTTCCCCATCCTGTTCGGTGGCGGGCAAGCCCGGCTCACCATGACCGGCGATGAAATCCTCGACTCGGGCGTGCAAGTGATGGCCCAGCCGCCCGGCAAGAAGAACGCCACCATCCATTTGCTGTCGGGGGGCGAAAAAGCGCTGACCGCGACGGCCCTGGTTTTTTCGATGTTCCGCCTGAATCCGGCGCCGTTCTGCCTGCTCGACGAAGTCGACGCGCCGCTCGACGACGCCAACACGGAACGTTTTTGCAGAATGGTCAAACGGATGTCCGACCAGACCCAATTCCTTTTCATTTCGCACAATAAGATTGCGATGGAAATGGCCCATCAATTGATCGGTGTGACGATGCAGGAACAAGGCGTGTCGCGCATCGTGGCGGTGGATATGGAATCCGCCGCAAACTTCGCCTCCGAGGTACAAGCAGCATGACAGACTTTCAAATGACACTGTTCGGTGCCGGCGGCGTGTTCATCGCCGGTGTATTTTCATATAATAAATGGCAAGAGTACAAGGCCAAGAAAAGCGTGGAGCGGGCCTTTTCCAGCGACCACGACGACGTCCTGATGCGCAAGGGGGCGGCGCCGGCGGCGGCGCCGGAAGTGCGGCACGAACCCAGTTTCGACGGCACCGACGCCAGCGCCAGTGTTGCCGGCGCCTCAGGAGCGGGCGCCGGCGCGGAGGCCCAGCGCGACGAGCGCGACGAGCGTGAAACCCCGTCCGATCCGGTGGTGGGCCTTGCCGACGCCGCCACCCCGGCCGCCGAACTGGCCACCAGCCTAGTCGATCCGCTCATCGATTGCCTGCTGCCGATGGCGCTGGAAGCGCCGGTGCGGGGCGACAAGATCCTGCCCATCCTGCACACCTTGCGCCTGGTCGGCAACAAGCCGGTGCACTACATTGGCTTGCACGTGAATGGAGACTGGGAACCGATCGTGCATGGCGGTGTCTATACTCAACTGCAGGGTGGCGTGCAGATGGCCAGCCGCAGCACGGCCTTGAATGAACTGGAATATTCGGAATTGGTCACGCGCTTGCGCGCGGTCGCCGATGAAATCGGCGCCGAGGCGCACGTGCCCGACATGATCGAGGTCATGGCCGAGGCGCGCACCCTGCACCGTTTCGTGGCCGGCCACGACGCGCAACTGGGCGTGAATTTGCACAGCAACGGCGCGCCGTGGGCCATCAACACCCTGATCGGGGCGCTGGAAAAGCAGGGCTTCGACGTGCGTCCGGATGGCCGCTTCGTGATGCCCGATGGCGATGGCGGTTTCCTGTTTTCACTGTCGACCAACGTCACCCTGGCCGAGGAAACGACGCCGCGCCTGACCCTGCTGCTCGACGTGCCCTGCGTGGCGCCGGCGCGCGACGCTTTCGGCGCCATGCTGGCCTGCGCCAAGTCGCTGATGGGGCGCCTGGACGGCACCATCGTCGACGACGGCAATCAAGCCCTGTCCGACGCGGCGCTGGCGGAAATCGCCGGCCAGGTGCAAGAGTTTTACCAGGAAATGGAAGCGGCCGACATTCCCGCCGGTTCCACCCGCGCCCTGCGTTTATTCAGCTGAGAGCCGCATGACGATGACTGATATGAACGACCGCGAACCGGCGGCCGGCGAAGCGGCGCCCGGCGCCCCCGTGGCCGCGGCGGGCGGCGA
>DMYQ01000346.1:17218-22880 GCA_003482555.1 Janthinobacterium sp. | reverse complement strand
TTCGGCCCGCATGGTGGAACTGACCGTGGAATTGAACCGCCACCTGCACGCCTATCACGTGCTCGACGCGCCCACCATCCCGGACGCCGAGTACGACCGCCTGTTCCTCGAATTGCAGCAACTGGAGACGGACCACCCGCAACTGGCGGCGCCCGATTCGCCCACCTTGCGCGTGGGCGCGGCGCCGCTGCCGCAATTCGCCCAGGTCGCGCACGCCGTGCCGATGCTGTCGCTGAATAACGGCTTCAGCGACGAGGACGTCGACAACTTCGAGCGCCGCGTGCGCGAAGGCCTGGACGCGCGCCACGTCGAGTACGCGGTCGAAGTCAAGTTCGACGGCCTGGCCATCAACCTGCGCTACGAAAACGGCTTGTTCGTGCAAGCGGCCACCCGCGGCGACGGCGCCACCGGCGAAGACGTGACGGCGAACATCCGCACCATCCGCGGCATTCCGCTGCGCTTGCACGGTGAACACGTGCCGACCCTGCTCGACGTGCGCGGCGAAGTAATGATGTTCAAGGCCGATTTCGCCAAACTCAACGAGCGCCAGCGCGCGGCCGGGCAAAAGGAATTCGCCAACCCGCGCAACGCCGCCGCCGGCAGCCTGCGCCAGCTCGATTCGCGCATCACGGCGCAGCGCACCCTGCGCTTTTACGCCTATGGCATCGGGGCCCTGGAAGGCGCGCCCATGCCGCCTTCGCACGCGGCGCTGCTGGACTGGTACCAGCGCCTGGGGGTGCCCGTTTCCAGCGAGCGGGCCGTGGTCAAGGATTGCGCCGGCCTGCTGGAATACTACCGCAAGATAGGCGCCATGCGTCCCGGTCTGCCCTACGACATCGACGGCGTGGTCTACAAGGTCAACGCGGTGGAAGACCAACAGCAACTGGGCTTCGTGTCGCGCGCGCCGCGTTTCGCGCTGGCGCACAAATTTCCGGCCGAAGAGGCGCTCACCATGGTGCTCGGCATCGAAGTGCAGGTCGGGCGCACCGGCGCCATCACCCCGGTGGCGCGCCTGGCGCCGGTGTCGGTGGGCGGCGTCACCGTCACCAACGCCACCTTGCACAATGAAGACGAAGTGCTGCGCAAGGATGTCCGCGTGGGCGACACGGTGGTCGTGCGGCGCGCCGGCGACGTGATTCCGGAAGTGCTGGCGGTGCTGCTGGAGCGCCGCCCGGAGCCGCCGCCGCCGCCCTTCAAGATGGTCGCCAACTGCCCCGTGTGCGGCTCGCACGTGGTGCGCGAAGAGGGCGAGATCATCGCCCGCTGTTCCGGCGGCCTGTTCTGCTCGGCCCAGCGCAAGGAAGCGATCCGCCACTTCGCCGGCCGCCGCGCCATGGATATCGAGGGCTTGGGCGAACGCTACGCCGACACCCTGGTGGAACTCGATTATGTGCGCGGCATCGCCGACCTGTACCTGCTCACCCTGGACGATTTGCTGGCCATGAAAGTGCGGGCCGACGAGCGCGACGGCAGCACAGCGGAAAGCGTTGCGCAGGGCAAGGTGCCGACCAAGTGGGCGGAAAACCTGCTTGCCGGGATCGCCGCCAGCAAGCGTCCGACCCTGGAGCGGCTGCTGTTCGCGCTCGGCATCCGCCACGTCGGCGAATCGACGGCGAAGACTTTGGCCGAGTGGCTGGGCCGGCTCGACCTGGTGCGGCGCGCGCCAAACGCCCTGCTGCGCGTGCTGCCCGACATCGGCGCCACCGTGGCCGACTCGCTGGCCGACTTTTTCGCCGAGCCGAAGAACCAGCAGGCGCTGGACGCCTTGCTGGCGGCCGGCGTGGCGCCGCGCGACGAGCACGCGCCCAGCGCCAAGCTGCGCGCGCAACTGGAGCCGGTCACGCTCTTGACGGCGCTGGGCATCCCGAAACTGACGCTGCCGCGCAGCCGCCAGTTGCTTGACCGGGGCCAGAGCCTGCGCTCGCTGGCCACGCGCGGCGACGGTTTCCAGGCCGGCTTGCCGGCCGCCGTGGCCGAGGCCCTGGCCGGGTGGCTGGCGCGGCCGGAGAATCGCCAGCGCCTCACGGAGCTCGACGATGTGCGCGAAGAGTTGCTGGCGCAATTGCCGCTGGAAGTGCAAGCGGCGGGCGGCTTGAACGGCACCACTTTCGTCTTGACGGGCACTCTGCCAACCCTGGGCCGCGACGCGGCAGGCGCCCTGATCGAAGCGGCCGGCGGCAAGGTGTCCGGCTCGGTATCGAAGAAAACCGGCTACGTGGTGGCCGGCGAGGAAGCCGGCAGCAAGCTGGCCAAGGCGCAAGAGCTGGGCGTGCCCGTGCTCGACGAGGCGGCGCTGCTGGCGCTGCTCGCTTCCTTGACTCCAACAGAAACGGATATCGATGAAAAAAATTAGAAAAGCCGTGTTTCCCGTGGCGGGCCTGGGCAGCCGTTTTTTGCCGGCGACCAAGGCGCAACCGAAGGAAATGCTGCCCATCGTCGACAAGCCCCTGATCCAGTACGCGGTCGAAGAGGCGGTCGCCGCCGGCATCACGGAAATGATCTTCATCACGGGCCGCAACAAGCGCGCCATCGAAGACCATTTTGACAAGGCTTATGAACTGGAGTGCGAGCTGGAGGCGGCCGGCAAGCGGCAATTGCTGGAAATCGTGCAAAACGTGATTCCCAAGCACATCAGTTGCATCTATATCCGCCAGTCGGCGCCGCTGGGCCTGGGGCATGCCGTGTTGTGCGCGCGTCCGGTGGTGGGGGCCGAGCCCTTCGCGGTCCTGCTGGCGGACGACTTCATGGACGCCGGCGGCGGGCAGCCGGTGCTGGCGCAAATGACGGACGTGTTCGGGCGCGAGCAGTGCAGCATCCTGGCGGTACAGGACGTGGCGCCCGCCGAGACGCGCCAGTACGGCATCGTCAGCGCCACGCCCTACCAGGCCGACCTGCGCCTGATACATGCCATCGTCGAAAAGCCGGCGCCGGAACTGGCGCCGTCGACCCTGGCCGTGGTCGGGCGCTATGTGCTGACGGGACGCATCTTCGATCACCTGGAGCACCTGGGAACGGGCGCCGGCGGCGAGATCCAGCTCACCGACGGCATCGCCGCGCTGATGCGCGAGGAACGCGTACTGGCCTACCACTACGCCGGCAAGCGCTACGATTGCGGCTCGAAACTGGGGTATTTGAAGGCCATGACGGCGATGGGCTTGAAGCATCCGGAAACCGGGGCGGCCTTCCGCGCCTTTATTCAGCAAGTTCAATGTGAATTGGGGACAACATGACAGTCAGGGAAATTTTGAAGATGGGCGATCCGCGCTTGCTGCGGATGGCGGAACCGGTGCGCGAGTTTGGCGGTTCCGAACTCGAGGCCTTGATCGCCGACATGTTCGACACCATGCGCGCCGCCAAAGGGGCCGGCCTGGCCGCGCCGCAGATCGGCGTCAATCTGCAGGTGGTCATTTTCGGCTTCAAGGAAAACAGCCGTTATCCGGACGCGCCGCAAGTGCCGGAAACGGTGCTGATCAACCCGGTGCTCACGCCGCTGTCGGACTTGAAGCGGGAAGACTTCGAGGGCTGCCTGTCGGTGCCGGGCCTGCGCGGCAGCGTGCCGCGCTGGACCAGCCTGCACTATGAAGGTGTCGACCAGTTCGGCAACGCCATCAGCCGCGACGTCGACGATTTCCACGCCCGCGTGGTGCAGCACGAAGTCGACCATCTGCACGGCATCCTGTACCCGATGCGCATCATCGATTTTTCCCACTTTGGCTATGTCGACGTCATGTTTCCCGACCTCGACCCCAACGACGACGATTGAGCCTGGCCGTGGATGCAAGCATGACGCCGCCGCCGCGGCCCAAAGTGGGGCCGGTGCGCGGCTCTTTCCGCCTCGGCAATTCGGAAATCCACCGCGTCGGCGGCCGGCGCTGGAATTGGAGCGACTCGTACCACTGGATGCTGACCCTGAGCTGGCCGTGTTTTTTCCTGCTGGTGGGCGTCTCGTACGCGCTCACCAACCTGCTCTTCGCCAGCGCCTTTTATTTCGTGCCCGGCTCGGTCGCCAATGCCCGTCCCGGTTCCTTCCTCGACACGGTTTTCTTTTCCATCGAAACCCTGGCCACGGTCGGCTACGGCTACATGAATCCTGGCTCGACCTACGGTCACGTGGTGGCGTCGGCTGAAATCCTGCTCGGCATGGTGGAGGTGGCCACCGTCACCGGCTTGCTGTTCGCGCGCTTTTCGCGGCCCACCTCGCGCATCCTGTTTTCCGACGTCGCCGTGGTCACCAAATTCAATGGCGTGCCGACCCTGATGCTACGCACCGGCAACGAGCGCAACAACCTGATCCTGGAAGCGTCCGTGCGCGCTTCCCTGGTGCGCCGCGAAACGACCCTGGAAGGGCAGATGTTCACCCGTTTTTACGACTTGAAGCTGGAGCGCGACCACACCAGCGTGTTCGCGCTGAGCTGGACGGTGCTGCATCCGATCGACGCCAACAGTCCCTTGTTCGGCTTGACGCAACAGGATCTGAAGGATTCCGCCACCACCCTGACGGTGGCCGTCTCGGGCATAGACGACACGCTCAACGATTTCGTCCACGCGCGCCAGACCTACGCGGCCGAGCACATCTACTTCGGCCACCATTTCGTCGATATCCTGTCCGACAAGGTGGGCATGGTGCGGACCCTCGATTTCGGCAAGTTCCACGACATCGTGCCCGACAATTCCGGCGCCGCCTGAGACGCGGGCGGGAGCCTGCGGCCGCACCGGGCGAGCCCGACCTTCGCCTGCTAGCGCGCCCTGCGGCGCAGCTCGAGTTGCGCCAGCATGGCGCTCAATTCGGCGCGCGCGGCCGGCGTCAGGTTCAGGAAGCGGCAGCCGACCTGTACCTGTTCGCCCAGCAGAAAAGAGCGGAAGCTACGCGAGAGGCGAATTTCCAGGTCGGCGAGCATGACATTGTCCAGCCCCAGTTCCAGGCGCACGCGGGCCAGCTTGCGTCCCACGTACAGGCCGACGGTGTCGCGCGGCGGCGCGCGCATGCCGACCCCGCCGATCGAAAAATCATACAGTTGCAATTCGTAGGGCCGGCCCTCAAGTACGAAAGCGGCCAGATAATGCATGCCCAGGGGCGTTTCCAGCCGCGCCGATTCGCGCCGTTCCAGCGCCAGGCACAGGCTGGGGAAGGGGGACGCCAGCAAGTGCGGCTGGCCGGGCTGGCCGACCCAGCCCGAGCTGAGCGCGAACTGAAGCTTGGCGCTGCGCGTCCAGGCCACGAAGGTGGCGCCGCCGGGCGGCAGGAAAGCACCTTCATTGAGTTCGATGACGAAGCGCGGCGCTTCCTCGTCCACCGAAAAGATGCGCGCCATCACGGCCGCGGCGCCGTCGACCGGATAAATGGTGACCGGGTCGCCGCTCTCGGCGAGTCGACTGAGCGCCTCGCCGATTTCCCAGGGATCGCTCATGTGGTAGGGCATGCCGCCGGGAGCGATGACGTCGATCGCTTCCGACTGGCTGGGCGGGCCCTTGCGCAAGGGATGGGGAAGGGGAGCTGTCACGGTGGTTGATCTCTCGGGGAAACGCGGCAATCGATGCGGACAGTGTAGCGCCATCGCGCGCGTTTGCCTTGCTAAATGGCAAGCCAATTGTCAAGCCAAGGGGTTTTCCAGCGGACAGGGCCGGCACGATTTGGGCTCCACCGCCTTGGCGCACCGCCTTG
>DMYQ01000346.1:4786-16996 GCA_003482555.1 Janthinobacterium sp. | reverse complement strand
CCCGCGCCACGCGTAATCTTAAAACTGCTCGTCCGGCCCCAGGTAGCGCCATTGCCCGGTCGGCAGGTCGCCCAGCTTGATGCGGCCTATGCGCACCCGTTTCAAGCCCACCACTTGCAAGCCGACGGCTTCGCACATGCGGCGGATTTGCCGCTTCTTGCCTTCGCGCAAAGTAAAGCTGAGCTGGTCGTCGTTTTGCCAGCGCACCTTGGCCGGCAGCAGCGCTTTGCCATCCAGCCACAGGCCGTGGTTCAAACGCTTCAAGTCGGCGTCCGGCAGCCGGCCGCCCTTCGAGTATTGCACCCGTACCAGGTATTCCTTGTCGATTTCCGTATCCTGGCCGATCAGGGTCTTGGCGACGCGGCCATCCTGGGTCAGCACCAGCAAGCCGACGGAATCGATATCGAGGCGGCCGGCGGCCACCAGGCTGCGCAACTGGGTCGGGTGGAACTGCTCGGCCACCTTGCATTCGGCCCAGCGGGTCTCGGCGTTGATGAGGGCGATGGCCGGCGTGTAGCCGTCCTCGGCCTGGCCGCTGACATAACCCATGGGCTTGTTGATCAGTACCGTGACCCGCTTCGACTGCTCGGCCGCCGCCTGGCGCTCGACGGTGACGCGCTGGCTCGGGTAAACTTTGCTGCCCAGTTCGGAAATCACCTTGCCGTCGACCCGCACCCAGCCGCGCGCGATCCATTCATCGGCTTCGCGGCGTGAGCACAGTCCCAGTTCGGACATGCGTTTGGAGAGGCGTAACAATTCTTCGTTCATGATTCTATTCTTTTCAATGGGCGCGGATTCATACCTTGAGCGCCTCGAGTAAATCGGTTTCCAGCAGGATTTGCTTGCGCGTGTTGTTGAGCACCGCGCCGTCGACCAGGAAGACGTCTTCGACGCGCTCGCCGAGGGTCATGATCTTGGCCGTGTGCAAGTTGATACGGTATTTGGTGAGCACGTTGGCGATCGAGTAGAGCAGGCCGGTGCGGTCGTTGGCGGCCACCGTCAGCAGGTAGTACTGACCCCGTTCGTCCGGGCGCAGGTCGACCGTGGGCTGGATCGGGAAGCTGCGCGAGAGGCGCGACAGGCGGCCCTGGCCGGGCGGCGGCAGCGGCGCTTGCGATTGCAGCAACTGGCCCAGCTCGTGCTCGATCAAGCTGATGATGTCGCGGTAGCTCTTGGCGAAATTTTGCTCGGTCACGAGGAAGGTGTCGAGCGCGTAGCCGTTCTTCGTGGTGTGGATCTTGGCGTCCAGGATGCTGAAGTTCTTGCGGTCGAAATAGCTGCAGATGCGCGCGAACAGGTCGGGCTGGTCGGCGATGTAGACGGCCACCTGCAAGCCTTCGCCGATCGGCGCCAGGCGGCACTTCACGACCGGCTTGTCGCTGCCGAGGCGGTCGTACAGCGAGCGCGTCTGCCAGGCGATGTCGGAAGCGTCGTGGCGCAGGAAGTAGGCGACGTCGAGCTGGCGCCAGAGCGCTTCGTGGGCGTCGGCCGGCAAGCCGTACAGGCGCAGGGTGGCCAGGGCTTCCTGTTGCCGGTTCTTCAGTTCGCGGTCGGCCGAATGGGGTTCGCCGCCCAGCACGCGCAGGGTGACGCGGTACAAGTCTTCGAGCAGCTTGCCCTTCCAGGCGTTCCACACTTTCGGGCTGGTGCCGCGGATGTCGGCCACCGTCAGCAGGTACAGGGCGGTCAAGTGGCGCTCGTCCTTGACCAGTTTGGCGAAGGCTTCGATCACGTCCGGGTCCGACAAGTCTTGTTTTTGCGCCACGTGCGACATGGTCAAGTGGTTTTCGACCATGAAGACGACCAGCTCGGTGTCTTCGGCGTCGAGGCCGTGATCGTGGCAAAACTGGGCCGCGTCGGCCGTGCCCAGCTTGGAATGGTCGCCGCCGCGGCCCTTGGCGATGTCGTGGAACAGGGCGCCCACGTAGAGCAACCACGGTTGCGCGAAATTGGCCATCAACTGGCTGCAAAACGGGTATTCGTGGGCGTGCTCGGGCATCGAGAAGCGCCGCATATTGCGCACCACCATCAGGATGTGCTGGTCCACCGTGTACACGTGGAACAGGTCGTGCTGCATCAAGCCGACGATGCGGCGGAAGTTGGGCAGGTAGCGTCCCAGCACGCTCAAATCGTTCATGCGCCGCAGCGCGTGGATGACGCCGACCGGCGCTTGCAGGATGCGCAGGAAGAGGGCGCGGTTGACGGGATCCTGGCGGAAGGCGGTGTCGATCTTGAAGCGCTCGTGCCACAGGGCGCGGGTGGCGCGCGCCGTCATGCCCTTCAGTTCCGGGCGCTCCGTCATCAGCACGAAGATTTCCAGCATGGCCGAGGGAAAGCGCTCGAAGATGTCGTCGGCGCCGATATCGATCAAGCCGTTGACGTCGTTGAAGCGGGCGTTGATGGGGGCCGCCTCGCAAGGCTGGGCGAACAGGCGCGCCTCGATGTTTTGCAGCAGGATGGTGTTGAGCTGGGTCACCGTCTTGGCGGCCCAGTAATAGCGCTGCATCAGGTATTCGCTGGCGCGGCGCATGTTCGGGCCGCTGCCGCTCGCTTGCAAGCCGACCGATTCGGCGATCGCCGCCTGCACGTCGAACACCAGGCGGTCTTCGCGCCGGCCCGCGTGCAGGTGCAGGCGCACGCGGATATCCTTGAAGGCGCGCTCCTTTTCCATCAACTGGCGGGCCTCGGTCTGGGTGATCAGGCCGCCCGTCGCCAGGGTGCGCCAGGAACTGGCCAGGCCGGCCGCCTTGGCCACCCACAGTATCACTTGCAGGTCGCGCAAGCCGCCCGGGCTTTCCTTGCAATTCGGCTCCAGGCTGAAGGCCGTGTCTTCATACTTGGCGTGGCGCTGGCGCATTTCGGCCGTCTTGGCGCGGAAAAAGGCGCGCGGGTCGAGCGCCGCCTGGTAGCGCTCTTGCAGGTGGGCGAACAGTTCGGCGTCGCCGCACACGAGGCGCGCTTCCAGCAGGCTGGTCTGAACGGTGATGTCGGCCGCCGACTCGCTCATGCATTCGTCGACGGTGCGGATGCTGTGGCCGATTTCCAGGCCCAGATCCCACAGCAGTTGCACCAGTTCTTCCAGTTGCGACTGGGTGGCGGCGTCGGGCGGACGGCCCAGCAGTATCAGCAGGTCGACGTCGGAGTGGGGGAACAGCTCGCCGCGCCCGTAACCGCCGACGCCGACCAGGGCCGTGTCCGCCGGCAAGAACGCTTCCTGCCAGGCTCGCTCGAGTACGCCGTCCACGCTGTGGCGCAGGCCGCGCAACAGCTTTTCGGGCTTGCCGTCGGCCGTGAACGCGGCGATGACGAGCTGGCGCTCGGCCTTCAGCCGCCCCTTCAGCTCTTCCCGAAGTTGCTTCTTCATGGAGGCGGCGGGCATGCCGGGCTTAGGCTGGCGTCGCGGCTGGGGCGATGATGGCCGGCGGCGGCGGCATGCCGGGCGACACGGTCAACACTTCATAGCCGGTCTCGGTGACCAGCACCGTGTGTTCCCACTGGGCCGACAGGCTGCGATCCTTGGTCTTGATGGTCCAGCCGTCGCCCATTTCGCGGATTTCGCGGCGGCCCGCGTTGATCATCGGCTCGACCGTGAAGATCATGCCCGCTTCCAGGCGCTCCAGGGTGCCGGGACGGCCGTAATGCAGCACTTGCGGCTCTTCGTGGAAGACCTTGCCGATGCCGTGACCGCAGAATTCGCGCACCACGCTGTAGCCGGCTTTTTCCGCGTGCTGCTGGATCACGTGGCCGATGTCGCCCAGGTGGGCGCCCGGCTTGATCTTGGCGATACCCAGCCACATGCACTCGAAAGTGATCTGCGACAGGCGCTTGGCCAGGATCGACGCTTCGCCGACGAAATACATGCGGCTGTTGTCGCCGTGGTAGCCGTCCTTGATGACGGTGATGTCGAGATTGACGACGTCGCCGTTCTTTAAGACCTTGTCGCCGGGGATGCCGTGGCAGATGACGTCGTTGACCGAGGTGCAGATTGCCTTCGGATACGGGGTGTAGCCGGGCGGGCAGTAGTTGAGCGGGGCCGGGATGGTGCCCTGCACGTTGACCATGTATTCATGGCACAGGCGATCCAGTTCGCCGGTCGTGACGCCGACCTTGACGAAGGGGGTGATGTAGTCGAGCACTTCGGCGCCCAGCTTGCCGGCCACGCGCATGCCTTCGATGTCGGCCGGGGTGTTGATACGGATAGTGGACATAATGGGGTCGCAATCAGCAAAAGCGTAAAAATTCGGTAAACAGGCGTCGCGCCCGCAGATAGCTGAAATTATAAACGACGCGGGGCGCCGGCGCAGCATAGTCGGCGGGTGAGCGGCGGGGTGGCGCCCGCAAAAAACCGACAATGCGATACCCGACCGCATGGTTTGACCCATGGTTGCCTGCAAAAAACCGACAATGCGAGACCTGACCCCATTGTTGCCTGCAAAAAACCGACAATGCGAGACCTGACCCCATTGTTGCCTGATGCCATTGTTGTGGTGCCGTGTTTGCCGCATTGGCCAGGGACGCGGGAGCCGCGCACGCGAGGACTTGATCGTTGTCGTGGTTTGCAGTATAATTTCGGGCTGCCTGAATTCCGTTTTCAGGCGGTGTTGTGAAGCAGTCTAGTCAGTACATTACTTTTAAATATGCGAATCCGGTCGACAAGGGTGCCTCTATGGTGACTGATCGGATTCCAGACCCAACCCTGGAGTTTATTATGTCCGTAACAATGCGTGAAATGCTGGAAGCCGGTGTCCATTTCGGCCATCAAACCCGTTTTTGGAATCCAAAAATGGCGCCGTTCATTTTCGGTCACCGCAACAAGATTCATATCATCAACTTGGAAAAGACGATGACCATGTATCAAGAAGCAATGAAGCACGTGCGTCAATTGTCCGCTAACCGCGGCACGATCCTGATGGTCGGCACCAAGCGTCAAGCCCGTGAAATCATCGCCGCCGAAGCGCAACGCGCTGGCGTGCCTTTCGTCGATCAACGCTGGTTGGGCGGCATGCTGACCAACTTCAAGACGATCAAGACCTCGATCAAGCGTCTGAAAGACATGGAAGCGCAAATCGAAGACGGTTCCGTCGAAAAGCTGTCGAAAAAAGAAGCGCTGATGTTTGACCGCGAAATGATCAAGCTGCAAAAATCCATCGGCGGCATCAAGGACATGGGCGGCGTTCCTGACGCAATCTTCGTCGTCGACGTCGGCTACCACAAAGGTGCCATCACCGAAGCGGCAAAACTGGGCATTCCAGTCATCGGCGTGGTCGATACCAACCACTCGCCAGCCGGTGTCGATTTCGTCATCCCGGGTAACGATGACTCGTCGAAAGCCATCATGCTGTATGCCCGCGGTGTGGCCGACGCCATCATCGAAGGCCGCGCAAGCGCCAGCAATGAAGTGATCGAAATGGTCAAAGCCGGTGCCGGCGACGAATTCGTCGAAGTCAACGAGCAAGCATAATTGCGGGGCCATCGCTTGATGGCCAGGCAGTGATGGAAGAGGGGTGGCAGCAGCTTCCCCTTTTTTTTAATAGTAGCTAGATAAATCCGGGGCGCGCGGGTCCGGCGGCACGGGATCCCCCTCGTATCAACCACCGAATGGAGAAACACATGGCAGCGATTACAGCAGCGATGGTAGGCGAATTGCGCGGCAAGACCGACGCACCAATGATGGAATGCAAAAAAGCACTGACCGAAGCCGAAGGCGACATGGCGCGCGCGGAAGAAATCCTGCGCGTTAAACTGGGCGGCAAGGCTTCCAAGGCTTCTTCGCGCATCACCGCCGAAGGCGTGGTGGCGGCTTATATTTCCGGCGGCGTCGGCGCCCTGGTCGAAGTGAACAGCGAAACCGACTTCGTCGCGAAAAACGACGATTTCCTGGCGCTGGCGAACAACGCCGCCCGCCTGGTCGCGGAACACAATCCGGCCGACGTCGCCGCCCTGCTGGCCCTGCCGCTCGACGGCAAGACCCTGGACGAAGTGCGCGCCGCCCTGATCGGCAAAATCGGCGAAAACATGGCGATCCGCCGTTTTCAACGCTTCGACACGACCGCCAAGCTCGCTTCTTACCTGCACGGCGCGCGCATCGGCGTGATCGTCGAATTCGACGGCGCCGACGAGCAAGTCGGTAAAGACGTGGCGATGCATATCGCGGCGATGAAGCCGGTTTCCCTGTCGTCCGAGCAAGTGCCGGCCGAACTGATCGAAAAAGAGCGTTCGGTTGCCAAGCTGAAAGCGGAAGAAGACGCCGTCAAGGCCGCCGCCGAAGGCAAACCTGCGCAATCGGCCGAGATCCTGGCGAAACGCCTGGAAGGCTCCGTGCAGAAGTTCCTGAAAGAAGTATCCTTGCTGAACCAGGCTTTCGTGAAAAACGACAAGCTGTCGGTCGAGCAAATGCTGAAAGCGGCCAACACGAGCGTGAAATCGTTCGCCATGTACGTGGTTGGCGAAGGAATTGAAAAGAAACAAGACGACTTCGCTGCCGAGGTTGCAGCGCAAATTGCTGCCTCCAAGGGCGCATAATTGTCAAGCGGGCCGAGAGGCCCGTTTTTTTGCCTTGCCCGCCCGAACCTAATTTGTCCGGGCGGAGATGCCGGACCGGCGCCACAGGCGTCCGCCGGCATGTCATACTTGAATAACCTTATTTGGAGCCCCAGCTCATGTCAAAACCAGCCTACAAGCGCGTCCTCCTCAAACTGTCCGGCGAAGCCCTGATGGGCGACGACCCGTACGGCATCAACCGCGCCACGATCGAGCGCATGGTGGCCGACGTGGCCGAGGTGGCGAAGTTGGGCGTGGAACTGGCGATCGTCATCGGCGGCGGCAACATCTTCCGCGGCGTCGCGCCCGGCGCCAAGGGCATGGACCGGGCCACGGCCGACTACATGGGCATGCTGGCCACGGTCATGAACGCGCTCGCGCTGGGCGACGCCATGCGTCACGTGGGCATCACCGCGCGCGTCATGTCGGCCATCGGCATCGAACAGGTGGTCGAGCCGTATGTGCGTCCCAAGGCCCTGCAATACCTGGAAGAGGGCAAGGTCGTGGTCTTCGCGGCCGGCACCGGCAATCCGTTTTTCACCACCGACACGGCGGCGGCGCTGCGCGGTTCCGAGATCAGCGCCGAAATCGTGCTCAAGGCCACCAAGGTCGACGGCGTCTACACGGCCGATCCGAAAAAGGACCCGTACGCCACCCGTTTCGAGACGATCACCTTCGACGAAGCCATCTCGAAGCACTTGCAAGTGATGGACGCGACCGCGTTTGCGCTGTGCCGCGACCAGAAGTTGCCGATCAAGGTATTCTCCATCGTCAAGCCGGGCGCGCTGATGCGTGTCATCATGGGCGAAGATGAAGGTACACTGGTTCACGTTTAATCGTCTTTTATCAAATTTACCATTCAAGAATACAGGAGTGCAGCATGTCCTTAGCTGACGTTAAAAAGAATACGCAAGAACGCATGAGCAAGTCGCTCGAGACCTTGAAGGCCGATCTGGCCAAGGTCCGCACCGGCCGCGCCCACACCGGCATACTCGACCATGTGATGGTCGAGTATTACGGTTCGCCGACGGCCCTGAGCCAGGTTGCCAATGTGACCCTGATGGATGCCCGCACCATCGGCGTGCAACCGTTTGAAAAGAAGATGGCCAACACCATCGAAAAAGCCATCCGCGACGCCGACCTGGGCTTGAATCCATCCAGCCAGGGCGACATGATACGCGTGCCGACCCCGCCTTTGACGGAAGAGCGCCGCAAGGAAATGGTCAAGCTGGTCAAGACCGAGGCGGAAGACGCCAAGATCGCTGTGCGCAATATCCGCCGCGACGCCAATGAATCGCTGAAAAAGCTGGTCAAGGACAAGGCTTGCTCGGAAGACGATGAGCGCCGCTCCTCGGAAGAAGTGCAAAAGTTGACCGACAAGGCCATCGCCGACATCGACAGGATGGTCGTCGACAAGGAAAAAGAAGTGTTGACCGTATAGATGGCGCACCGGGGCGGCACTGCCGCTCCCTTTCGCTTGATGGCAATTTTTTTATTTGATACTGCGGATTCTGCTTTTCATGATCTATTCGAGTTCCACAACCAAGGTGCCGGACGCGCCCTGCGTGCCGCGCCATGTCGCCATCATCATGGATGGCAATGGCCGCTGGGCCACCAAGCGTTTCTTGCCGCGCGTGGCTGGCCACGTCAAGGGCGCCGACGCGGTGCGCGGCGTGGTCCAGGCGTGCGTGGCGCGCGGCGTCGATTACCTGACCCTGTTCGCCTTCAGTTCCGAAAACTGGCGTCGCCCGGAAGAGGAAGTATCCTTGCTGATGCGCCTGTTCATGACGATGCTCGAGCGCGAAGTGGCGAAGATGCACACCAATAATATTCGCCTGCGCGTAACGGGGGAATTGTCGCGCTTTAGCGAAAAGCTGCAAAAAATGGTCGTCAACGCCGAGCGCAAGACGGCCGGCAACACGGGTTTGACGCTGACCATTTGCGCCAACTACGGCGGGCGCTGGGACATCGTGCAGGCCGTCAACAAGATGCTCGCGGCCGAACCCGGCACCACCGAATTTACCGAAGAGCAACTGGCGCCCCACCTGGCGATGGCGTACGCGCCCGAGCCGGATTTGTTCATCCGCACCGGCGGCGAAGAACGCATCTCGAATTTCCTGCTGTGGCAACTGGCGTACACCGAACTCTATTTCACCGACATTTACTGGCCCGATTTCAACGACGCCAGCCTCGACGCGGCCATCGCGTCCTATCAACAACGCGAGCGGCGCTTCGGACGCACCGGCGCCCAAGTGGCGGAAAAGACCAACTGATGCTGAAAACTCGGATTATCACCGCCCTGATATTGCTGGCGGTTTTGCTGCCGGTGCTGTTTTTCAATCTGTTTCCCGCCTTTGCCGCGATCGCGACGGTGTTTTTCGGCGCCGCCGTCTGGGAAAGCTTTCGCCTCTTCCAGAACCGGCACGCGCCCCTGGTCGCCGCCTGTTGCACGGCCGCCTTCGTGTACCTGTTTTTCTTTGGCGCCGACGCGGCCCGCGGCCGCCTCTGGTTCGCCCTGTGCGCGGCGATCTGGCTGATCCGCTTCGTGCCGGCGCTGGGGCTGGGCTTGCCGGCCCTGGCCGGGCGCGGCAATACCCTGCTGAGCATGGTCTATTGCGTCGCCATCGTCGGCTGCTTCGCCGCCATCGTGGCCCTGTTCCGGCACTCGCCCATTTATCTGTTGTCGGTCCTGGCCCTGGTGTGGATCGCCGACGTCGGCGCCTATTTTTCCGGCAAGGCTTTCGGCAGGCGCAAGCTGGCGCCCTCGATTTCCCCCGGCAAGTCCTGGGAAGGGGCGATCGGCGGCGGCATCGCCGTGCTGAGCCTGGCGGCCGTGAGCGTGGCGCTGGCGCCCGGCCACGCGCTCCTGCAAGACACCTTTGCCGTGCATTTGCAAAGCACCCTGGGCTGGGGCGCCTTTGTCGGCGTCCTGCTCGTGATCGTCGCCGCCAGCGTGGTCGGCGACCTGTTCGAATCCATGCTCAAGCGGCGCGCCGGCGTCAAGGATAGCAGCCAGTTGCTGCCCGGCCACGGCGGCGTGCTGGACCGGATCGACGCCTTGATCCCCGTCCTGCCCCTGGCGGCGCTGCTCGGCGCCTGGCTGTGAAAGACCATTCCATGCAAAAAATTACCATTCTCGGCGCCACCGGTTCGATCGGCGTGTCCACCCTCGACGTGCTGGCCCGGCATCCCGAGCGCTACAGCGTCTTCGCCCTGACCGCGCACAGCAAGGTCGAGGAGCTGGCGGCCCAGTGCGAACAATTCCGCCCGGCCCGCGCCGTCGTCGGCAGCGCCGAGGCGGCCGCGCGCCTGAGCACGCTGCTCCGCGCCAAGGGCGTGCGCACCGAAGTCGATTACGGCGCAGCGGCCCTGTGCAGCGTTGCCGCCGACCCGCAAGTCGATACGGTGATGGCGGCCATCGTCGGCGCCGCCGGCCTGGCGCCGTCGCTGGCGGCGGCCCGTGCCGGCAAGAAGGTTTTGCTGGCCAATAAAGAGGCGCTGGTGATGTCGGGCCAGCTCTTCATCGACGCCGCCCATGAAAACGGCGCCGTGCTGCTGCCCATCGACAGCGAACACAATGCCATCTTCCAGTGCCTGCCGCACGCATACGGGCGCGCGCCCGACGCCGCCGGGGTCGCCAAGATCCTGTTGACGGCGTCTGGCGGGCCTTTCCTCACGCGCGCCGTCGACACCCTCGACGCCGTCACGCCGGAGCAGGCTTGCAAGCACCCGAACTGGGTCATGGGACGCAAGATCTCGGTCGATTCCGCCACCATGATGAACAAGGGCCTGGAAGTGATCGAGGCGCACTGGTTGTTCGGCACGCCGGCCGAGCGCATCGAGGTGGTGATCCATCCCCAGAGCGTGATCCATTCCATGGTGTCTTACGTCGACGGTTCGGTGCTGGCGCAACTGGGCAATCCGGACATGCGCACGCCGATCGCGCATGCGCTGGCCTATCCCGAGCGCATAGCCTCCGGCGTGGCGCAGCTCGACCTGACCCGCATCGGCACCCTGCAATTCGAGCGCCCCGATTTCAAGCGCTTTCCCTGCCTGGCCCTGGCTTTCGACGCCCTGCGCGCGGGCGGCACCGCGCCGGCCCTGCTGAACGCGGCCAACGAGGTGGCGGTGCAAGCCTTCCTCGACTTGAAGATCGGCTTTCGCCAGATCGACCGCGTGGTGCGCCACGTGATCGAGGAAGTCGCCCACGGCGCCGCCTCCAGCATCGAGGCGGTGATGGCGCAGGATGCGCTGGCGCGGGTGGCGGCCGAACGTTACATCGCGACCCGGCTGGCGCCATGAACTTCCTGCAAACGATACTGGCCTTCATCGTCGCGCTGGGCTCCCTGGTCATCTTCCACGAGCTGGGCCACTACTGGGTGGCGCGCTGGTGCGGCGTCAAGGTCTTGCGTTTTTCCGTCGGCATGGGCAAGGTGGTGTTTTCGCGCCGCTTCGGCCCCGACCAGACCGAATGGGCCATCTCGGCGCTGCCGCTGGGCGGCTACGTGAAAATGCTGGACGCGCGCGAGCAAGACCTGGGCGCGCTGTCGCCGCGGGACTTGCGGCGCGAATTCACGCGCCAGAGCGTGTGGCGCCGCATCGCCATCGTCGCCGCCGGCCCGATCGCCAATTTTCTGCTCGCCATCGCTCTGTTCGCGGGCTTGTTCATGCACGGCGTGGCTGAACCGACCAGCAAGATTTACCCGCCGCCGGCCGACTCGGCCGCCTATCTTGCCGGCTTGCGCGGCGGCGACACCATCACCGCCGTGAACGGCGTCCCGGTGGCCGTGTGGTCGGAACTGCGCTGGCAAATGATCGCCGCCGTACTCGATAAAAACCCCCGCGGCGCGCGCCTGCGGGCGCGCCGCCCGGACGGCGCCATCGTCGAGGCGCAAGTGCCGGCGACGGCCCTGGCCGGGATGGATCCGGACGGCGACGTGCTGGGCAAGGTCGGCATCGACGTGGCGCGGCCGGCGCCGGTGCTCGGCCAGGTGCTGGCCGGCGGCGCCGCCGAACGGGCCGGCCTGCGCCAGGGCGACGTGATCGTTGCCGTCGACGGCAAGCCGGTGGCCGACGGTATCGTCTTCATCGACATGATGCGCGCCTCGGGCGGCAAGAACCTGGTGATCGCGTTGCGGCGCGCCGGTCAGGCGCTGCAACTGGCGGTGACGCCGGCAACGGAACGGGAGGGCGCTGTAACAGTTGGTAAGATCAAGGCCGAGGTGGCGCTGATGCCGGATATGATCGTGGTCGCGTCGAGTCCGCCGGCCGCCGTCGGCAAGGCCGTCGGCAAGGTTTGGGACGCCAGCGCGCTGACCCTGAAAATGATGGGCAAGATGATCGTCGGCCAGGCTTCCCTGAAAAATATCACGGGGCCCATCACCATCGCCGACTACGCCGGGCAGAGCGCGCGCATCGGCGCGGCCAGCTATTTGACCTTCATTGCCTTCATCAGTATCAGTCTGGGTGTGATGAATTTGCTACCCATTCCAGTTTTAGATGGGGGGCTTTTGCTGTATTATTCGCTGGAAGTTTTCACCGGACGCCCCTTGCCGGAGCGGGTCGGCGCCATGGCCCAGCGTGTCGGTCTGGGTCTGTTGCTGTCCCTGATGGCGCTGGCCGTGTTCAATGACGTGGCGCGGCTGCTGACGTAAAGCTGCCGACGTAAAG
>DMYQ01000346.1:0-4659 GCA_003482555.1 Janthinobacterium sp. | reverse complement strand
GTAAAGCTGCCGACGTAAAGCTGATGTAAAGCTTATTTACGGAATACTTAGCGCGGCGCGCCATGCGCGCCGTGTATGTTGTCCAATGATGTATCCATTGATTTAGCCAATGAAATTATATTCTGACCGTTTTACCTCGCCCTTCTTTCGCCGCAGCCTGATCGGCGCCGCCGTGCTGGCCCTGTGCGCCGGTCGCGCCCTGGCCGTCGAGCCTTTCACCGTCAAGGATATCCGCGTCGAAGGCATCCAGCGCACCGAGGCAGGCACCGTCTTCAGTTATCTGCCGGTGCGGGTGGGCGAAACGTTCACCGACGAGAAGAGCGTGGCCGCCATCAAGGCGCTGTACGCGACGGGTTTTTTCAAGGACGTGCGCCTGGAAGCCGACGGCAACGTGCTGGTGGTGCTGGTCGAGGAGCGGCCCGCCATCAACAGCGTCGATTTCACCGGCGCCAAGGAATTCGAGAAGGATATCCTGATCAAGGCGCTCAAGGAAATCGGCGTCGGCGAAGCGAAAATCTTCGACAAGGCTTCGGTCGACCGCGCCGAGCAGGAACTCAAGCGCCAGTACCTGTCGCATGGCCTGTACGGCGTGAAGATCACCACTACCGTCACGCCGATCGAGCGCAACCGCGTCAACGTGGTGTTTGCCATCGACGAGGGCGAAGTGGCGCGCATCAAGCAGATCAACATCGTCGGCAACAAGGCTTTTTCGGACAAGGAATTGCGCCAGCAACTGGCCTTGAACACGGGCGGCTGGTTCAGCTGGTACACCAAGGCCGACCAGTATTCGAAGACCAAGCTGACCGGCGACATCGAGGCGCTCAAGTCCTTTTACCTCGATCGCGGCTATGTCGAGATGCAGGTCGAATCGACCCAGGTTTCGATCACGCCCGACAAGAAGGACATCTACATCACCATCAACGTCAGCGAAGGCGAGAAGTACACGGTCGGCGCCATCAAGCTGGAAGGCGAGATGTTCGGGCGCGAGGCGGAATTGAAGTCGCTGGTGCTGCTCAAGCCGGGCGCCGTGTATTCGGGCTCCCTGCTCACGGCCAGCAACAAGCGCATTTCCGAGCGCATGGGCACCTTCGGCTATGCTTTTGCCAACGTCAACGCGAACCCCGACATCGACCGCGAAAAGCGCGAAGTGTCGTTCAATTTCCTGATCGACCCGGGCAAGCGCGTCTACGTGCGCCGCATGAACATCTCCGGCAACACCACCACCCGCGACGAAGTGATACGGCGCGAGTTCCGCCAGTTCGAATCGTCCTGGTACGACAGCAACAAGATCAAATTGTCGCGCGACCGGGTCGACCGCCTCGGCTACTTCAAGGAAGTGACGATCGACACCCCGGAAGCGCAGGGCACCTCCGACCAGGTCGATGTGAACCTGGCCGTGGTGGAAAAACCGACCGGCAATTTCTCGATCGGCGGCTCCTTTTCGCAGTCGGAAAAAGTGACCCTGTCCGCGTCCATCTCGCAGGCCAACTTCGCCGGCAGCGGCAACACGGTCGGCATGGAAATCAACACCAGCCATTTCAGCCGCACCGTCGCGTTTTCGGAAACCAATCCCTACTACACCGATGACGGCATTTCGCGCGCCTTCGAAGTGTATCTGCGCACCTCGATTCCGCCGGCCCTGAACATCGGCACCTACAAGATCAAGCAGACCGGCGGCAAGGTCAGCTACGGCGTGCCGTTCTCGGAAACCGATACCGTCTTCTTCGGCATCGGCGCCGAGCGCTCGCGCGTGGAAACCGACAGCACCAGTCCCCTGCGCTTCCGCAATTTCGTGCAGCAGTCGGGTGGCCCGGCCGACGGTGTCGGTTCGGCCACCACCAACGCCATCCCGCTGACGGCCGCCTGGCAACGCGACAACCGCGACAGCGCCCTGACGCCATCGATCGGCCGCTACCAGCGCGCCAACCTGGAACTCGACGTCATCGGCAACTCGAAATACTTCCGCGCCGTCTACGAGCAGCAGTACTATCGTCCCCTGTTCCGCAGCGTGACCCTGGCGCTGAAGGGCGAGTTCGACTATGGCCACGGCATCGGCGATCACGCCTATCCCGTCTTCAAGAGCTTTTACGCCGGCGGTATCGGCTCGGTGCGCGGCTACGAGAGTTCGTCCCTGGGCGCCGTCGATCCGGCCACCAACGACGTGCTGGGCGGCGCTTCCCGCCTGATCGGCAACATGGAATTGCAATTGCCCTTCCCCGGCTCAGGCAACGACCGCAGCCTGCGCTGGTTCGGCTTCCTCGACGGCGGCCAGGTCTACCAGGAAGGCGAGAAAATGCGCGCCTCGCAGTTGCGCTATTCGGCCGGCCTGGGTATCAGCTGGATTTCACCGGTGGGCCCGCTCAAGCTGAGCTACGGCAAGCCGCTGAACGCCAAGCCGGGCGATCGCCTGGAGCGCTTCCAGTTCCAGATGGGCACCGGTTTCTGATCGGCGCCATGAGTTTTTATTATTTTGACCGGAGAACCACCTTGAAGACTGCATCCGCCAACCTGCCCAGGTATTTTGCCGCGCTGGCCTTGTGCTGGTGCGCGACGGCGCACCTGTCGGCCCAGGCGCAAGACTCGAAAATCGCCTGGATCAGCACCGAGCGCATTTATAACGAGTCCAAGCTGGCCAAGCTGGCCGGCAGCAAGCTGGCCGAGGAATTCAAGGGACGCGAAAAGGCGGTGCAAGAGCTGGCCGCGCGCTTCAAGGTGGTCAGCGACAAGTGGGAAAAGGACTTGCCGACCCTGAACGAGGGCGAGCGCTCGCGCCGCCAGCGCGAATACCTGGACCTGGACAAGGAATTGCAGCGCCGCCAGCGCGAGTTCCGCGAAGATCTGAGCCAGCGCACCAATGAAGAGCGGGCCGCAATCTCGGACAAGGCCACCGCGATCATCAAGCAGCTGGCCCAGGTGGAAGGCTTCGACATCGTGCTGCAAGACGCGGTCTGGGCCAGCCCGCGCATCGACATCACCGAAAAAGTGCTGAAGGCGCTGGACAAGTAAAATCACGTCCTGACCCGCCTCCGGCGGCGCCAGGACGGTAACATTCTAAAGATCGGACATACCATGATCGGCACTCGACTGGGAGAATTGGTCGAACGCTGCGGCGGTCACCTGGTGGGCGACCCGAACCTGCGGGTGAGCGGGATCGCGCCCTTGACGCAAGCGGGCGCATCGCACATCAGCTTCCTGAGCAACAGCAAGTTCCGCGCCCAGGCCGCGCACAGCCAGGCCGCCGCGCTGATACTGGCGCCCGGCGACGACGCCATCGTCGCGCTGGAGTACGCCGGCGCGCGCATCGTCACGCCCAATCCCTATGTGTATTTCGCCCACGCGGCGCAGTTTTTCGCGGCCCAAAGCGAGATCCGTCCGACCCCCGGCGTGCATGCCAGCGCCGTCGTCGCGGCCACCGCCACGGTCGACCCCAGCGCCAGCGTCGGCGCCCACGTGACGATCGAGGCCGGCGCCGTCATCAAAGCCGGCTGCGTGATCGACGCCGGCTGCGTGATCGGACGCGACGCCGTCATCGGCGCCGGCACCCACCTGTTCGCCAACGTCAGCTTTCACGCCCGCTGCCACATCGGCCGCCGCGGCATCATCCATTCCGGCGCCGTGATCGGCACCGACGGCTTCGGCTTCGCCAACGAGGGCGGCGTCTACGTCAAGATTCCGCAGACCGGGCGCGTCATCATCGGCGACGACGTCGACATCGGCGCCAACACCACCATCGACCGCGGCGCCCTGGAAGACACCGTGATCGAGGACGGCGTCAAGCTCGACAACCAGATCCAGATCGGCCACAACTGCCGCATCGGCGCCCACACGGCCATGGCCGGCTGCGTCGGCGTGGCCG
The DNA here is from genome assembly GCA_003482555.1 of Janthinobacterium sp. Taxonomy (GTDB): domain Bacteria; phylum Pseudomonadota; class Gammaproteobacteria; order Burkholderiales; family Burkholderiaceae_D; genus Janthinobacterium. The sequence continues at coordinate 803 of DMYQ01000346.1, read as the reverse complement.
GCAGCGCCATCATCGGCAAGCACTGCACCTTCGGCGGCGCCGCCATGGTGCTCGGCCACCTGAGCATCGCCGACAACGTCCACGTGTCCTCGGGCAGCATGGTGTCGCGCTCGATCCTGGAACCGGGCCAGTACACCGGCTTTTATCCGCTTGCCAAGAACGCCGACTGGGAAAAATCGGCCGCCATCGTGCGCAACCTGTCGGCCTTGCGCGACAAGGTGCGGGCGCTGGAAAAAACCCTCAAAACACTGACCAATCAAGAGTAAACATGACCACTACCAGCGCCACCGTCCCGACCGAAGCGAAAAAAAGCCTCGACATCCACCAGATCAAACAATACCTGCCGCACCGCTATCCGATGCTGCTGGTGGACCGCGTGCTGGACTGGGACTCGGGCAAGACTATCTCGGCCATCAAGAACGTCACCGCCAACGAGGAATTCTTCAACGGCCATTTCCCCCACAAGCCGGTGATGCCGGGCGTGCTGATGATCGAGGCGATGGCGCAGACGGCGGCGATCCTGTCGTTTCTGACCATGGACATCAAGCCGGACGAAAATTCGGTGGTTTATTTCGTCGGCATCGACAACGCGCGCTTCAAGCGGCCGGTGGAACCGGGCGACCAGTTGCGCATGGACGTGGAAATCGTGCGCGTCTCGCGCGGGATCTGGAAGTACAAGGCGGTCGGCAGCGTGGACGGCAAGGTCGCCGTCGAGGCCGACCTGATGTGCACCATCCGCAGCGCCAATGACGCGAGCCAGCCAGCGGGGAAGTAATGACATTGATCCATCCAACAGCCCTGAT
>DMYQ01000342.1:4262-18725 GCA_003482555.1 Janthinobacterium sp. | reverse complement strand
GGCTTCGCGCGGCATCGAAGACATTTACGAGCTGACCTATATCCGCAAGGATGGCAGCCGTTTCCCGGCCGTGGTGTCGGTGACGGCGCTGCGCGACGTGCAAAGCGCCATCATCGGATATTTGCTGATCGGCACCGACAACACGGCCAGGAAACAGGTGGAAGCGGAGCAGACCAAGCTCGATCAGCGCTTGCGCGACCAGCAGTTTTACACCCGCTCGCTGATCGAATCGAATATCGACGCCTTGATGACGACCGATCCGCGCGGCATCATCAGCGACGTCAACAAGCAGATGGAAGCCTTGACCGGTTGCACCCGCGATGAATTGATCGGCGCCCCGTTCAAGAATTACTTCACCGATCCGGAGCGGGCCGAGGAAGCCATCAAGCGCGTGCTGCACGAGGGTAAGGTGACGAATTACGAGTTGACGGCCCACGCCAGGGACGGCCACGAAACCGTGGTGTCCTATAACGCGACCACCTTCCACGACCGCGACCGCAAGCTGCAGGGCGTGTTCGCGGCGGCGCGCGACGTCACCGACCGCAAGCAATTCGAGCACATGTTGCAGGAAAATAATCTGGAGCTGGAAAGCGCCAAGGCGGCGGCGGAAAAGGCCAATCTGGCGAAGTCGGACTTTTTGTCAAGCATGAGCCACGAATTGCGCACGCCCCTGAACGCCGTGCTCGGTTACGCGCAATTGATGGAGTCGGAGCAAAATCCGCCGCCGTCGCTCAAGCAAAAAAAGGGCATCGGCCAGATCTTGCAAGCGGGCTGGTATTTGCTCAGTCTGATCAATGAAATCCTCGACCTGGCCACCATCGAATCGGGCAAGGTGATCGTGTCGCTGGAATCGGTGTCGCTGGCCGACATGTTGCACGATTGCCGCGAAATGATCGAGCCGCAGGCGGCAAAGCGCGGCATCCAGCTGACCTTTCCCCACCCCGACAGCCTGTTCTGCGTCCACGGCGACTGGACCCGCACCAAGCAAGTGATCATCAATTTGCTGTCGAACGCGATCAAATACAATCGCGCCGGCGGCGCCGTCATCGTCCAGTGCATGATGAGCGGCGATGACCGGGGGCGCGTCACCGTCATGGACACCGGCGCCGGCCTGACGACGGAGCAGTTGGCGCAGCTGTTCCAGCCCTTCAACCGTCTGGGACAGGAAAACAGTTCGGAAGAAGGCACCGGCATCGGCCTGGTCGTCACCAAGCAACTGGTTGAATTGATGGGCGGCACCATCGGCGTCGACAGCTCGGTCGGCGTGGGCAGCGTATTCTGGTTCGACTTGCCGCTGGCGAAAGTGCCGACGCTCATTTCCAGCAGCGTGGGCGCCGCCGGCACGGTCGAGAAATCGGACGTGTCGACGCAGGAATTCTCGCACACACGCACCTTGCTGTATGTGGAAGACAATCCCGCCAATCTGGAACTGGTCAAGGATTTGATCGCCCGCCGCGAAGATTTGAAATTATTGACGGCCACGGATGGCAATATCGGCGTACAACTGGCGCTCGCCTATCAGCCGGACGTGATCTTAATGGACATCAATTTACCCGGCATTAATGGTTTCAGCGCATTGAGATTATTGCGCTCGGATACGGCGACGGCCCATATTCCCGTGGTGGCCTTGTCGGCCAACGCCATGCCGCGCGACGTCGCGCGCGGCGTCGAAGCGGGTTTTTTCCGCTACTTGACCAAACCGATCAAGGTGCCGGAGTTCATGGAAGCCCTCGATTCCGCGCTCGAATACGCGGAAAAGTTCGACCGCTCCGACACGGAAATCGCGCTCTGACGCGTACAGCCGCGCATTTTTCTGCTCGGCGCGCGCATTTTTCCGCGCGGCGGGCGGATTTTTGCCGCGTTTTTTTGCCCTGTTTACTGGCATTCGCGCCGCCGTTCGAGTATTTTGTTGAATTAACAATTTATCCGGATGGGCAATGCCATGCGCGCCAGCTTGAGAAGCAAAATCATCGAGGTCTGCGACAGCAAGATCCGCAGCAAGGGCGCCGACGTGGGCCTGTCCTTTTACGCTTTCTTTGCCAACAAGAACGACAATCCCGCGCTGTTGATGGAAGCGGCCCAGTGGTGGATCATGGAGCGCAAGCTCGATCACTTCGAGAAGGCCGTCAAGATCCGCAAGATGGTCGAGGACTTGCCCTCCCTCTGAGACATCCGTGGCGCGGCCGGCGGCGGCGTAATCTGCCTGTCAGCAAAAGGCGCTATGATCTCTTGACTATTCGAGCGGCGCAGCGCCGCCATACCAAGGAGATTTCATGCAGCAGCTTAGCTATGTGCACGGCGCCCACCAGACGCCGCTGATCGGCGCCACCATCGGCGCCTATCTCGATACCGTGGCCGCCCGCCACGGCGAGCGCGAGGCGCTCATCGTGGCGCACCAGAACGTGCGCTGGACTTACGCCGAATTCCACCAGCGCGTGAACCGCCTGGCGGCCGGCTTCCTGAAGCTGGGCTTGCAACCGGGCGAGCGCATCGGCATCTGGTCGCAAAACTGCGCCGAATGGGCCTTGACCCAGTTCGCCACCGCCAAGGCCGGCCTGATCCTGGTCAATATCAACCCGTCCTACCGCCGCTCGGAACTGGAATATGTGCTCGACAAGGTGCAGTGCAGCGCGCTGATCCTGGCGCCCAGCTTCAAGTCCAGCGACTATATCGCGATCTTGCGCGACGTGGTGCCGGAAATCGCCGACTGCGCCGCGGGCGCGCTGCGGGCGCCGCGCCTGCCCCAACTGCGCCATGTGATACGCCTGGGCGCCGAGAAGACGCCGGGCATGCTCAATTTCGGCGCCCTGCAGGAAGGGATCGATGGCGCCGACCTGGCGCGCCTGGCCGAAGTGGCCGCCACCCTGCAATTCGACGACGCCGTCAACATCCAGTTCACTTCCGGCACCACGGGCGCGCCCAAGGGCGCCACCCTGACCCACCACAACATCCTCAACAACGGCTACTTCATCGGCGAAGCCATGCGCCTGACGGAGCGCGACCGCCTGTGCATACCGGTGCCCCTGTACCACTGCTTCGGCATGGTGCTGGGCAACCTGGCTTGCATTACCCACGGCGCCGCCATCGTCTATCCGGGCGAGGGTTTCGACGCCAAGGCGGTGCTGGAAACGGTGCAGGCCGAGCGCTGTACCGGCTTGCACGGCGTGCCGACCATGTTCATCGCCATCCTCGACCATCCCGACTTCGCGCGCTACGACTTGTCGACCCTGCGCACCGGCATCATGGCCGGCTCACCTTGCCCGAGCGAGGTGATGAGCAAAGTCATCAAGTTGATGCACATGGCTGAAATTACCATCGCCTACGGCATGACGGAGACGTCGCCGGTCAGCTTCCAGAGCTCGGTCGACGACCCCGTCGAACTGCGCGTGTCGACCATCGGCCGCATCCACCCGCACCTGGAAGTGAAGATCGTCGACCCCGAGGGGCGCATCGTGGCGCGCGGCGAAAAGGGCGAGCTGCTCACGCGCGGCTATTCGGTGATGCAGGGTTACTGGGGCGACGAGGAAAAGACCCGTGAAGCGATCGACCCGGCGCGCTGGATGCACACGGGCGACCTGGCGGTGATCGACGCGGCCGGCTTTTGCAGCATCGTGGGGCGCTCCAAGGATATGGTGATACGGGGCGGCGAAAACATCTACCCGCGCGAAGTGGAAGAGTTCTTGTACCGCCATCCGAAGGTGCTGGACGTGCAGTGCGTGGGCGTGCCGGACGCGAAATATGGCGAGGAACTGTGCGCCTGCATCATCCTGCGGCCCGGCATGCAAGCCGACGCCGAGGAAATCCGCGCCTTTTGCAGCGGCCAGATCGCCTACTACAAGGTGCCGCGCTACGTCCGCTTCGTCGAAACCTTCCCCATGACGGTGACCGGCAAGATCCAGAAATTCATCCTGCGCCAGCAAGTGGCGAACGACCTGGGGCTGGGTGTGGCCGGCGCGGAATAAGCGCTCAAGTCACGGCGGGGGCGGGCGCGGCCGGCTTGAGGACGGCGAAGCCGCGCCCGCCCTGCAATTCCATGCGTTCCTCGAGCAAGGCAAAGATGGCGTCCTTGGACAGCACGTACTGCTCCAGCAACTCGCCTTTGATTTCGGCGATCACTTCCTTGTAGTCGGCGATGGCGTCCAGGGTGTAGTTGTAGAGCTGATCGGCCTTTTCCTGCACCTGCGCCAGCGTGTGGTCGGCGCCGCCCTCGCGCTTGAACTGGCTGTAGTCGAGCTTGGAGCGCGAATACATCGACAGGCGATTCACCATCAAGTCGAGCAGCTTGGTCGCCTTCTGGATGTCGTTCTGGCTGCCCACGGAAATGCCGCGCGCCCCGTAAAACAATTCTTCCGCGGCGACCCCGCCGTACAGTTGAATGACGTCGCGCTCCATCTCTTCGAGGGTGCGCAGGGAAACATCGTCGCCGGCCGACAGCACGTAGCCGAGCGCGCCCAGCTTGGAGACCGATTCGGTGCTGATCTTGAGCAGGGGCGACTTTTGCTTGACCTCGGCCAGGCTCATGCCCTGGCGCAGAAAGGGGTCGATCTGCATGAAGAAATGCCCCAGCTCGTGCAGGGCGACCCGTTCGCGCTGCAGGTTTTTTTCAAACGTGGTGGCGCGGTCGGTCAAGCCGATGGTGGCGCGCTCGAAGGCGCGGAACATCAGCTCGGTGTCGATGATGGCCTTTTCCTGGATCGAAATCATGCTGGCCCGCTCGACCACGGTTTCCAGCAGCGCGGGGCTGAGGTTGGCGGTCATCTCGGCCACCTGGTGCAAGTCCAGCCGGTCCCAGTCCACGCAGCCTTCCTGCTTGCGAGCAAGGAAGGTGCGCAGCAATTCCAGGCGCTCGGCCTTGTTGGGCAGGCGGAAATTGATCTTCACGGAAAAGCGACGCAGCATGGCTTCATCCATATCGGTCGAGACTTCGTCGAAATTCGAGGCCACCACCCAGATCACGCCCGCGCCCTCGTCGCTCTTGATGCCGTCGAGCAGGCCGAGCAGAGTGTTGGCGGTATCGTCTTCCCATTTCTTTTCGCCCCGTCCGCGCGGCATGAACAGGGTTTGCGCCTCGTCCAGGAAGATGATGCAACTGCCGCGCGCGCAAGCCTTGCGGTGCAGCGCGTTCAAGGCCTTGGAGCCGCCGCCGATGAAGCCCGATTCCAGCGCCGAGCCGGAAGCCTGGATCAGCGGCAGGTTCAGGCGCTTGGCCAGGTAGCCGGCCAGCTTGGTCTTGCCGGTGCCGGCCGGCCCCGTCAGCATCACGTTGAAGGGCTTGTCGATGTTGTGCGAGCGATACAGGCCGCGGTTGCGTATCATGTCTTCCAGGTGCAACACTTCTTGCTTGATGTCGGCCATGCCGATCAAGTCGTCCATGCTGCCCTTGAGCTTGTCGGGCATGATGACGCTGGCGCTCATACCCATACCGGGCATGCCGAACTTGAGCACGAACAGCAGCATCAGCACGACGACGATGTCGAAGGCATGCCGCCTGAGGAAGTCGCCCAGGCTGGCCAGCGGCCCGGCGCCGCCATTGTCTTGCAGGGCGGCCTTGTGCGCGGCCAGGAAGTCGTCGCTGGCGATCGAATACGGGATGGCATTCCTGAGCAAGACTTCGCGCTCCAGGTTGAGGTGGGAGGTGCTGGGTACTTTCACCACATGCACTTGCGGCGCATCCTTGAACTTGTAGATGTACAGGGGCGCTTCCGACAGGGGCTTGGCTACCATCAAATATTCCAGGCGCGCGCGCTGGCCCACCAGGGCCGAGATTTCAGCGATGTTTTGCGAGTGCAGCAAGGGGCTGGCGTCTTGCGCGACTTCGTTTGAAAAATGCATGGTGGCGGCGACGACCAGGGCCAGCAGCGCCCCCACACCCAGGCGCACATAAGTGTTCTTGAGGGCGAGTTGCAGCTTGTAGAGGATAGGCATGTAAGTACTCGAACAAAGCGATAACTGAAGTACGGAGCGGCGGGGGTGGGGCGCGCACGGTGGACGCGGCGGCATTCGTGCGGGCGCGTCGGAAAACTGCCTGGTTGACAATGTTTCTGTGCCTTGAGGCAAGATTCTATTCAGTGACTATAGCCCTATGAAAGGGCTTTGTGTTGGCATGCATCATAAAAATTTCCCCGCCGGGCGCCGCCGGCTTGTCGCCCCGTAATACCGGGCGAATTTCGCGCGTCGATCCCTTGTCCGAATCTTTGTGCGCTGATCGGCGCCGCTCGCCCCGGAACGCCTTGCGCGGCCTCGCGCCGGCGCTCGCCGAAGTCGCTGAAGCTGGTGCCCGACAAATCGAGGCCCGGGCGCGCCCGCTCGCGGTTCAGTCGGCGCGCCGGTACAGGCGGAAACGCTCGCCCGCATCCGAGGGGCGCCGGCCTTCCCACAGTTTGAGCCACTGCTTGCCGCGCATTTGCGGCGGGATTTCCTTGTTGTCGTTGACGCTGGGGCTGTCTTGCAGCAGCAGCACGTTGCAGCGGCCGCCTTCCACGCCGGTGAAGGGCAGGCGGCCGTAGTAGGCGAAGGAAGCGCGCTGGGCCGGCCCCACATTTGTTTCCAGGCAAGCGGTTCCCGGCGGCAATCTGGCTTCGATCTGGACGGCGACGCTGGCGTAGCTCTTGCTGTAATTGAGCTCCGGCAAGAACAAGGTCATGCTCAAGACCCAGATCAGGATCAAGCCGCCGGACGACAGCACCACGGCGCGCCACAGCACGGCGGGCTGGCGTGAAATGCGCCAATGCACCAGCGCGATCCAGCCTGCGGTGGCGCAGGCGGCCACGAAAAAGGTCAGCAAGTCCAGTTCCGGCTTGAAGCCCGGTACCAGCTTGAGGGCGTTCTTGGCCAGTTGCGCGGGCCAGCCGGTCAGGGTGGCGAACCAGAACAGCCACAGCACGGCGGCGCCGGCCGTCAGCACCATCACCGAGAACCAGTCGATGGCGTTGATGGCGCCCCGCTTCATCGTCAGCAAGCCGAAGGCGGCCATGACGGCCAGCGGCGGCAGCAGCGGCAGCAACTGGCCCTGCTCGGGATTCGGGTGAAACAGGGCCAGCAAGACCAGCATGATGACAAAGCTGAGCGGCACCACGATGTGCAAGACATGGTGCTGGCGCCGCCAGGCGTACACGGCCCAGGCGGCGAAGGGCCAGGCCGGCCAGAAAAACCACATGCCGACGCGGTAGAAAAACTTCAGGCTGAGCAAGCTGGGCCAACCCAGTTGGGTGGCGTTCCAGGCCATCCAGGCTTGCAGCGGCGACTGGTGGAAGGGCCGCAGATATTCGCCGGGCAGCAGCCAAAGCAGGGTGATCAAGGTGGCCAGGGCCAGGGCCAGGCCCAGGTCGCGCAGGGTGCGCAGGGCCGGCAGGCGCAGGAACTGGGTGCACAGGAACAGGGCCGCCGTCAGGGCCAGCGGGGTGGGCCAGCCGCGCGCCAGGGTCAGGCCGCCCAGGGCCAGGCCGATCAGGCCGACGTTCCCCGGCGAGGGCAGTTCGACGTAGCGCACGGCCCGGTACAGCAGATAGGCCAGCACCGCCACCTGCAAGGCTTCGGCCGTGTTTTCGTGGCTGTGCTTGAGTAAACCCAGGCAACCCAGGTAGATCAGCACGGCGGCGTCGGCCAGGGTGCGGCCGAAATCGTCCGGCTCGGGCTGGCCGCCGAAGGCCAGGCGCAGCGGTTGGGCGTCGTTGCGCCGGCCCAGGTGGAAGGCGGTGTACCAGACCGACAGCGCGCCGCCGACGAAGACGCCGATGGTGGCCAGGCGCGCGCCCGTCAGGTCGCCCAGCAGCCAGCCGAAGAGCTTGATGCCCAGCGCGCCCAGCCAGAACGCCAGCGGGCCTTCGTCCGGCATCGACAGGCCGGCGATGTTCGGCCACAACCAGTCTTGCCAGCCGCCCTGGGCCATGGTCCACATGATGCCGAAACTGGCGGCGTCGTCGTTCTTCCACGGGTCGCGGCCTAGCAGACCGGGCAAGATGTACAGCAGGCCGAGCGCGAACAAGGCCCAGCGTGGCAGCGCCAGGGTGGCGGCGGCGGGAAGACGGACTGGCTTCATCGGTGGGGAAATGGAATGAGGGGTAGGCGGAGTATCAACGAAAAAAGGCAGCCTCGGCTGCCTTTTCTTGCATACAGCGGCAAATGCTTAGCCTGCTGCGATTTGGGTTTTCGAACCCACGGTACCGAATTTCTGACGGAATTTCTCGACGCGACCGGCGGTGTCGACGATCTTGTGCTTGCCGGTGTAGAACGGGTGCGACTCAGCCGACACCTCGATTTTCACCAACGGGTATTCTTTACCCTCGTGGGTGATTTTTTCGCGGGTCTGGATGGTCGAACGGGTGACGAATTTGAAGTCGCAGGACAGGTCGTGGAAAACGACTTCGCGGTAATCTGGATGTGTATTGAGTTTCATTTGTAGTATCTCTATAGGTCGGTAGCCAAACAGCACTTCGTCGGTCGTCCAACTCCTTGACCCGATTGCCGATCACTTGCCTGGGTTTAATAATGCAACCGCAGATTATACAGTCCTCGCGCCCGCGTGGCAAGCTCGGCGGGCGCAAATCCGGGGCGGGAACGCGATTCGGCCCGTTCCCGCCGATCGCGGGGGATCCAGCGTCGCTGGATTAACCGCCGCGGCGCATCATGTCGAAGAATTCGGCGTTGTTCTTGGTCGCCTTCATCTTGTCGAGGATGAACTCCATCGCTTCGATCTCGTCCATCGAGTACAGCAACTTGCGCAAGATCCAGATTTTTTGCAGCTGGTCCGGCTTGATCAGCAACTCTTCGCGGCGGGTGCCGGATTTGTTCAGATTGATGGCCGGGTAGACGCGTTTCTCGGCCAGGCGGCGTTCCAGATGCACTTCCATGTTGCCGGTACCCTTGAATTCCTCAAAGATGACGTCATCCATGCGCGAACCGGTTTCGATCAGGGCGGTCGCGATGATGGTCAGCGAACCGCCTTCCTCGATGTTGCGGGCGGCGCCGAAGAAGCGTTTTGGGCGTTGCAGCGCGTTGGCGTCGACACCACCGGTCAAGACCTTGCCGGAAGCGGGGATCACGGTGTTGTAGGCGCGCGCCAGGCGGGTGATCGAGTCCAGCAGGATGACCACGTCTTTTTTCATTTCCACCAGGCGCTTGGCTTTTTCCAGCACCATTTCAGCCACTTGCACGTGGCGGGTGGCCGGTTCGTCGAAGGTCGAGGCGACCACTTCGCCGCGCACGGAGCGCTGCATCTCGGTCACTTCTTCCGGCCGCTCGTCGATCAGCAGCACGATCAGGGTGATGTCCGGGTGGTTGGCCGTGATCGCGTGCGCGATGTGCTGCAAGATCACGGACTTGCCCGACTTTGGCGACGCCACCAGCAGGCCGCGCTGGCCCTTGCCGATCGGCGCGATCAAGTCGATGATGCGGCCGGTGATGTTTTCCTGGCCGTTCATTTCACGTTCCAGGCGCAGCGGCTCGTTCGGGTGCAGCGGCGTCAGGTTTTCAAACAGGATGCGGTGCTTCGACATTTCCGGCGATTCGCCGTTGACCTTGTCGACCTTGACCAGCGCGAAATAGCGCTCGCCGTCTTTCGGGGTGCGCACTTCGCCCTCGATCGAGTCGCCGGTGTGCAGATTGAAGCGGCGGATCTGCGATGGCGAGATATAGATGTCGTCGGTGGACGCCATGTAGCTGGCGTCGGGCGAGCGCAGGAAGCCGAAGCCGTCCGGCAGCACTTCCAGGGCGCCGTCGCCGAAAATTTGTTCGCCCGATTTCGCGCGTTTCTTCAGAATCGCAAACATCAGTTCCTGTTTGCGCAAGCGGGCCGCGTTGTCGATGTCCAGACCGATCGCCATCTCCAGGAGGGCGGATACGTGTAAGGCCTTTAGTTCAGATAAATGCATGTGTAGAGTGTCCCGAGACGGGAAGTAAAGGTAGGGGAGGGGCTTGCGTGGTGTTGATCAATGGGCCGGGTTGACTGGACCCGAGCCCGGACGGCGCCGCCGCGGGAGCGGCGTCGCCTGGGATGCCTTAAATATTGCTGTCGATGAAAGAGGTCAATTGACCCTTTGCCATCGCGCCGACTTTTTGCGCCGCCACGACGCCGTTCTTGAACAGGATCAGGGTCGGAATGCCGCGGATGCCATGCTTGGCCGGAACCAGCTGGTTGGCGTCGACGTCCATCTTCGCGATCAGGATCTTGCCGTTGTATTCCTTGGCCACTTCTTCCAGGATCGGGGCGATCGCCTTGCAGGGACCGCACCATTCGGCCCAGAAGTCGACCAGCACGGGGCGGTCGGATTTCAGCACGTCGGCGTCAAAGGATGCATCGGTAATGTGTTTAATATTTTCGCTCATATTTTCCTCAAACGAGGTGTGGGATCAATAATGCCTGGAGATTAAGCCATTCTTGCCTGGTTTCGCCATCCATGCCGCTTGGATTACCACTGGCAAATGGAGGCAATGTGCGCAAATTCAATGTTCTGGGAAGGTGCGACCAGAGAGCAGTCGGGCGGGGATGGCTGAAATAATAACCCATTTTTCAAAAATGTGGCGATTATTGCGGAAAATTGTCGTCGGGTTTGCGCCAGTGTAAGCCCGCCTCCCCCGGCGCGCCTCAATTGAGTCGGGCGATTGCCCTGCCCAGCGCCTGCCGGTCGACCGGCTTGGGCAGGGCCGCCAGCACCTGCAACTGGTGAAAGCGGGCCATCAGCTTGGCCGAGTTCAAGACCCGGTCTTCCTGGCCCGACAGCAGGATCACGCCGCCGCCGTAGCGCCGCTCGGCCAGGCCGGTGAGCAGGTGGAAGCCGTCCTGGCCCGGCATCAGGAGGTCGGCCACCACCAGGTCCGGCTTCGGGCTGGCCTGGTCGAAGGCGGCGATGCCGCGCGCGCCATCGGCGGCCGTGACGATGTCGGCCACGCCCAGCTGGCGCAGCAATTCGCTGACGAAGTCGAGCGTGAAGGCGTCGTCGTCGACCAGCAGCACGCGCAGGGCGGCGCCCGGCAGCAAAGGCGAGCGGAGAGCGTCGCCCCGCACGTTTGTTGCGGCGCCCGCCAGGGGAGCCGGGGTTGCATCAGTCATGCTGCGCCTCTATGAAAAAAATCAGACCGGTTGTATGGGTGCGGCTTGGCATTGCTTGGCTGTGTCGTCATGATACTCAGTCGTCGTCGGCAAAGCTGGTGTTGTGCATGATGTGTTCCGTGACCAGTTCCAGCAGGCGCCACAGTTCGTTCAAGATGGCGTCGGCCCGGGCCGCCGTCTGTTCTTGCGTCTGTTCTTGCGCCTCTCTGGGCAGGTTTTCCAGTTCCTGGCACAGCTCGGCCATGCCGAGCGCGCCCACGGTGCGCGCCGAGGACTTGATGCGGTGCCCCAGTTCGCGCACTTGCTGCAGGTCGCCGCGCGCCAGCGCCGCCGCGATATCGGCAAAGCCATCCTGGGCGCTCTGCAAAAACTTGAAGGCGAACTTGCGCACCTTTTGCGGGTGGAAGCCGAGCAGCTTGGCCAGGATGGACAAGTCGATCACGGCCGGGTCGCCGGCCAGGGTGGGCTTGAAGGCGGGCGCGGCGCGCGGCGCCGGCGCCGCCAGCGGCTCGCGCTCGGGCAGCCAGTTGGCGATGGTCTGGTACATCATGGCCGGCTGGATCGGCTTCGAAATGAAGTCGTCCATGCCCGCCTCGACGCAGCGCACCCGGTCTTCGCTGGTGGCGGTGGCGGTCATGGCCAGCACGCGCATGCCGGCCAGGCGGGCGTCGGCGCGGATGCGGCGGGTCGCCTCGAGGCCGTCCATGAGCGGCATTTGCACATCCATCAGCACGCAGTCGAAGTCGGTTTGCCCGAGCAGGGCCAGGGCTTCGGCGCCGTTGTTGGCCAGACACACGGAGGCGCCCGCCTCTTCCAGCATTTCCAGCGCGATTTGCTGGTTGAAGGTATTGTCTTCCACCAGCAAGATGCGGGCGTGCTTGAGGGCGGCCATGACGGCGGCCGCGTTGGCGCTGGCCAGCATGGCCGCCGCCGCCCCGTTCACCTTGTCGTGCATGCCGGGCACGCTGGCGCCGGACACGCCCAGGCGCGCCGTGAACCAAAATGTGCTGCCGGCGCCGGCCACGCTGGACACGCCCACTTCGCCGCCCATCAGTTGCGCCAGTTGCTTGCAAATGGCCAGACCCAGGCCGGTGCCCCCGTATGCGCGCGTGGTGGAGGTGTCGGCTTGCTGGAAGGACTGGAACAGCTTGCCCATTTCTTCCCTGGACAGGCCGATGCCGTGGTCGCGCACCTCGAAGCGCAGCAGGCAGTCGGTGCCCTCGCGGGCCACTTGGAAGACCTTGACGGCGATGGCGCCCCGTTCGCTGAACTTGACGGCGTTATTGGTGTAATTGATGAGCACCTGGCCCAGGCGCAGCGGGTCGCCCAGCAGCATGGCCGGCAGCGCCGGGTCGAGCTCGAACACCAGGGTCAGGTCCTTGCCGGCGGCCTTGGGCGCGACCACCGTGCTGACGGTTTGCATCACGTGGTCGAGGCTGAAATCGACGCGCTCGATTTCCAGCTTGCCGGCCTCGATCTTGGAAATGTCGAGGATGTCGTCGATGATGCCCAGCAAATGCTCGCCGGCGAAACGGATCTTTTCCAGGTAGTCGCGCTGGCGCGGATCGAGCTCGGTCTTCAGGGCCAGGTAAGCCATGCCGATCACGCCATTCATCGGGGTGCGGATTTCATGGCTCATATTGGCCAGGAACTGGCCCTTCGCCAGGCTGGCTTCCTCGGCCACCTGCTTGGCCTGGTCGAGCTGCTCGGTGCGCTGGGCCACGCGCTCTTCCAGGTGCTCGTTGAGTTCGCGCAGCGCGTGCTCGGCGCGCTTGGCGTCGCTGATGTCGATCGACATGCAGATCAGGTAGGCCGGCGCGCCCCGTTCGTCGGCCACCGGTTTCTTGAAGGTGCGCAGCAGGCGCTGCTGGCCCAGGGCGGGATTCCACACGCTTTCCTCGAAGTCGATCAAGACGCGCCCGGCCAGGGCTTCCCGGTCGCGGTGGGACAGGCCGGCGCACAGGCGCTCGTTGTCGTCGTCAATCTGGTCCAGGGTGAAGCCGAATTGCTGTTCGCTGGCCCGGTTCATCAGCAGGGGCCGGCCCTCGGCGTCCTTGATGAAGAGGCCGATCGGCATCATGTCGATGATTTCCTGCAAGCGCCGCTCGCCCTGGCGCAGCGCGTTTTCGCTGCGCTTGTGATAGGTGATGTCGGTCAGGCTGGAGACCACCATGCCGACCTTGCCCGATTCGTCGCGGATGGCCTCGGTGTTCACGGACAGCCAGGACAGGCTGCCGTCGAGTTGCAGCACGCCCATGACGACGTCGCGCACGGCCGCGCCGGTGGCCAGCGCGATGTGGACCGGGTGGCTGTGCTGGTCGAAGGCGCCGCCGTCTTCGCGCACGGCGGGCCACAGGCGGCTGTGGTTCAGGCTGGCGGCCAGCATGCGCGCGGCCGCCGCGTTGCTCTCCAGGACGCGCCCGACATTGTCTTGCACCACCAAGCCGTTGGTGACGGCGTCGAAGACCGAGGCCATGCGCTGGTTCGAATTGCGCAGGGCGACCGAGGCCAGGCGCCGCTCGGTGATGTCGGTGATCATGGCCAGGGTGCCGCCGTGCTCGCCGTTCTCGGCCTGGATCGGGGTCGAGGACAGCAAGCCCCACAGGCTGGAGCGATCCTTGCGGAAGAAGCGGAAGTCGCCCTGCTCGGGCCGGCCGCCCTGGCGCCGCTGGCCGTGCATTTGCCATTGCTGGTGGCCGTCGCCGTCCATGAATTCGCTCATCGCCCGGCCCAGCATTTCGCGCACCGAGTAACCCAGCATGAGCGCCATCTTCGGGTTGACGAAGGTGGTGACGCCCTGGGGGTCGGTCATCCAGATGCCCTCGGCCGCCGTTTGCACGATCAGGCGGTAGCGTTCGGAACTGGCGTGCAGGGCTTCCTCGGCGCGCTGGCGCTGGGTCATGTCGCGCAGCGAAACGATGGAAAGTTGCTGGCCGCCCATCAGCAAAGGCGACAGGGTGACCCGGGCCGGGAAGTGCGAGCCGTCGCGGCGGCGCGCCGTCAGCACCCGCCCGGGCGCCTTGGCGCGCGGCGCCAGTTGGCGCTGGCCGGGCGCGCCGTCCATGGTTTCCGGCACCAGTTGTTCCAGCGACAGGCCGATCAATTGATCGAGAGTATACGAAAAGCAGCGCGCGCCGATCTGGTTGGCGTAGCGGATGCGGCCGCCCCGCTCGGCCACCAGCATCGCTTCCGGCGCCGCTTCCATGATGGCGCACACGCGCGCTTCTTCTTCGGCCTTGCGCTCGCCGATATCGCTCAAGATGCCGGCCGCGCCCAGCGCGCGCCCGTCCGCGCCGCGGGCGTCGACCACGCCGCGGCCCAGCAACCACTGCCAGCCGCCGTCGCGGCGGCGCATGCGGAATTCACAGGCGAAGCTGGCCTGGGCGGCGCTCTCCAGGCAGGGGGCCAGGCAGGGG
>DMYQ01000342.1:1551-4145 GCA_003482555.1 Janthinobacterium sp. | reverse complement strand
AGGGGGCCAGGCAGGGGGCCAGGTATTGGCGCACGCGGGCGCGGTCGTCCGGATGCAGGTGCTCGATCCACTCGGCCGGCGCCAGTGCCAGCTGGCCGTCGCGGTAGCCCAGCATGCGCTGCGCGGCGGCGGAAAAGCTCAGGCGCGCGCCGCGCCACTGCCAGGCGCCTTCGTCGGTCAAGGCCAGGCCGGAGAGCGCATCGACCTGGCGCAGGCGCAGCTCGGCGGCGCGCAGGCGGCGCGCCAGGTGGCGCGCGTAGGCGGCGGCAAAGGCGGCCAGCAGCGCCGCCGCCAGGGCCGCCGCGTACGGCCACAGGCCGGGCGGGCGCGGCGCCCGGTACAGGAAGCCGTCCGACGGGAAGGCGGCCGTGGGCTGGCCGGCCGGCAGCAGGCCCAGGTCGGCGTAGGTGGCGGCGATGGCGCGCCAGCGGGCCGGATCGGAGCTGCCCAGCGCCGCTTCGCCTGGCGCCACCAGCAATTCCGTCTGGCGCGCCTCGTACAACAAGTGTTCACGGCTGTGGCTGTCCGGATAGCGGGCCCGTATCAGGTCGGCCATCTCGCCCTGATGCGCCAGGGCGTAGGCCCAGCCGCGCAGGGTGGCGGCGCGCATCGCCTCGGCGCGCGCCGGATGCTCGCGCAATTCGGCTTCCGTGGTGTACAGATTGTCGCCATAAAAATCGATGCCGGCCTGGCGCGGCGACCAGACTTCGTAAGCGATGTGGCTGCGGTCGAGCGTGTATGGGGCCCGCGCCGAGGAACTGAACATGAGGTCGACCCTGCCGGCGATCAGCTCGTCGTATTGGTCGCTGGGCGGCAGGCGCCGCAGGGTGTCGAGGGCGAGGCCCTTTTTCTTCAGGTAGGCGAGCACTTCTTCGTTGCCGGGGGGGAGCATCAGGCTGGCGCCGACCCAGTCGCGGCGGGCGCCGCCGCCGTCCAGGCGGCGCGCCAGCAGCACGCCGGACGAATGCTGGAAAATGGTGCTCAGCACCACCAGCGGCTGGCCGGCGGCGCGTCGCGCCAGCAGGCTGCTGTTGCCGACGCCATATTGCGCCGCGCCCGCCAGCACGGCCTCGACCGGGTCGGCGCCGGCGACGCGCGGGTGCAGGCTGACCTCCAGGCCGGCATCCCGGTAATAGCCCTGTTCCTGGGCCGCGTAATAACCGGCGAACTCGAATTGATGGTTCCAGCGCAGCTGGACGCCGACCTTTTCCAGCGCCGCCGCCGGCCCGCCCAGGGTCAGCAGCGCGCATGCGGCCAGCCGCAGCGCGAAGCGCAGGGTGGCGCGGGAACACCGGAGGCGGCATTGCGGCAAGTGCGACCCTTTCACTGGCAAGTGCAGGTTTTCATGGCGGCGGGCGGCGCGATTGGCGGCCCGGAGCGCTCCGTCGAGTCACTATAGCATCGAAATTTTCAGCGCAGGGTTAACTTTCGCGGGCCCGCCACGGCCTCGGCGGCGCCCCGCCGTTTCGCGCAAATAAAGGCCATTTGCGGGGCCGGGCGTGACATTTGGTGAGACTGTCGGCGGCCAAACCATGCTAGCCGGGCGGGCCCAGGCTGGACTTCAGGCGAAGCTGCCGGCGAACTGGTAGCGGTGGCCCGGATGCCACATGGTGGCGATGGACGCCACCTGGCCGTGCGAGCGGGTCTGGCGGCGCAGCACCAGGCAAGCCTGGCGGGTGTCGATGGCCAGCATGTCGGCAATGTCGCGCGGCGGCGACAGCGCCTCGATATTGTAGGTGGCGCCTTGTAGCGGCGCGGCCGCCATCAGGTATTCGTTGGGCGTGATGCTGGCAAAATCCTGCTCCATGTAGTCGGGCGCGCAGGCCGGGTTGACCCAGCGGTCCTCGACCTGGATCGGCACGCCGTTTTCGAAATGGACGATCAGGGAATGAAACAGCGGCGTTTCCGGCGCCACGCCGAACTGTTTGGCGAGCGCGTCGGAACCCTTGCCCCGCTCCAGCAATTGCAGGCTGCTGCGGTGCACGTGGCCGCGGGCGCGCACCTCGTCGGCGATGTTTTTGATTTCCAGCAGGGTGGCCTGGTATTTTTGCTGCGCCACGTAAGTGCCGGAGCCCTGCCGGCGCGTCAGTACCTGTTCCGTGGTCAGCTCGCGCACGGCGCGGTTGACCGTCATGCGCGAGACGCCGAACTGCTTGACGAGCGCCTGTTCGGACGGGATCACATCGCCTTCCTTCCAGCGGCCGGCGCCGATTTCGGCCAGCAAATAATCCTTGATGCGCTGAAAAATGGGAATGCTATCCTGGGTAACGAGATCGTCCAATGTCTTCTCCGAAATGGCGCGCTGGCGGCTGCCTCAGGTCGGGATTCTAGCACCGCGTGGCGGCGGCGCGAATTCGAAAGCAAGCGCCGGGGTGCGGCCGGCGTCCATGCTGGCTATGATGAAGACATCGGCCACATGGGAGATTCGACATGACAAGCATCACTTACACAGACGACGAACAGCGCTGGGCCGCCGTCTTGCGCCGCGACGGCGCCGCCGACGGAATTTTCTACTATTCCGTGCGCAGCACCGGCGTGTATTGCCGGCCCTCGTGCGCGGCGCGGCGCGCCTTGCGCGCCAATGTGCGATTCCA
>DMYQ01000342.1:371-1477 GCA_003482555.1 Janthinobacterium sp. | reverse complement strand
CGCTGGCCGAGCGTCACGCCGCCGCCGTGGCCCAGGTGTGCCGGCTGATCGACGCGGCCGTCGAGGAGCTCGACCTGGACGCGCTGGCGCGCGCCGCCGGCATGAGCCGTTTCCACTTTCACCGCGTCTTCAAGGCGCATACCGGCATCACGCCGAAAGCCTATGCGGCGGCGCGCCGCGGCGCCCGCATCCAGGCCGGGCTGGCGCGCGAAGAGGGTAGCGTGACGGAAGCGATTTACGCGGCCGGCTTCAATTCCAGCGGCCGCTTTTACGCCACCGCGCCGGCCGTGCTGGGCATGACGGCCAGCGCCTTCCGCGCCGGCGGCGGCGGCGCCACGATCCGCTTCGCCATCGGCGCCTGTACGCTGGGGGCGATCCTGGTGGCGGCCACGGCCACCGGCATTTGCGCGATCCTGCTGGGCGACGACCCGGACGCGCTGGCGCGCGACTTGCAGGATCGTTTTCCGAAGGCGGAACTGCTCGGAGCGGAAGCCGACTTCGAGCGCACGGTGGCGCGCGTGGTGGCGCTGGTGGAGGCGCCCGAGATCGGACTCGACCTGCCGCTCGACGTGCGCGGCACCGCCTTCCAGCAACGCGTCTGGCAGGCGTTGCGCGGCATCCCGGCCGGGCGCACCGTCAGCTACGCCGAATTGGCGGCCCTGGTCGGGGCGCCGAAGGGGGCGCGCGCCGTGGCCGGCGCCTGCGCCGCCAATCCGCTGGCGGTGGCCATTCCCTGCCACCGGGTGGTGCGCAACGACGGCGCCCTGTCCGGCTACCGCTGGGGCGTCGAGCGCAAGCAGGCCCTGCTCGAGCGCGAGGCCGGCAAGTGAGCGGCCAAATGAGCGGCCAAATGAGCGGCGCGACCTTGCGGGAACGGGTGGCGGCGCTGGACTGGGCGCGCATGGCGGATGAATTGGACGCCCACGGTTGCGCGCTGGCGCCCGGCCTGCTGTCCGGCCCGGAATGCGCGGCACTGGCGGCCGCTTACGGGCGGGCGGAGCTGTTCCGCAGCCGGGTGGTGATGGAGCGGCACGGCTACGGCCGCGGCGAGTACCAATATTTCGCCTATCCCCTGCCGCCGCCCGTGGCCGCGCTGCGGGCGGCGC
>DMYQ01000342.1:0-165 GCA_003482555.1 Janthinobacterium sp. | reverse complement strand
GCCGCAAACAAATGGCATTCTCGAAACATTGAGACAGTGGTAAGTAATCTCGCTACACTACTGGTTTTCGACAACGCCGGAGAGATCGATGCGACTTGCCCGCTCGCAGTGTGTTCTTGCTTTCTTCCTCCTGGCGGCCACGTGCGCGCGCGCCGACACGGTGAT
>DMYQ01000074.1 GCA_003482555.1 Janthinobacterium sp. | reverse complement strand
AGCTTGTTGCCTTGCCGGTCGAACAGGCGCAAGTCGTTCAGCTCGGCGCTGGCGGCGTGCAGATAGACCTCGCGCGGCAGGCGAAAGGCGACCACGCCGGCGTTGCCGCTCACGCTCAGGGGCAGGCCGTAGGCGTAATCGGCGGGCGTGTCGGAGGGCGGCGCCGCAGCGGCGGCGCCGGCCAAGGCTAGCGTCAAAGCCAGGGTCGCGGCCAGGGTTGGGCCGAATGTCGGCCGAAGGGCGGCTTGCGGCCCGGTGGCCGGAGTGGAAAGAAGGGGCGGTTTGTGTTTCATGATGTTCTCTGAAAAATATGGGCGCGCGTCCATCAAGACGGCGCCGCGTCGGAAGGCTAGGTATCGAATGTCTGGGGGGCGGAAGCTTGCGGGTCGGACGCCGCCTCGGTCGAGGTGGGGAAGGGCGCCAGGTAGCCGATCAGTACCATCAGCCCGCCCACGCCGACAAAGGAGACGATGCGGCCCACGCCGGCCACGTCGGACAGGTCGACGAGGAAGAGTTTCGCCACCACCAGGCCGAGCAGGATGGCGCCCAGGCCCCATTGCTTGCGGGCGTGGCGCCGTACCGCGTGGCGCATCAGGATCAGCGCCGTGACGCTCCACACCAGCGAAAGCATGGCTTGCACGAAGTGCGAGGCGAACATGGCGTCGAAACGATAAGGCAGGCCCATGTAGTTGGAAACTGAGCGCAGCAGCATCAGATTGAGCCATGCATACACGATGCAGCCCGCCACGACCGGCATGCGGGCATGCCATGCCGGCAGCGCGCCCTGGCGCTCGCCGCGCCACAGGCGGTAGGCAACGAAGGCCAGCAAGATGGCGAAGCCGGTGCTCAAGTCAAGCGGATTGAGCAGTGGCAAATAGGGCAGGGGCGCCATGGCGCCGTCGTACAAGAGATTCCAGTACGCCACCAGCAGCGCCGACCACAGCGCGGCCAGCGGGATGAGGACGCTCTTGTACCAGGAGACGACCGGCGCCAGCGGCCAGCCGCCATCGCGGCAGCGCCGTGCCAGCAGGGCCGTCACCAGCATCATGGCCCAGGCCGGCAAATAGCGGGACCAGCTGCCGCTCACTTCCCAGCCGGACAAGGTGAGCAGGCGCTGCGCGTCGCTGTCGCCTTGCAGCAGCCAGTGGGAAATGACTTGTTCGCCCAGCGGCCACAGCATCAACCAGGGCGCGACCGTGCGCAGGGTGTGCAGTATCTCGAGGACGGGCCGGCCGAGCGGCCAGTCATTGCGCGGCCAGAGGCGCATCATGTAGTCGGCCGCCAGCCAGGCCGCGAGCAGGGCGCCCCAGCCGAGCGCGTTCGGGATCGTCGTTTGCAGGACGATCAGCATGGAGACGCCGCTCAGCGCCAGCGCCACCCAGGCCGCTCCGCTGAACCAGTGCAGCAGGGGCCAGGCCAGGCGCCGCGCCAGCCAGGCGAAGGGGAAGGCGCTCAGCGCCAGCGCCAGCGCATACAGGGCGCTGCCATTGTCGCTTTGCCGGGTCGGGTCGAGGTGGGCGACGAGCCAGCCGCACAGCGAGCTCAGGACCAGGAAAAACCAGCAAAACGCGGCGCCGGGCAGCAGGGTGGCGGCCATGGTGGCCAGGTCGGGCCTGGACTGGGCGCGCGCCTGGCGCTCGAACAGCCAGGCACTGGCGAACAGGGCGACGGCCATGATCAGCGCGCTCAGGAAGGGGCCGGCGAACAGGCCGGGCGTGGCTTTGAACCATTCGTCCTGCGGCGCCCGCAACAGCAGGGTGGCGGCGCCGACGGCCAGCGTGGCGACGGCGAAATGGGCCGCCGCGCCCCAGCGCATGCGGCTGGCAATGGCGCCCAGGATGATGGCGACCAGCACGGCGCTGAGCATGAGCAGATCGAGTTGCGCCGCGCCCGAGCTGCGCAGCAGGATTTCCGTCCAACTGCCGGCTAGCAGCCACAGGGCGGCGCCGCCCAGGAAGAGCAGCGACAGTCCGGTCAGGCCCTTGGATTTATCTTCGTCGGGCGCGGCGCGCAGGGTGGTGGCCATGAACAGGGCGCTGACGGTCAGGATCAGGAAGCCCAGCCACAGATTGTCGTGCAGGGCGGCGGCCCGATCCAGGCCGCTGACCGAGGCGATGAAGGAAATCCAGGCGCCGGCCTGGACCATCAGGCCGAAGACCCAGGCGCGGGTCTGGCGCTGGCGCAAGCCGACCCAGACGATGCCGGCCCCTTCCAGCGCCCAGGCGGCCGAGGTCCAGCGGCCGTCCAGCGCGAACGGCAGCGCCAGGGTGCCGAAGACGATGCCCAGCGCGAGGAAGGTTTCGTCCAGCAGCTTGAAGGTGCTGCCGCGGCGCCACAGGAACAGGGCCAGGCCGGTGTAGAACAGGCCCAGCGCCAGGGCGGAAAAGGCCAGGCCGAAGGGCATGTCCTTGACCAGGCCGAATTGCAGGCCGAGGGCCAGCAGGGGCGTGCCGAAGACCAGGGTGGCGTCGACGTAGTGTTTCAGCCTGGGTGCTTCATGCGCCGCGTAGGCCAGCGCGATGCCGACGTAAAACAGGAAGAACAGGATCAGGAACAGTTGCGTCGACAGGTAGTTTTCGGGCGCGTATTTCAGCACGCCCCAGG
The DNA here is from genome assembly GCA_003482555.1 of Janthinobacterium sp. Lineage (GTDB taxonomy): Bacteria > Pseudomonadota > Gammaproteobacteria > Burkholderiales > Burkholderiaceae_D > Janthinobacterium. The sequence goes on along the minus strand of DMYQ01000074.1, from coordinate 14,950 downwards.
CCGTGCCGACGATGAAGGTGAAGGCGAAGCCGAGCAGGTTCAGCATGCGCCAGGAGCGCTTCAGGGCGATCGCGAACACGCCCGCGTTGAGCACGGCGTAGTAGCTGAACAGGCCGATGTGGCTGCCGCCGCCGGTGGAGGCCAGCAGGGGCACGGCGAAGCCGCCGACGATGCCGAAGGTGGCCAGCCAGACGGCGTTTTGCAGCACCGCCAGCAGGCAGGTGAAGGCCGTCAGCACCAGCAGCAGGACGAAGGCCATGCCGGCCGGGATCAAATGGTAGAGGCGGAAGGAGCCGAACACGACCAGCATCAGAATGGCCAGCGCCGCCCCTTGCACGGGCAGGCTGATGGCCGGCCGGCTGTGGCGGATGCGCCAGCCCCAGACCAGCAGGGCGATGTCGGCCAGGGCGACGCCGGCCAGGCGCAGTTCGATCGGCATGGTGTAGTCGGCGGCCACGTACTTGAGCAGGAAGCTGACGCCGATGAAGAGGATCAGCAAGCCCAGCTTGGCGACCAGATTGCCGCTGAGGAGCCAGATCCTGGCTTTCGACAGCAGGCCCGGGACGGGCGGACGCGCGGGCGCGGCCGCGGGCTTGAGCGCCGCGCGGGCTGGCGCGGTGGCGGATGCGGCCGGCGCGGCCGCCTGGGGAAACGGGGCGCTGACGGGAAACGCGGCGGCGACGGGAAACGCGGCGGCGACGGGTTCCGCGGACGGAACTGAAACGGGCGCCGGAACGGGAACGGAGGCAGGAGCGGGAGCGGCGGCGCTCGTTGCCGCTGGCGTCCCGGATGCGGCGGCGCGGGCCGTGGCGGGCGCGGCAAGCTCCGGCGCGATCTTCGGCGTGACCGGGGTCGGCGCTACGCTGCCGCGCCCGGAATAGTCGGCGGGCGTGGCGGGCGCGGCCTGCTGCGCGGGCGCGGCGCCAGTCGCCGGCGCGCCCGCCGCGCGGTCTTGCTGAGCGATCAAGTTGCGCACTTGCGACTGCAGGTCGACTACGTCGCGCCGCAACAAGATAGAGCTCTGTTCGAGCGCATGCGCGCGCCGCTGCGCGTTGCGCGCCATAAAGACGGCAACGATGGGGCAGAGGGCATACAACACGCCTAATACGATGAGAAATTCCATGGTGTTTCGTTATGCTCCCGTGTCGCGCGGGCGTCAAAAGCGGGCGCGATATTGGCAATTGTTATTCAAACGTGAACATTACATGACAAACAGCTCGAATGGCTTTTCTTTTGTCTTTATCGCCAGTTTTCTCGTAGACGGCGCCGTGGCGGCGCGCCCGCCGGCGCGAATTAATATTGTCGTGCGCGCCGTAGTCCTGTATTTTGTCAATCTCTTACTATTCTCGAATTTGCCACCATGAGTCAAAAAAGCCAGTTCGCCCTCTTGTCCGAACGGCGCTTCGGTCCGTTTTTCTGGACCCAGTTCTTCGGCGCCTTCAACGACAATCTGTTCAAGACGGCGCTGATGGTGATCCTCACGTTCGAGGCGGCCAGTTGGACCAGCCTGAATCCCTCGACCATCACCAATTTGATCCCCGGCCTGTTCATCTTGCCCTACGTGGTGTTTTCCGCCACGGCCGGGCAGATCGCCGACAAATTCGAAAAGGCCGGACTGGCGCGCTTCGTCAAATGGCTGGAACTGGCGATCATGGGCGTGGCCGCGCTGGGCTGGCTCAGCCATACCCTGTGGCTGCTGGTGGCGGCCGTGGTCGGCATGGGTATCCATTCGACCCTGTTCGGCCCCGTCAAGTACGCTTACCTGCCGCAGCAATTGAAGCAGGACGAGCTGGTCGGCGGCAATGGCTTGATCGAGATGGGCACCTTCGTCGGCATCTTGCTGGGCGAAATCCTGGGCGCCGTGCTGGTGGTGCAGCGCCCTTGGGGCGTGGCGCTGGTCGCCGGCGCGACCCTGGCGGTGGCCTTGCTCGGCCTGGTCGCCAGCTACCGCGTGCCGCTCACGCCGGCCGCCGCGCCCGAGCTGAAAATCAACTGGAACCCGATCACGGAATCGTTGCGCAACCTGAACTTTTCGCGCAAGAACCGGGTGGTCTTCCTGGCCATGCTGGGCAATTCCTGGTTCTGGTTTTACGGCGCCCTGATCCTGGCGCAATTTCCCGTCTACGCCAAGGATTACCTGCATGGCGACCACAATGTCTTCGTCTTGCTGTTGACGGTATTTTCGCTCGGCATCGGCACCGGTTCCCTGCTGTGCGAACGCCTGTCGGGCCACAAGGTGGAAATCGGCCTGGTGCCGTTCGGCTCGATCGGCCTGTCCCTGTTCGGCATCGACCTTTTCTTTGCCAGCAGCAGTTACGTGAACACGCAACTGGTCGGGGTGGCGGCCCTGTTGCTGCAGCACGGGGTGGCGCGCATCCTGTTCGACATCGTTATGATCGGCGTCTTCGGCGGCTTCTTCATCGTGCCCCTGTTCGCGTTGATCCAGACCCGCTGCGACCCGCAACACATTTCGCGCACCATCGCCGGCATGAATATCTTGAACGCGCTGTTCATGGTGGCCGCCGCCGTGGTCGCCATCGTGTTGCTGGGACGCGGCATGACGATCCCGCAGCTGTTCTTGATCACCGCCATCCTGAACGCGCTGGTGGCCGTGTACATCTTTTCGCTGGTGCCGGAATTCCTGATGCGCTTCCTGGCCTGGTTGCTGATCCACACCATCCACCGCGTCAAGTGCGTCAACACGCGGCGCATTCCGTCCGAGGGCGCCGCCGTGCTGGTGTGCAACCACGTCAGCTTCGTCGATGCCGTCGTCATCATGGCGGCCAGCCCCCGTCCGATCCGCTTCGTGATGGATCACAACATCTTCAAGACGCCGCTGCTGGGCTGGATCTTCCGGACCGGCAAGGCCATCCCGATCGCTTCGGCCAAGGAAGATCCATGGCTGATGGAAAAGGCTTTCGTCGACATCGCCCAGGCCCTGCACGAGGGCGAACTGGTGTGCATTTTCCCGGAAGGCAAGTTGACGGCGACCGGCGAGATGAATGAATTCAAGGGCGGCATCGCCAAGATCCTGGCGCGCAGCAAGGTGCCGGTGATTCCGATGGCGCTGCGCGGCCTGTGGGGACACCTGCTCAGCCGCAACAAGGAAAACCTGTTCGGGCGCGCTTTTTGCAGTGGCTGGCGCTCGCGCCTGGCGCTGGCCGTGGGCGAGCCGGTGGCGGCCATCGACGCCACGCCGGAGTTGCTGTATGAGCAGGTGCATGCCTTGCGCGGCGAGTGGAAATAGCCGCGCGGATGGCTGGCATGACGAGAGTGCTGGCCAGGTATCCATGCGTGAAAAGCCCATGAAAGGGGCGGCCAAGCAGGTGCCGCAGGGCTTTCGGGCGTGGATTTTCTCGTGGCTGGGGCCCTTATTCGCCACCCTCATCTTTTTTCTTGGCTTTTCTCTGCTGACCTGGCCCATCCTGCTGGGCTTCGAGCATCTGTCGCGATTCATCGTTCCCTATCCGGCCGACAGTTAGCAGACGATGGGCAAGGTAAAAGGCTTGCTCGACTATCCGCTGGACTATAGCGGGCTCATGACTTTTGTGATCGATGCTCCGTTGGGATTTCTTGCCATGTTGTGGTATCTGGCGATCTTCATCGTGATTTCCAAGGCCTTCGACGCCGCAAATAAAATGCCCAGACGCGACAAAGCTGCCCGCGCGATCAAAAAAAATCAGATGCTGCGCGACTTGTTTCGACGCTCCCTGGGAGTGACCCTGTTCTTTTTAATCCTGTGTTTTCCCTTCGTTCATCGATATGAAATTTTCCGCGATCATGAACTGCGGGTGCGCGGCGCTTTCGACTGGGACGACACCGTGTATCCGTTTTCAACACTGCGCACATTCAGGCGCACGGTGACGGGCAAGGGTTTGATATTTTGGGATCTCGATTTCAGCGACGGCCGCAGCTTGACGACCACCGCGCCGAGTATCGCCTTGATCGAAAAGATAGTGAGCCTGCCTGGCGTGGAGACCAATGTCGCTGTCAGCGACCACCACATTCATCCAAAGGCAAAGCCCTAGCCTCGGCACGGGTTTTTACGCCCCGCTCAAGGGGGCGCCACCCAGCCAGGTGTTCGCCAGTTCGACGATGGCCTGGAAATCGACCGGCTTGGTCAGGTGGCAGTCGAAGCCCGCGTCCAGGGTGCGGCGGCGGGCGTCGCTCTGACTCCAGCCCGTCAGCGCCACCATCAGGATGCGCCGGCCGGGGGTCAACTGGCGGATCCGGCGCCCGGCCTCGTAACCGTCCAGGCCAGGCATGCCCAGATCCATCACGACCAGATCCGGCGCCGCCTCGGCCACGGCGGCCACGGCGGCGGCGCCGTCGTAGACCGCCGTCGCCTCGTAGCCCTCGATCTGAAACAGGGCTTGTAGCGATTCGGCGGCGTCGCGGTTGTCGTCCACCACCAGCACGCGGGCCGCTTTGGCGGGGCCGTCCCGGGCGGCCTCGGGCGGCGTCGGCGGCGCCGCCACCACGACCGGCAGGCGCACGACGAAACGGCTACCCTTGCCCAAGCCTTCGCTGTGGGCCTCGACGCTGCCGCCGTGCATTTCGGCGAAGCGGCGCGACAGGCTCAGGCCGATGCCCAGCCCGCTCGCCATCTGCCCCGGCCCGGCCTGTCCCTGTTCGAAAATGGAAAAAATGCGGCCCAACGCGGCGGGGGCTATGCCGCCGCCGTTATCTTCCACGTCGACGCGCAACGCCTCGCCCTCGACCCTTGCCGACAGCGCCACGCGGCCGCCGGCCGGCGTGAACTTGAGGGCGTTGGTGACGATGTTGGCGAGGATTTGCACCACCCGCGCCTGGTCGGCGAACAGCACCGTGTCCGGCCGCGGCACGTCGAGCGCGACAGCGATGCCCTTGGCGGCCGCCGCCTGCGCGCACAGTTCCACGACGTGTTCGATGACGGCGCCCAGGCGGATGTCGGCGCGCTGCAGCGCCACCTTGCCGCTGGTGATGCGGGCCACGTCGAGCAAGTCGTCGACCAGGCGCGTCAGGTGCGCCACTTGCCGCTCGATGACGTCGCGGATGCGCAGCAGCGGGGGCGCGTCCGGATACAGGCGCGCGAGCAGCGCCGCCGATGACTTGATGGGGGCCAGCGGGTTGCGCAGCTCATGGCCCAGGCTGGCCAGGAACTCGTCCTTGCGCCGCTCCGCCTCGCGCACCTGGTATTGCTTGGCGCGGGCGCGCAGGGCCGCGTGCGCGGAAGTGACCAGGGTCAGCGGACGCACGGGGCGCTCCAGCAAGTTCAGGTTGCCGAGACGGGCGATGGCCTGCCGCACCGGCTGCGTGTCGTTGCCGTGGTGGGTCAACAGGATGATGGGCAGGTCGGACCAGCTGGCCTGGCGCGCAAGGTGGGCCGTCAAGGCTTCATCGGCGCCCGAGGGCAGGGCTTCTTCCACCGTCAGCACGGCGCCGGCGCCCAGCGCCAGTTGGCGCACCAGTTCGGCGGCCGAATCGCAGACCCGGGCCTCGATTGCCGCCGCCGCCAGCACCTTGGCGGCGAGGGGGCCGTCCCGACCGGTCGGCGCGTGGATCAGGATGCGCTGTTCCATTGCTTCAGCTCGCGGCCGGCCGGTGGCCGTTGCCGTTCACGACGGGCACGCCCGTCAGCACGCCCTGGAAGTCGCTCAGCACGGGACCGATGGCGATGCCGTCTTCACCGATTTGAAAGCGCCGGATACTGCGCGGGTGCGGGCTGCCCCGTTTCTTGAAGATGGAAATGGCTTGTTGCACTTCGCCGCCCACCTCGAAATAGCGCAACATGATGATGTTATCGGCCACGTAACTGGCGTCGGCCGAAGTGGGCACGCCCGCGTTCGGCATCCCGAACATGCTTTGCTGCACGCCGACGAGCAGGGTCAGCACGCCGTGCTGACTCAGATAGGTCAACAGTTCATGCAGATAGGTATTCAAGAAGCGCTCGTCCGGCACCGCGTTCATGTAGCCGTTCAGGCTGTCGATGACGATGACGCGCGCGCCCCGTTCCGCAGCGGCGACGGCCGTCTGCGAAAATTCGCCGGGCGACAGTTCGGCCGGATCGATTTGCTGGATGGACAGCAATTGCGCGGCGACGGCTCCGTTCAAGTCCATGCCCAGCACCGCGGTGCGGGCCAGCAGGTTGTGGCGCGCCTCCTCAAACAGGAACATGGCGCACTGTTCGCCGCGCATGGTGGCCGCGTGCACGAATTGGGCGGCCAGGGTCGACTTGCCGGTGCCGGGCGGGCCGGAAATGAGGGTGCTCATGCCTTCTTCCAGGCCACCGCCGAGCAGGGCGTCGAGTTCCGCCACGCCGCTCGAGAGTTGCCGCCGCTGGCCATCCTGACGGCTTTCCGCCGCCACCAGGCGGGGAAAGACGGCCAGGCCGCCACTGGTGATCTTGTAATCGTGGGCGCCGCCGCGGCAGGCGACGCCGCGGTATTTGACGATGCGCATCTGGCGCCGCTCGTTGCCGTACGGTTGTTTCAGCAATTCCAGCGCGATCACGCCGTGCGCCACGCTGCGCACCTGCAGGTCGCCGTCGGGGCTGGTGCGGTCGTCGATGAGCAGGGTGGTGCAGGAGCGGCTGGCCAGATACTGTTTCAGGGCCAGCACCTGGCGCCGGTAGCGCAGGGGGCTGTCGGCCAGCAGTTGCAACTCGGACAGCGAGTCCAGCGCGAAGCGGCTCGGCTTGTGCTTTTCGATCGCCGCCAGGATGCGCTGGGTGGTCGAGCCCAGTTCGATTTCAGACGGATGGAAGATGGTGTACTGCTGGGACGGATCGAGGATGTCTTCGTTGGGGACGATGGCCTCGATGTGGATGTCGGCCATGTCCCAGCCGTGCGACAGGGCCGCGCCGCGCAGCTCGACCTCGGTCTCGGCCAAGGTGACGTAGAGCACGGATTCGCCGCGCCGCGCGCCCTCGTTGAGAAACTGCAAGGCCAGGGTGGTCTTGCCCGTGCCGGGCGGACCTTCGATCAGGTAAAGGCGCTCGCTGAGCAAGCCGCCGATGAGGATGCTGTCCAGTCCAGGAATGCCGGTCGACAGCAGTCGGGTTTGGTCGGTGTTATCCATATTGAAACATCCAATGCAAAGTCGCGTCGGCGCGCACAAATCAAATCATACTCCCGACGGATAAAAAGTAGGGATTCGATACGTTTGAACTTAAAGCAATATTGCGCCGTTCGGGTCTGGCCGCCCGTGGCAATTGTAACCATCCTTGACTGACTTAGAATGATCGTTCATTCTTCGCTCTGCGATACACGAATGCCGCCCTCTCCGCGTCCGCTGCGTATCGACCCTTGCCCGTTCCCTTTCAGAAAGTTCATGATGGATTCACACTTCACCTTGCCGCCGTCGAAGACCAGCGTCACCCTCGCGCTGCTGTGCGCCAGCCTGGCCATCGCCGGCTGCAACAAGACGCCGGCCGCCGCGCCGCCCGCCCACGCGCCCGAAGTGGGGGTGTACACGGTGACGCCGCAAGCCTTGCCGATGAGCACGGAGTTACCGGGCCGCACAGCCGCCTACCAGGTGGCCGAAGTGCGCCCGCAGGTGAGCGGCGTGATCCTGAAACGCCTGTTCGTCGAGGGCGCCGATGTGGCGGCCGGCACTTCCCTGTACCGCATCGATCCGGCCAGTTACCAGGCGCAATACAATTCCGCCAGGGCGGCCCTGAACAAGGCGAAGGCGAACCTGCTCACCAGCGGCCCGAAAGTGGCGCGCTACAAGGAACTGGTCGCCATCGAAGGCGTCAGCCGCCAGGATTACGACGACGCCGTCGCCGCCAACGAGCAGGGCAAGGCCGACGTCGAGGCCGCCGCCGCGGCCCTGGAAGTGGCCAACATCAACCTCAAATATACCAATGTGTACGCGCCGATCGGCGGGCGCATCAGCCGCTCCAGCGTGACGGCGGGCGCGCTCGTGACGGCCAGCCAGGCGGCCGCTTTGACCACCGTGCAGCAGCTCGACCCGATCTATGTCGACGTGACCCAGTCCAGCACCGACATGCTGCGCCTGAAGCGCGAACTGGCCAGCGGCAGCCTGAAAAAAACCGGCGCCGGGCAAGCCAAGGTCAGCCTGCTGCTGGCCGACGGCACGCGCTACGCGGAAAGCGGCAAGCTGCAGTTTTCCGACGTCAGCGTCGATCCCGGCACCGGCAACGTCACCCTGCGCGCGCTGTTCCCGAATCCGAAGGGCGATCTGCTGCCCGGCATGTATGTGCGCGCGGTGCTGGAAAACGGCATCGATGAAAATGCCATCGTGGTGCCGCAGCAGGGCGTCACGCGCAATCAAAAGGGCGAGGCCACGGCCCTGGTCCTCAATAGCGAGGGCAAGGTGGAACAGCGCGTGCTGAGCACCGGCGCCACCCTGGGCGACAAGTGGCTGGTGACGGCCGGCCTGGTGGCCGGCGACCGCGTCATCGTCGAGGGCTTGCAAAAGGTCAAGCCGGGCGCTTCCGCCACGGTGGCCAGGGCGTTCGCCGCCACGCCGGCCGGCGCCCCCGCCGCCAACGCCAAGAGCGACCACTAATCAAGGAGTATGAGAATGGCACGTTTTTTCATTGACCGCCCCATCTTCGCCTGGGTGGTCGCGATCGTCATCATGCTCGCGGGCGTGATTTCGATTCTCGGCTTGCCGGTGTCGCAGTACCCGAGCATCGCGCCGCCCTCGATTTCAATCAGCGGCAGTTATCCGGGCGCGTCGGCCAAGACGGTCGAGGACGCGGTGACCCAGGTCATCGAGCAAAAGATGAAGGGTATCGACGGCTTGAACTATATGGCTTCGAGCAGCGATTCGACGGGCGGCATCGGCATCACGCTGACCTTCAAGAGCGGCACCAATCCCGACATCGCCCAGGTGCAGGTGCAAAACAAGCTGCAACTGGCGACGCCGCTGTTGCCGGCCGCCGTGACGCAGCAGGGCTTGATCGTTTCCAAGGCCACCAAGAACTTCTTGATGGTGCTCGGCTTCGTCTCCGACAATGGCTCGATGAAGCAGGTCGACCTGGGCGATTACGTGGCCGCCAATGTCGTCGACCCGCTCAGCCGCGTGGCCGGGGTGGGTGACGTGACCCTGTTCGGCTCGCAGTACGCGATGCGCATCTGGCTCGACCCCGCCAAGCTGCAAAGCTATCAGTTGACGCCGGCCGATGTCAGCGCCGCCATCACGGCGCAAAACACGGAAGTGTCGGCCGGTGAGCTGGGCGGCGCGCCGGCCGTCGCCGGGCAGCAGTTGAACGCCACCGTGTCGGCCCAGAGCCGGCTGCAGACGGCCGAGCAGTTCGGCGCCATCCTTCTCAAGACCACGGCCGACGGCGCCATGGTGCAATTGAAGGATGTGGCGCGCATGGAGCTGGGCAGCGAAAGCTACAAGACGGTGGCGCGCTTCAACGGCCATCCGGCGGCCGGGGTGGCGATCAAGCTGGCCACGGGCGCCAATGCGCTGGACACGGCGACGGCGGTGAACAAGAAGATTGAACAGTTGAGCAAGCAATTCCCGGCCGGGATGAAGGCCGTCGTGGCCTTCGACACCACGCCCTTCGTCAAGCTGTCGATCGAAGAAGTGGTCAAGACCCTGCTGGAAGCGATCGTCCTGGTGTTCCTGGTGATGTATCTGTTCCTGCAAAATATACGCGCCACCCTGATCCCGACCCTGGCCGTGCCGGTGGTCTTGCTGGGCACTTTCGGCATCCTCTCGGCCTTCGCTTATTCGATCAATACCTTGACCATGTTCGCCATGGTGCTGGCGATCGGCTTGCTGGTCGATGACGCCATCGTGGTGGTGGAAAACGTCGAGCGCGTGATGAGCGAAGAGGGTTTGTCGCCGGTCGAGGCGACCCGCAAATCGATGGGGCAGATCACCGGCGCCCTGGTCGGCATCGCCCTGGTGCTGTCGGCCGTGTTCGTGCCGATGGCGTTTTTCAGCGGCTCCACCGGCGTCATTTACCGCCAGTTCTCGATCACGATCGTGTCCGCCATGGTGCTGTCGGTGGTGGTGGCGATGGTGTTTACGCCGGCCCTGTGCGCGACTTTTTTGAAACCGGTGGAAAAAGGCCATCACGCCAGCAACAAGGGTTTCTTTGGCTGGTTCAACCGCGGCTTCGAGCGGGGCAGCGACAAATACCAGGGCTGGGTCGGCAAGATGATACGCAGGGGCGGGCGCACGATGTTGCTGTACGCCTTGCTGCTGGCGGCGCTGGCCGTGGTGTTTATCCGCCTGCCGACTTCGTTCCTGCCGGCGGAAGACCAGGGCGTGCTGTTTTCGCAGGTGCAATTGCCGACCGGCGCGACCCAGCAGCGCACCTTGAAGGTGATCGAACAGGTCGAGCAGCACTTCCTGGTCGGCCAAAAAGACGCGGTCGCCTCGGTGTTTTCCGTGGCCGGCTTCAGCTTCGGCGGCAATGGCCAAAACACCGGCATCGCCTTCGTGCGCCTGAAGGACTGGGATTTGCGCAAGGGCAAGGACATGCGCGCCCCCGCCATCGTCGGCAAGGCCATGGGCGCCTTTTCGCAGATCAAGGATGCGATGGTGTTCGCCTTCGCGCCGCCCGCCGTGATGGAGCTTGGCAATGCCAGCGGCTTCGATTTGCAGTTGCAGGATCAAGCCGGCCTGGGACACGACGCCCTGATGGCGGCGCGTAATCAGCTGCTCGGCATGGCCGCGAAAAATCCGCTGCTGATGGGCGTGCGCCCGAACGGACAGGACGACACGCCCGAGTACAAGATCACCATCGACCAGCAAAAGGCCAGCGCGCTGGGCCTGTCGCTGACGGACGTGAACAAAGTGCTCAGCATCGGCTGGGGCAGCAGTTATGTGAACGACTTCATCGACCGCGGCCGGGTCAAGAAGGTGTTCATGCAGGGCGAGGCCGAGTCGCGCATGGTGCCGGAAGACCTGGGCAAATGGTTCGTGCGCAACGGCGCCGGCGAGATGGTGCCGTTCTCGGCCTTCGCCGCCGGCAAGTGGGTGTACGCCTCGCCGCGGCTGGAGCGCTACAACGGCCTGGCGTCGGTGGAAGTGCTGGGCATGCCGGCCGCCGGGAAGAGCTCGGGCGCGGCCATGGACGAAGTCGAAAAACTGGTGGCGCAACTGCCGCCCGGCATCGGCTACGAATGGACGGGCGTGTCGTCGGAAGAGCGCGATTCCGGCTCGCAGACGCCGCAGTTGTATGCCATTTCGCTGCTGATCGTGTTCCTGTGCCTGGCGGCCCTGTATGAAAGCTGGTCGATTCCATTCTCGGTGCTGCTGGTGGTGCCTTTGGGCGTCATCGGCACCGTCGTCGGCACCTGGTTGTTCGGGCTGTCGAACGACGTGTATTTCCAGGTCGCGCTGCTGACCGTGGTCGGCCTGGCGGCGAAGAACGCGATCCTGATCGTCGAATTCGCCAAGGAATTGCAGGAGCAGGGCGTCGAGCTGAGGGAAGCGACCTTGCAGGCGGTGCGCCTGCGCCTGCGGCCCATCTTGATGACCTCGATCGCCTTCGGCCTCGGCGTGCTGCCGCTGGCGATCAGCAGCGGCGCCGGTTCCGGCAGCCAGAACGCGATCGGGGTCGGCGTCCTGGGCGGCATGCTGTCGGCCACCTTCCTCGGCATTTTCTTCGTGCCGGTGTTTTTCGTGCTGGTGCGCGGCTTCTTCCTGGCGAAGAAGACGGCGCCAGCGGCAACAGTCATTTCGGAAGCACATTGACATGAAAAAAACCTTACTCACACTGGCGGCGCTGGCGCTGCTGGGCGGTTGCAGCCTGGCGCCCGTGTATCAGCGACCGGCCAGTCCGGTGGCGGCGGCCTGGCCCGGCGGCCCGGCATACAAGACCGATGCCGCGGCCGCGGCCGATGCCGGCGGCGGGCGCAACGCCGCCGACATCGCCTGGCGCGACTTTTTCGCCGACGCCCGTTTGCGTCAGGTGATCGCGCTGGCGCTGGCGAACAACCGCGACTTGCGCGTCTCGGCGCTGAACATCGAGAAGGCGCGCGCCCAGTACGGCATCGAGCGGGCCGGCCTGTTTCCAAAGCTGACGGCATCCGCTTCCGGTTCGGCGGCGCGCACGCCGGCCGAGTTGAGCCAGAGCGGCGCGGCGGCCATCTCGCACCAGTATTCGGCGAACCTGGGGGCGGCCGCGTATGAGCTGGATTTTTTTGGCCGCGTGCGCAGCCTGTCGGAAGCGGCCCTGCAGCAGTATCTGGGCACGGAAGAGGCGCGCGGCGCGCAGCAAATCAGCCTGGTGGCGGAAGTGGCTGGCCTGTACCTGACCATGGTGGCCGACCAGCAGCGTTTGCGCCTGGTGCAAGCCACCTTGAAGAGCCAGCAAGTGTCGTATGCCTTGAGCCAGCGCCGCTTCAAGGCTGGCGCCACCTCGGGCCTGGACATGTACGAGGCGCAGACCAGCGTCGAGGCGGCCCGTTCCGACGTGGCGCTGTACACCAGCCAGGTGGCGATCGATGGCAATGCCTTGACCCTGGTGGTGGGCGCCGAGGTGCCGGCCGGGCTGCTGCCGCAAGGCGAGCTGGATATGGCAACGGCGACGGTCACGGCGCTGACGGAGATTCCGTCCGGCTTGCCGTCCGACTTGCTGGCGCGCCGGCCCGACGTGCGCGAAGCGGAGCGTACCCTGCGCGCCGCCAACGCCGACATCGGCGCCGCCCGCGCCGCCTTCTTCCCGCGCATTTCCCTGACGGGATCGGCCGGCACGGCCAGCGGCACCTTGTCCGGCCTGTTCAAGGGCGGCAGCTCGACCTGGAGCTTCCTGCCGCAGATCAGCCTGCCGATCTTCGACGGCGGCGTCAATCGCGCCAACCTCGGCATCGCCAAGACCGAGCGCGCCATCGCCGTGGCACGCTATGAAAAGTCGATCCAGGTGGCCTTCCGCGAAGTCTCGGACGGCCTGGCCCAGCGCGGCACTTTGGACCAGCGCCTGGCGTCGCAGCAAGCCCTGGTCGACGCTTCCTCGAAAAGCTATGCCATCCACGACGCCCGCTACCGCAAGGGCGCGGAGTCGTATCTGAACGCGCTCGTTTCGCAGCGCGCGCTGTACGCGGCCCAGCAAAGCCTGATCAGTGCCCGCCTGTCCAAGCTGAGTAATCTGGTGACGCTATATAAAGTTCTGGGCGGCGGCTGGCAGGCGGAAGGCGCGGCGGCGGGGGGCGTCGCGGTTCAATGAAGCCGCCAGTCGAGCGGGGCCCGTCCGCGCCCGCGCCCACAGTGGGCGTAGGCGCGGGCGCGGGCGAGAAGCGCCATCCGGATCTGGAGCGGGCCCAGGGCCGGCGCCTGCAGGTGTTGGCGGCGGCCGAATGCTGCTTCGGCCGCAGCGGCTTTCACGGTGCCAGCATGGCCGAGATATCCAAGGCGGCCGGCATGAGCGCGGGTCACATCTACAATTATTTCGACAGCAAGGATGCCATCATCGCCGCCTTCGTGCAGCAAAACATGGAGCGCGTCTCGGCCATCATGCTCGACCTGGCGCAACAGGACGATCCGCTGCGGGCGCTGGTCGAGAAGGTTGACGTGAACGTGAGGGAAAGCCTGGACCCGAAGATCTGGGCGCTGCCGCTGGAGATATTCGCCGAGGCGGCGCGCAATCCGGCCATCGCCGCGCTGCTGCGGGAAGCGGATAGTCGCTCGCGCGCGCAGTTCCGCGTCATTTTGAAGGAGGCGCGCCGGCGGCGCGGTCTGGACATGGACGACGTCCTGCTCGATGGGCGCCTGGAAACCATCATCGCGATGTACCAGGGCTTGCATGTGCGGGCCCTGCATCATCCGCAACTCGATCAGGGCGCCGTGATTGCCGCCTTCCGCTTGGCGTTCACGGCGCTGTTGCTGCACTAGCGGCGCGCGCGGCGCCTCGGCCTGCCGCCAGTGATTGCAAAAACAACATCTTGGCGCAAAACAGGCGCTTCGGCCGTCGCCCGGCTGGAAGGGCGGCGGCGGATCGGGTACAGTGATGCGGCCGGCCGGGCCGTTTCCCGTGTCGGCGGACCATGGAAAATTCAATGACGATCACGGAAAAGAAGCACGGCGACCAGGAGCGGGCGTTGAGCCGGCGCAAGCAAGTGCTGGACGCGGCCGCCATCTGCTTCGCCCGCAGCGGCTTTCACGGCGCCAGCATGGCCGAGATATCGAAGGCGGCCGGCATGAGCGCGGGCCATATCTACAATTATTTCGACGGCAAGGACGCCATCATCGGCGCCTTCGTCGAGCGCAACGTCGAGCGGGTCTCGGCCATCATGCGCGACCTGGAACAGCGCGACGATCCGCTGCAAACCATGGTCGACGACGCTCCCCAGCACGTGCGGGAAAATCTGGACCCGGCCCTGTGGGGCTTGCAGCTGGAGATTTTTTCCGAAGCTTCGCGCAACCCGGCCATCGCTGCGGTGCTGCGCCAGGCCGACGCGGCTGCGCGCGGCGAATTTCGCGCGATCCTGAAAAAGGCGCGCCTGCAGCACGCCCTGGCGGCCGACGATGCGACCGTGGACGGGCGCCTGGAAACCATCTTCGCCATGTACCAGGGCATGTCCCTGCGCGCGCTGCACAGCCCGGAGCTCGACGTGGCGGCCGTGGTGGCGTCGTTCCAGGTGGCGCTGGCCGCGCTGCTGTTCAAGTAGCGCTGACGGGCTGCGGAATCGCGGCGGCGGCCGCCTGGCGGGGCACATCGCCGACCCGGCTTGCGGAAATTTGAGAAAATCGACAATTAGTGCGCGACAAGGATGGCAAAAACCTAAAGCGCTCTGCTATAATTCGCAACTCGTCGGGGCGTAGCGCAGCCTGGTAGCGTACTTGCATGGGGTGCAAGGGGTCGGAAGTTCGAATCTTCTCGCCCCGACCAATAGAATCAAAGACTTACAGCGAAAGCTGTATATAAACCCACCACTGTATATTAGACACTGTCTAATATCGGTCGGTGGGTTTTTCATTTTAGGGGTTGTGGCACTTCCTGTTTTCAAACGGCCATGCTCGCATGTGACGGTTTTTT
>DMYQ01000196.1 GCA_003482555.1 Janthinobacterium sp. | reverse complement strand
TCCCCCGCATGCCCGCTCAAAATCGACGATAGCGGCCAATCGTCGATAGTGACTATTCGACGATGGTGACCAGCGGCCAGCGCTCGGCGTAGCGTTTCTGCGCCAGCCGCTGGCGATACGTGGCGACGCTGGCCCGGACCGGATTGCGGCGCACCACCATGCCAAATAAATCGTCCAGACCGTGCGGAGCGATGACGTCCAGCCTGCCATCCGCATGCAGGGTCAGGCCCACGGCCGTCGCATATTCGGGCCAGGAGGCGACGGCCTCGTCCAGCGAGCGCAGCGGCGCCACCGCGTGCCCGAAACAGCGTTCGAACCACAGGTGGACGGCGGCCTGGTTGCACACTTCCCATGCCGGCCCGGGCAGCAGCGCCGCCAGCCGGCCTTGCAGCGCGGCTTCGCGCGCGGGCGCCAGATCCGCCGCGTCGAAATAGACGACATCGATATCGGGCAGGGCCGACGGCGTTTGCCTGTCGTGCAAGGCATCCCACACCATGTTGCGCACCGCGCCGGCGCCGATGCACCAGGACGCCAGGCCGAGTTCGCGCGCGGCCCCCAGCGCCGCCATGAACCAGGGCGTGGCGCGGGCGATCGCGCGTAGTTGCGCGCGCATGTCCGCAGGGTCTGACGGTGGCAAGGTGGGCATGGGCTAGTGTCGTGTTGGCGGGCCTGAATGCGCCGAGGATAGTGCATTTCAGCGTACCCGTACATCGCATGCGAATATTTTTCCACGAGCCAGATTATTGCAATATACTTGAGTACTCAAGCATCTAACAATCATATGGATACCCCATGACTCAGGAAACAATAACCTTCCCATCCGACGCGCTCGCCGTTTGCCTGCGCCTGGCCCGCGCCCATGCGCTCATCGCCGCCCGTCTCGACGACCAGTTGGGTCTGCTGCACGGCATAGGCTACGGCGATTTTCAATTGCTGCGGCAACTGAGCCTGGCGCCGCGGGGGCGGCTGGGGCGCGCCGCACTGGCCACCAGTCTGGCGCTGACGGCGGCCGGCGTGACGCGCGCGCTGCTGCCGCTGGAAAAAATCGGCCTCCTCGCGCGCCAGCAAGACGCGCCCGGCGCCCATGTCACTCTGACGCCGGCCGGACGGGCGCTAGCGTCGGAGGCGGCGGAAACGGCCCATCCACTGTGCCAGCGCCTGCTGGGCGCCGCCCCGCTTGCCGTCCTGGCCGACGGGCTGGAGCGGGTCGCCGGCATGGTTGCACCCCGGGTCTGACGCCGGCCGGGCCGAATAGCAATTTTCCGACGCCGCCGGGCGGCGTCGGCAAGCAAGGACAAACATGAACAAATCGCGCAACGCCGCCTTGAAATCGCACTACAAGCTGAACCCGCCCGCCATGGGCGTGTATATCATCCGCAACCTGGCGACCGGCAAGAGCCTGCTCGCGCTGAGCAACAACCTGGACGGCGCCATCAACCGCCAGCGCTTCGAGCTCAAGCTGGGCACGCACCGCAACGCCGCCCTGCTGGCGGACTGGAAGCGCCACGGCGAAGCCAGTTTCAACTTCGCCATCCTCGACACGGTGGCGCCGTCGGTCGACCCGGCTTTCGACGCCGACGCGGAAATGGCGGCCCTGCTCGCGCTGCACGCGGACTCGCTGGCGCGGCCTTTGCCGTCCTGCTACTAAAACCCGCGGCGCCCTGGCACCCTGTCGGAGTGAAGGATAGGCGGCCGATGCCCCTTCAGTCCGACGGGCTGCTAGACTTGCGCCCTCCAGCCTTCGAACGGGACGACATGACAGACCAACACGGGGCCGCGCCGGCGGCCGACGACGCACTCGACTTTTGCCTGCGCATGGCGCGCGCCCAGGCGGTGCTGGTGCGCCGCCTGGACGTCACCTTGGGCGGCTTGCACGGCATCAGCTTCGGCGATTTCCAGTTGCTGTACCACTTGAACCGGGCACCCGGCGCCCGCCTGCGCCGCGTCGACCTGGCCGAACGCCTGGCCTTGACGGCGTCCGGCGTCACGCGCACCTTGCTGCCGCTGGAAAAAATCGGCCTCGTCACGCGCCAGCCCGATCCGCGCGACGCCCGCGTCGGCTACGCCGCCATCAGCGCCGCCGGGCAAGAACTGTTGCGCCACGCGAGCGCGACGGCCGCCACCATCAGCGCGGAATTGCTCAGGGAAGCACCGCCCGAACAGTTGGGCGCCTTGTCCGCCCTGCTGGGCCAAATCGCCGGAATGAATTTTTCCAACAGTTAAGGCAACACTTGTGGCGCCGCGGCCTGTCTCGGCGCGCAAATTTCGTGTATCCTGAAATATAGCCATAATGCAATTGTCTGGTCCGGCGCCCCCCAACCGGCCGCCGCATCCCCGCCCCAGGTAACAGAGGAACGCCGGCATCGATATGAACAGGACTATTTACGACAAAACCGAGAAGGGTCGCGAAGAAATCGCCACCCGTAAACACCAGTTGCCGTCGCGGCTGAGGAGCATGCTGGTCATGGTCGATGGCCGCCAGGATGGCGAGAGCTTGCTCAAGAAAGTGGCCGGCCTGGGCCTGACGGCGGACAACCTGAGCAATTTGATCGAACAGGGATTTATCGCTGCGCTCGACACGGCCGCCGCGCCCGCCATATCCTTTACCGACTTGCCGGAGGCGGCGACCGCCGCCGTGCCGCAAGCGGCATCGGGCGAGGAAATCGATCCGGTCGCGCAATTCCAGGCCGTGCACGCCTTTTACAATCAAACCATCCGCGGCACGATCGGCTTTCGCGGCGTCGGCTTGCAACTGAAGGTGGAAAAGGCGAACAGCATCGACGACTTGCGCGCGCTGCGCCGGCCTTTCCTGGAAACGGTGCTCAAACTGCGCGGCGTCGAGCTGACGCGCAGCCTGCGCGACCGCCTCGATCAACTGCTGGGCGGCGAACCCGAGTTCATGGTCTTGCCGGACGACTATTGAACGGCGCCGCCGCGCGCGCCGACACTAGCCTGCATGTTGCACAAACTGCGGCCGAGCCTCTACCTTGCCGAAATCCGACATCATCGACTACGTTCGCGCCGTCGCCGGCAACGGCTCCTCCACCCACTTGAACGAAACGTCGGATGAAGCGGGTTGAAGTTTGATGGTTCCGGGTGGGATGGTCACTTCCCGGCAGACCGGACGTGGCGTTGAGATGGCACAACCATCCAACGGTCGACGGCATAAAGTCTCGTGGACGCGGCCACCGCAAGCAGTTTGCCGTTGCAGGAGAAACCGAAGTTGAAGTCGACGTTCGGCATGCCGTCAATCAGGTCCATCAATTCAGGCCCGCGGTGACGAATGCTTGGAACGCGCCGACTCGCGCTCGAAGATCATCAGCGGCGGCTAGCCGGTCGAACGGTAGTGATGGTTGTAAAACGCCTGCGTCTGCTGGCCGTAGCACGCATCCTCGGAGTGATCCAAATCCAAAATCAAGCTCTTCGGCAAACTGGCATAGCTGACGATGTATTGTTCGACAAGCGCTTCGCTGACACGGTAAACGTCTTGACGGCTCGCCGCGTGTTCGAAACGCGAAATCGTCGCCCCGGAAGCGGGCGCGGCATCATCGTCGAACGGCAAGCGCGGGCACGCTCAAGCGGACTTTGCAGCTGACCGGGCACGTCGACCATCCACTTCCCGACCATTGCGAGCGCTATCACCATGAACCGCCGGTGCGGGATACGCTCGTCTTGGACCCGGACATTCAACCGCTCTCTGATATGATGCATTTTTTATATTTTTGCTGATTGGACCTTATTAAATGACAACTTTAAAGCGCGGTGTTTTGATCTCAGTGGTACTGGTGACGGTCGCACTGGCAGGGTGCAAGAACAAGAAGGTGGATGCCGTACCGGTGAGCGGCACGACCGCTGGCGCCGCGGCAGTGGTAGCGGCGCCGACAAGCAAGACGGTAGATGCGCCTTTCAACGTCCTGCAAGTGCCCGAGACGACCGTCGCCCTGCCGCCGTTTCCGTAC
>DMYQ01000224.1 GCA_003482555.1 Janthinobacterium sp. | reverse complement strand
TATGTTACGCGTGATTACTTACAGCCTGGCTATCGCTTTACCTAAAAATCCCGCCGCGGTGTTGCACTTGGCCGACAGCAAAACAATGTTCGCTCTGGCGGACGTCTGCGGCGCGCCATTCATCGAGCCCGAACATGTTTTTTTGCTGGGCTATTTAAGGCAAACGCGGCGCTCCTTGATTGAATTGAAAGACAAAACCGTCGAGCCAAAAAGGATCAAGTGCCTGGCCAGAATCGAGAGCCTGCTTTCGGAAGAGCGAGCCCGCTGAATGCTCAGCGCGATTTGCCTCAAGTCATCCTGCCCGCTTGCGTAACCCGACAAGTAATGGACGTCTCTGCCGCATGTTCGGATGGGATCGTCCCTGGTGTGCAGCTTGCGCCTCGTCCACGTAATTTTGATAAATCACAAAAGTTTCCTCACGCAATTCACAGATACTCGATTCCGGCACCGGCCAAATGGACCGTGCCCGGTGCCGTGCATGACGAAAAGGGGAAATAATGCGAGCAAGATCGTGGCAAATGATCCAGGTTTCCGTATTGGCGCTGGCCCTGAGCGCCTGCGGCGGCGGAGCTGGCAGCGGCGCGGCGACAGCCTGCGCCAGCGGACTGACCAGCGCCTGTCCCGCCCCCGCCACCTCCGGCACCAGCACGGGCACGACGGGCACTGGCGCCACCACCCCGGTCGCGCTCGCCACGCTGGCGCTCGCCTTGAGCGACTCCGGCGGCGCCGCCAGCACCGCCATCAGCCCCGATCTGCCCGCCACCTTGCAGGCCACCGTCAAGGACGCCAAGGGCAATGCCGTTGCCAACACGGCCGTCACTTTCCTGTCGACGGACAAGAGCGCTAGCTTCCTGCCCCCGTCCGGCACGGCGCTCACCGATGCCAAGGGCTTGGCGCGCGTCACGCTTGCCGCCGGCACACAGGCGGGCGCGTTCACCGTCACCGCCAGCGCCGCCGTCGGCGACGCCGCGCCCAAGGGAACGGTCTCCTACGCCGTCGGCTTTCCGGCGCTGACCCTGAGCGAACTGCAGATCGCGCCGGCGACCCTGTCGGCGAACGGCGGCGCCAGTATCGTTGTCACCGTGATGAACGGCGCCGCACCCTACGGGCCGCCCGTGGCGGTGACGTTCAGCTCGCCATGCGTACTGGCCGGCAAGGCCAGCATCGCCAGCCCCGTGCTGACGCAAAACGGCGTCGCCAGCGCCACCTACAGCGACAAGGGTTGTGCCGGCACGGATCTGCTCACCGCCTCGCTGGCGGCGCCCTACCCTCTGGCGAGCAAGAGTGGCAGCCTCTCCGTGCTGGCGAGCGCGGCCGGATCGATCAAGTTCCTGTCCGCCGACCCCGGCAATATCGCGCTCAAGGGCAGCGGCGGCTTCGGGCGCGTGGAGTTTGCCACGCTCACGTTCAAGGTCTACGATACGAACGGCATCGCGGCGGCCGGCAAACAAGTCGATTTCAGCTTCGCCAACGGCAACGCGACGCTCGGCATCGGCGGACTCAGCCTGAGCCCGGCCAGCGCCACCACCGACGCCGGCGGCAACGCGACTACCCTCGTGACGGCCGGCACCATCCCCACCTCGGTGCGCGTGCTGGCGACCATACACGGCAGCGCGCCCGCCGTGACCACGCTGTCGAATATCCTGGCGGTGTCGACCGGCATACCCGACCAGAATCACTTTTCGCTCGCCAGCTCCATCGGCAACTGCGAGGGCCTGGACTTCGACGGGTTCTGCAGCGTCATCAGCGCTACCCTGGGCGACCATTTCGGCAATCCGGTGCCGGACGGCACGGCGGTGAACTTCAGCACAGAGGCCGGCATCATCGACGCTTCCTGCGTCACCGGTTCCTTGCCCGATCCTGGCGTCCCGGCGGCGTCGCTGACGACCAATTCGAAAGTCGGCCCCGGTTCGGGCGTATGCAGCGTCAATTTGCGCGCCAGCGGTGTGCGGCCGCCGAACGGACGCGTCACGGTGCTGGCCTATGCGGTCGGTGAAGAGAATTTTTTCGATGCCAACGGCAATAATGTGTACGAGGCCAGCGAACCCTTCAGCGACCGCAGCCCCGACGTCTACCGCGACGACAACGAGGACGGTGTCTGGAGTCCGGGCGAACCCTGCGTCGGCCCGAACAGCAACGGCGCCTGTTCGACGTCCGGCGATGGCCAGTACAACGGCGTGCTACGCAATCCGCAAGTGCCCAGCCCGCAAACGCTGTACGTCTCGCAGCAACTGGTGCAAACCTTTTCCGGCAGCGAGGCGACGATCTCTTTCACGCCGTCTGTCGTGAGCTGCGGCGCCGGACTCAGCACCGACGTGCAAGTAAAACTCAGCGATAGAAAGGGAAATATCATGCCCGCCGGCACCACCATTTCATTTGCGGCGATGCAAGCCGGCGGTTTCGCGACCGTGTTTCCCACCAGCCTTACGGTCGCCAACGTCCCGCTCCTCGTCGGCGAGACGCGGCCGGTGCCGGCCTATGCGGTGACCCTGACTTGCGGCAGTGGCGGGAGCGGCAAAATATTCGTGACGGTGAGCTCGCCGCTCACGCACACCGTCACCAACGCCAGTATTCCATTCAATTGAAGCCAGTCGCGGCGCTGAGGCCGCACCCGGGCCTGATCTGCCAGGCGCGCCACTTGAGCCCGACGCTCGCAATGGAAGCCAGCAAGGCGCCGAATTCGCGCTACGCGCCACCCGTGTTGGCCGTGAATGAAGCGAAAACGAACAATCTGGATAGCAGGGTATTCTCACCATGGGACCCGGTCGGCAAGCCCGACATGTTCGCGTCCAGGCGATTGTTCTTGTTGATGTGTGCGGTCCTTGGGGCGGCGGGATGGAGGGGCGGCGCGCCGGCGCGTCCGGGACGGGCGGGCCGAAATCGGTGCCGCTGCGCGACGGCCGCCCGGTCGGGTACGCTCGCCATGCATTAACGTGGAAGGAATGTATGACGCCAATGGAAGTGCGGCATCACTGACATGATATGTTTGATGTCATTTTTGAAAACTGCGCGCGCATGCCGCCGCCGGACATGCCTCTGGCCGCCGGAGCGGGGTGCCGGGTTCAACCCCCATGAGCCCGGTCAAAAGGTCTCACTTGACGACCATCGCGTTGTCCACCTCGTTCACCCCCTTGACTTCCTTGGCCACGGAGACCGCCTTCTCGATCTCGTCGCGGGAACTGACGAAGCCGCTTAATTGCACCTTGCCCTTGAACGTTTCCACATTGATTTCGCGCGACTTCAATGCCGGATCGTTGAACAGCGCCGCCTTGACCCTGGTCGTGATGACGGTGTCGTCGACGTATTCCCCGCTGCCTTCATGCATGGGGCTGGAGGCGCAAGCGACCAATCCCAATAACACGATGGCGCTCGAAAATGAATACAAGGCATGCAGACGTTTCATGGTTTGCCCCTGTTCGATGGTTGCTTGCGCTGGCATGCCCGCGCCGCTTTTTCATTATCGGCGCGGGGGTGGCGCACCGCTTGATGTCCGACAAACGGACTCGTCTTTTGCGACCTCCGCCTCCTCAGCCCAGCCTGGCCAGCGCGTTGCGCGCCAATTCCAGCTGCCGCAAATAATAGCGGTGCAGGGTGGCTGGATCGAGCAAGTCGCGCCCCAGCACGAGGCGCAGGTCGGCCGCGTCGGCGCCGATGGCCGCGCTCGGCACCAGCGCCACCAACGGTCCCAGGCCGGCGGCCAGTTCGCGCGCCGCCGCTTCCCGCCGCGGCCCGTACTCGACGCGCGTGCGCGCCACCTGAAAATGCTGCTCGTTGCCCAGCCGCGTCACTTGCAGGCGCGGACCGGCGAGCGTGCGCGCCAGCGCCGCCGCCATGCCGGCGACGCCATTTCCGTTGGATATTTCCAGCCGTAGCGGGCGCGCCCCGGCGCCCAGAGCGGCTGCGGGCGCGACCACGGGCGGGGAAGCGGCGGCGGCGGCCGACGGCGCACGTCGCAATTCCACCAGACCGCCGCTTTGGATCAGCTCGGTACGCGGCAAATCCGCGGGCCAGGCGCCAGGCGCGGGCGCGGCGGGCGCAGGCGCAGGCACGGTAGCGGGTGCGGGTGCGCTCGCGAGCAGGGCATAATCGGCCGCGGCGGCATGTTCGCGCAGCGATTGCGCCTGGCGGAACATCAGCGCGGCCCGCTCGCCTTGTCCGTCCTGCTCCAGCGCCCGCCCCAATTGTTCCCAGGCTTGGGCGTCCAGGGGATCGAGCACGCACGCCTTTTCCAGCGCCGCCATGGCGTGCTCCCGCTCGCCGGCCAGCAAATAGGCATGCCCCAGATTGCGGAACAGGAAGGCGCGCGCCGGCGTGGCGCCCTCGGCCGCCACGGTCAATTCGCGCCACAGCGCGATGGCGCGGGCGTAGTCGCCCTGCCCCGCGTACAGCACCGCCAGGCCGTTGCGCGCATTGACGTGGCCGGGGTCGACCCGCAACGCCTGGCGATACGCGCGCAGCGCCTCGGCGTAGCGGCGCGCGGCGTAATCGGCGCGGCCCAGGATGTAATAACCGTCCGCCGTCGGCCCCGCCGGCGCGTCCGCCAGCGGCTGGCCGCCGCCGGCGCAAGCCATCAACATGGCGCCGGCGCAGGCCGCGCCCAGGTGTTTAATCGTCGTACGCATGTTTTCTCCCGTAGTGGATACATTCCGGCGCGCGCAATGAACCTTCAAGCCTTAATTCGCCCCGTCGGCGCCGGGTAAAAATACCTTGTAGACCTGGATCATCGCCGGCCCGAGCAGCACCAGCATCAGGGTTGGAAAGATGCAAAAAATCAAAGGAAACATCAATTTCAGCGCGATCTTGGCCGCCGCCTCTTCCGCCACCAGGCTGCGTTTCAGGCGCAGGTTGTCCGAATGCACGCGCAAGGCGTCGCCCATGCTGGTGCCGAAGCGCTCCGACTGGATCAGCATCGCCACCAGGGTATCGACGTCTTCCACGCCGCTGCGCAGGGCCAGATTGCGCAAGGCTTTTTCCTTGCTGAAGCCGGCCCGCATTTCCATCAGCACCAGTTGCAATTCCTGCGCCAGGACCAGGCTCTTGATGTGGATCTCGGCCGCCACCTTGACCAGGCCCCGTTCCAGGGTCAGGCCCGCTTCCACGCAAACCGTCAGCAAATCCAGGGCGTCGGGGATGTTTTCAAAAATTTCCCGCTGGCGGCGAACGGCGGCCCGGCTCAGCACGACGTTCGGCAGGTAGTAGCCGATGGCGGCAACCATGCACAGCAATAGCGGGAAACTGCCCCGCAAGCCGGTGCCCAGGGACGCGGCGGCGAAGCCGACCAGCAGGCCCGGCAACAGCAGGGCCAGCACCGTCTTGGCGGCAAAGTACAGACTCGGCGCGCGGCTGCCGCGCCAGCCCGCGTTCATGAAACGGGTGCGCAAGGGCGAGCGCTCCCAGCCCTGCTCCGGCAGCGACAGGCGGCTGAACGGTTGCGCCACCTTGGCGACGCGCTCGACCCAGCCTTCGCCGGCGCTACCCGGCTCCGGCGCCTTGGCCCCCATGAAGCCGAACAGGCGCTGGCGCAAGCCGCCCTGCCCCAGCATCAGCAAGGCCAGCACGGCCAGCCCGGTGACGATGCCGAACACGATCGCCAGAAACAGCCATTCCCGGCCGCTCATGGCCGCCGCCCCGCGCCGGCGCCGGCGTTCATACGCGAATGCGGATCACGCTGCGCATCCACAGCACGCCGCCCAGCACCATGCCGCCCGCGTACCAGAGCAAACGGATGCCCATCGGGTCGGTCCACAGGATACCGATATACGCCGGATTGACGACCGTCATCACCAGGCCCGTCACCATCGGCAACAGACCGAGTATCCAGGCCGACATCTTGCCCTCGGCCGCCATCACGCGCACCTGTCCCAGCAGCTTGTGGCGTTCGCGGATGATGCGGGCGATGCTGTTCAAGACCTCGGCCAGGTTGCCGCCCGATTCGCGCTGGATCAGCACCGCGATCACCAGGTAGCGCAAATCCGTCAGCGGCACCCTGGCCGCCAGGTTGTGCAAGGCGTCGTTCATCGGCACGCCATAGTTGACCTCTTCGTAAGTCATCCTGAATTCGCCGCTGATCGGTTCCGCCAGCTCGCTGCCAACCATTTGCAGCACGTTTGAAAACGAGTGCCCGGAACGCAGCGCGCGCGCCAGGAAATCGGCCGTTTCCGCCAACTGCCCTTCGATCTTGCGCATGCGCGCGGCGCCCGCCCGCAACAGCAGCAGGTACGGCAGCGCGAAGCCCAGCGCCGCCAGACCCAGGGCCACCGCCGCCGGCATCTCCAGCAGCGCCGCCGGCATCAGTCCCAGCACCGCCGACGGCGCCGAGCGCGCCAAAAACTGGCCCACCGTGCAAGTCCAGCCGGCCCGCAGCAGCAAGCGATCCAGCTGCGCCACCTTCGGCAGGCGCAGCAAGACCCGCTCCACGGCGGCCGAGGCGCTGTAGCGGCGCTGCTTGAGGATGGAGACTTTTTCGGCCCCCTCGCCGCGCACCGTCATCATGTCGAGGCGGTGCGCGATGCGCCTGGCGCCGCGCCCGCGCGTGCCGGACCACCACAGCCACGCCCCCTCCACCATCAGGATGCAGGCCGAAAACACCAGTACCACAAAGCCGTAAAAGATCCAGTCCATGCCGCCTCCCGTTTTGCCTATTCATACACCCGGTCCGGATCGAAGGCGGAATCGGGCACGGCCGCGCCGAACATGCGCAGCCGCTCGGCAAAGCGGGGCCGCACCCCGGTGGCGCTGAAGCGGCCCTGCACCCGCCCGTCCGCGTCGACGCCGCTCTGCTCGAAGCGGAAGATTTCATGCATGGCGATGACGTCGCCCTCCATGCCGGTGATTTCCGAAATGCTCATCAGCTTGCGGGCGCCGTCGGTCAGGCGCGACACTTGCAGCACCACCGTCACGGCCGAGCAGATCTGCTGACGCGTGGCGCGCGCGGTCAGATTCACGCCCGCCATGCCGACCATGTTTTCCAGCCGCGCCAGGGCGTCGCGCGGCGTGTTCGAGTGGATCGTCGCCAGTGAACCCTCGTGGCCCGTGTTCATCGCTTGCAGCATGTCGAGCGCTTCGGCACCGCGCACCTCGCCCAGGATGATGCGGTCGGGGCGCATGCGCAGCGCGTTGCGCACCAGGGCCCGCTGCGTCACCTCGCCCTTGCCCTCGATATTCGGCGGTCGCGTTTCCAGGCGCACCACGTGCGGCTGACGCATTTGCAGCTCGGCCGCGTCCTCGATCGTGACGATGCGCTCGGACGGCGGGATGAAGCCGGACAGCACATTGAGCAGGGTGGTCTTGCCGCTGCCGGTGCCGCCCGAGATCAGGATGTTGACCTTGGCGTGGCCGAGCGCCTGCAGCACTTGCGCCATGGGCGGGGTCAGGCTGCGGTAATCGAGCAGATTGGCGATCGAGAGCGGGTTCACGGAAAAGCGCCGGATCGACAGGATGGGTCCATCCACCGCCAGCGGCGGAATGATGGCGTTCACGCGCGAGCCGTCCGGCAGGCGCGCATCCACCATCGGGCTCGATTCGTCGACCCGGCGCCCGACCCGCGATACGATCTTTTCGATGATCTTCATCAGGTGGGCGTTGTCGTGGAAAGTGACGTCGGTCAGTTCGAGGCGGCCGGCCCGCTCGACGTAGACCTTGGACCAGGTATTGACCAGGATGTCGGACACGGTGGGGTCGGCCAGCAGCGGCTCGAGCGGGCCGAAGCCGAGCATTTCGTGCTGGATGTCGAGCACCAGGCTGTGCCGCTCATGCTGGTTCAGCACGATGCGCTCGTCCTCGATGACGCGCTGCACCAGCAGCGCCAGCTCGTGCTTGAACTGCTCGCTGGTCAGGCGCTTCAAGCGTTCCAGGTCGATGCGGTCCAGGATGGTCTGGTGCATGCTCTTCTTCAAATCCTGATAGGCGGCGCTGGCCAGTCCGTTCAAGTTGCCGTTCGCCGGCCTTGTCGCATCGGCCACCGCCAAGCGTTCACGTAAGCTCATGATGTACTCCGGTTATGCTCCCGCGCCGGGAGCGTGCTCACACTTCGGCGTCGGCGCGCCCGAACAGGCGGCCGAACAATCCGCGACTCTCGGACAGGCGGCGCGCCGTCACCAGTTCCACCAGCTCGGCCAGGCTGCGCGCCACCGCGCCCGTGCGCGACTGTTGCAGCACCGGGATGCCCTGGTTGACGGAATCGGTGGCCGAAATATAATCGTTGGGCACCGTGTGCACCACCTGGGCGCCGAGCGCCTGCTCCAGGTCGGACAGCCGCAGCTTGCCGCCCTTTTCATAGCGGTTCACGATCAGGCGCACGCGCTCGCCGGGGTAGCCCAGCGAGCGGAAAATGTCGAGCAGGCGGCGGCCGTCGCGGATGTCGGGCAAGGCCAGTTGCAGCACCGGGTAGATGGCGTCGGCGCCGTCCAGCGCGCGCAGGGAAACAGCGTCGATCTGGCGCCCCATGTCGAGCACGATGTAATCGTAATGCAGGCGCGCCACGCGCAAGAGGGCATCCATGTGCTCGGCCTTCATCTCGACCTCGTGGTGGGGATCGTCGGCCGCCGCCAGCACCCCGAAATTGCCCGACACGTGCACCAGGCAAGAGTCGAGGAAGGCGCCGTCGACGCGCCCGATCTGGGCGCAGACGTCGGACAGGGTCATGGCCGGCTTCTGGTCCGACACGTACAGGGTGGCGTCGCCGAACTGGCCGTGCAAATCGATCAGCAAGACCTTCTTTTCGGCCAGCGTGGCCAGGGCGTAGCCGAAATTGGTGGCGAGGAAGGTGGCGCCGCTGCCGCCCTTGCAGGAAATGAAGGCCAGGACCTTGCCGTCGCGGGTCTGGCTGACGCCGGCCTGCAAATCGATCCGGTCGAGCGCCTCGTGCAGGGCCTTGGGCGCCAGCGGCAGCGGCAGCACTTCGCGCATGCCGGCCCGCATCGCGCGCATCAGCAAGTCTTGCTGGTCGGCGCCCGTGAGCAACAGGAAGGCGGCGCCCGGATAGTGGCGCGCCAGGCGCTCGAGCAGGTCCGCTTCCGCCGCCTCGGCGTCGCTGGCATCGACGATGACCAGTTCGGGCGGCTCGGCCAGGACGCGGTCAAAGGCGTCGCGCAAGCCCTTGCGGCTGGCCGCCACCTGCAGCGCCGGCATGCGCGCCGCGCCCTGGGCCGCGAGCTCGGCGTGCAGTGCGCCGTTGCGGGTAATGATCAACGCTTTCATCGTCTTTCCTTTATCTTGAATGAATTCATGGGCACAACGCATCGCCGGGCCGGTAACCCAGGGTCTCGGCCCTGGCCACCGTGGTCGACACGGGCAAGGGTAGCGGCAGGGAAATCAGCGGCAAGATGGGGGTGAAGGTGAGCGGGTCGCAAGTGTCGCTGCCGGCATCGGCCGAAGGCGCGCACACGCGCGCGCGCACGAAGCGGATGCAACTGGTGCCGTTCGGGTTGTTGATGCAATTGATCCGATTGCGCGCCGCGCAGCCCGGCAACAGGCCAGCCGGTATCCAGCTCGGCGTCAGGTCGGCCGCGCCCAGCGACAGGTAATCGATGCGGATATTCGCCGCCGTCACCGGGCTTCCCATCGGCAGCTTGCCGTCCGCTCCGTCAAAGATGGCGGACTGACTCAAGCCGGGGTCGCCGATGGCCGACACGGCGGCGGCGCGGGCGGCGCGGCGCGTCACCTCTTGCAGGGTGTTCCACAGGTACATGGCGCGCCCCACTTCCAGCATGCAAAACATGACGCTGAAAAAAATCACCGCCAGCAACGCGAATTCGACCGCGACCACCCCGCTTTGCCGGGTGGAGTGCGGGGGGCGGGGAGGCTTAGTTGCCGACATAAGGCATCGTCACTACTGCACTCAAAGGCAAGCCGTCCACCCCGATGATCCCGCTCGTTATCCCGCCGAAGACATCGTCGTAGATGATGATATCCACCTCGACCCTGACCGTGGCGGGCACGAATGCGCCACTGCAGAGCGGGCTGCAGCTGATGCCGACGGCCGGCGAAAACGCGCCCGTGCCGGGCCGCAGTTCGGCCAGGGCGGCCTGCGCCATCGCCTGCGCCACCGCCACCGCGTGCGTCGCCCGCGCCGACGTTTTCATCTCGATCACGGGTACCGAGGACAGGTAGCGGGCCGTGTCGTGGGCGATTTTTTGCGCCGCCGTGTAGTGCCAAAAGACGCGCCCGTAAAACAGCAGGTAGGGCAGCAGCAGCAGCGCGATCGGCAGCAGGAGGGCCAGTTCCACGGCGACGACGCCGCGCTGGACACGCCGGCCCCAGGCGCGCGCCTTCATTGAAACAACTCCACCGGGCCCGCCAGCGCCTGTTCCGTCGCCAGGCCGCCGAATTCGGCGTAGACGGAGGTGGCCGTGGCCGGCACGGTCAGCAGGAATTTACCGATCGCCAGCACCGTGGCCGTCACGTTGACGCCGCCGCCGGCCGCGACCGGGCAAGCGAGCAGGGGCAGGTTCAAGACCCGCCGGCCCGCCAGTTTCGGCAAGCCCGCCGCCGGCGCCTGCAGGTTGGGAGCACCGGCGGCGCCGTACGGTGTCGTCGCCGGATAAGCGTTGGCCGCCGGCGCGTTGGGCGCATACAGCACCGACCAGTCGGCCGGCGTGAACGCCGTATATCCGGCCGGCGGTTCCGTGGCCGCGTACTGCACCGCGCTGGCGTAGGCCCAGAGCGGGCCGTACTGGGCCGGCGTGATGCCCGTCGGCGCCGGCACCGGGCCCAGGTCGGCGATCGTGCGCAGGGGATTGGCGGCCGTCGACAGCGCGCTCTGGCCGCCCGGCGCGGCCGCCATCCAGCCGATGGCGCTGCCAAAGACGTAAGCCTTGACGTTGGCGTCGGGCGGCGCCGAGGAGACATTGCAGGCCGCGACGGCGCCGAAGCGCGAATTGAGCTGATTGAACAGGGAAGCCAGCGGGAAAGGCCGCCGCACGGTGAGCGTGACGTTCTTGATATGCGTCATCGGCATGGCGCCGGCGCAGACGAAGGGCGCCGCCACGCTCCAGTCCGTGTTTGACAGGGGGCCGGCGGCGCCCGGCGCGTCGAGCGGATCGACGACGAAATTTTCCGCCGTGGAACCGTTCGGATTCAAGTTCATCAAGTCGTAGGCGACGCCACGCCGGAAACCGTATTCCACCAGTTCGCTTTTCACCGGCGGCCCTGTATTGATGCGAGCGGCGGCAGGCAGGGGCGACATTGCGCAAATGGCCAGCGGCGTCACCTTCATCGCCGAGCGGCCGGCCACGGCGAGGCCATAGGTCTTCGGTGTCGCCAGCGCGGACGACAGCGCCTGCATGAAAAAAGTGCTGACCGTGCCGTAGTCGCCCAGGGCGCGCGTGTCGACCTTGGCGAACAAGACATCGTTGGCCGCGCTCCCGGCATCGCTCCACGGCCCGGCGGCCTGATTGCTGAAGCTGATGGCGGCATCGCTCCAGCTCACGTTTTGCATGCCGTACTGATAATGAAAGGTATTGGCCGTGCTCATGGCCTGTGCCAGCGCCTTGCTTATGCCGCTCGCGCTGCCGTTCAATTCGCGCGCCGCCGCCAGCGCGGCGGCGTCGGCCACGTTTTGCAGTTCCGCCTTGCGGTTGTAGAGCCGCCCCAGGTCGAGCGCCATGCCGACAAAGCCCAGCAGCACCACCAGCAGCAAGGCGAACACGACGACCACCGCGCCGCGCGCGCGCCCGCGCCCGCGCGGCAGCGGCGCGGATGGCCTATTTTCCACCGTTGACCCCGATCATGAAGGTGTTCGACTGGACGGCCGGCTCGGCGAAGGATTTTTGATAGCCTTGCAAGCCCTTGAGCGCGCTGGCGCCGTCGATGCCGACGACCGGGTCGGTATTGGCGCTGGCGCCCGGATGCATGATCTGGCTGGCCAGGGCGACCCGTACCGTGTCGCCGAAGGCCGCGTCCAGGCGCGGCGTGGTCGGGGCGCAGGCGGCCAGCAGGCCGGCCAGGGCCGGCATGGCCGCGCGCCTGAGCAGAGAATATGCAAGCGAATATGCAAGGGAATACGGGTTCATGATGCCTCCGGTGCTTACTTCAATTCAAAGCCGCGCGCGGCGTCCGAGGTGGCGGGCGCCGCAGGTGCGGGCGCGGGCGCGGGCGGGGCGCCGCCTTCCATGCGGCCGCCCAGGAACAATTCGCCCCGTCCCGGCTTGGTCGCCAGGTCGGTCGGCAAGGCATAGTTGGACGGCAGCGGCTTGACCAGGTGCGCCGTGACGACAAACAACAGCTCGGTGCGGTCTTCCTGGAAGTCGGTGCTGCGAAACAGCGCGCCCAGCACCGGCAATTCGCCCAGCACCGGCAAGCCCTTGATGTTGGTGACCCGGTTATTCTTGATCAGACCGCCGATCGCATAACTCTGGCCGTCATACAGCTGCACCGTCGTCGAGGCGCGCCGGGTCGTGATCAGGGGCAGGATGGCGGTGCCGGTAAAGCCGGTGGCGCTGATGCCGACGCCGTCGCGCGACAGGTCGGACACTTCCGGCGCCACCTTCAGATTGATGCGCCCGCCCGCCAGCACCGTCGGCGTAAAGCGCAGGCCGACGCCGAATTCCTTTTCCTCCAGGGTGATCTTGCCGTTATCCTGGGCCACCGGAATCATGATCTTGCCACCGGCCAGAAAGCTGCCTTCCTGGCCGCTGATCGCCATCACGGTCGGCTCGGCCAGGATGCGCACCAGGCCTTCCTGTTTTTCAGCGGCCAGGCCGAGGCTGTTGCCGTTCGACTTGAGGGCCGTCAGGCCGCCGCTCAAGGTTCCGGTGATGAAATTCGACAGCAGGCTGGTGGCCCAGCTGCCGGACGCGTTGCGCAGGGTGGCGCTGGTTTGCAACTGGTCGAGCAGGGACTTGGAGACTTCCGCGATCTTCACTTCCAGCAT
>DMYQ01000227.1:1190-5436 GCA_003482555.1 Janthinobacterium sp. | reverse complement strand
TGGAAATCGTGGCCCTGGAAAAGCCGGTCGGCGTCATCGTCCAGTACGGCGGCCAGACTCCGCTGAAGCTGGCGCTGGCGCTGGCGGCGGCCGGCGTGCCCATCATCGGCACCTCGCCCGACATGATAGACGCCGCCGAAGACCGCGAGCGTTTCCAGAAACTGCTGCACACCCTGGGCCTGCGCCAGCCGCCCAACCGCACCGCCCGCACCGAGGACGAGGCGCGCCGGCTGGCGCTGGAAATCGGCTATCCGCTGGTGGTGCGCCCATCCTATGTGCTGGGCGGGCGGGCCATGGAAATCGTCGAAGAGCCGCTCGACCTGGAGCGCTACATGCGCGAGGCCGTCAACGTCTCGCACGATTCGCCGGTGCTGCTGGACCGCTTCCTGAACGACGCCATCGAAGTCGACGTCGACTGCCTGTCGGACGGCCACCAGACCTTCATCGGCGGCGTCATGGAGCACGTCGAACAGGCCGGCGTCCATTCGGGCGATTCGGCCTGCTCGCTGCCGCCGTATTCGCTGTCGGCCGAGACCATCCGCGAATTGAAGCGCCAGACCGCGCTGATGGCCAAGGGTTTGAACGTGGTGGGGCTGATGAACGTGCAGTTCGCCATCCAGCAGAACAAGGTCGACGGCCGCATGCAGGACGTGATCTTCGTGCTGGAAGTGAACCCGCGCGCCTCGCGCACCGTGCCTTTCGTGTCGAAGGCGACCGGGCTGCCGCTGGCGAAGATCGCGGCGCGCTGCATGGCCGGCCAGTCGCTCGAGGCGCAGGGTATAGTCGCCGAGGTGGAGCCGCGCTATTTCAACGTCAAGGAAGCCGTTTTCCCGTTCGGGAAATTCCCCGGCGTCGACACCCTGCTGGGGCCGGAAATGAAGTCGACCGGCGAAGTCATGGGGGTCGGCAAGACCTTCGGCGAAGCCTACTATAAATCGCAACTGGCGGCCGGCATCGTGCTGCCGCGCGCGGGGCGCGTGTTCATGCGCGTCAAGCGCAGCGATCAGGCGCGCGCGGTGGCGGTGGCGCGCCAGTTGCACGGCCAGGGCTTCACCATTTGCGCCAGCTCCGTCACGGCGGCCATCATCAACGCCGCCGAAATTCCAGCCGCCACCATGGAGGACGCGGAAATCCTGGAACAGCTGGCGGCCAAGAACATCGCCATGGTGATACTGACGGTGGACGAGAAGCGCAGCGCCATCATGGCTTCGCGCCCGATCCGGGTGGCGACGCTGAAGGCGGGCGCCGCCTTCTACAGCACCATCGCCGGTGCCGATGCGGCCGTCGAGGCGGTGCGCCACATCGACAGCTTCGATCTGTATTCGCTGCAGGAGCAGCACCGGCCGGCGGCGAACGGCGACGATCTGCGGCAAGGCTCGGTCGGCCGGCTCGAGCCCAAGGCTGTCGACCTGGACGCGGCCGCGATCGTCGTGCCGGACCGGCGCGGACAGCGGCGCGGCGAGCCGAATCTGGGCGCCAAGCCGGTCCGGGTCTTCATCCGCCAGCCCTTCACCGAGTCGGACCAGGAGCAGCAGCGCATGATCGCCGAGATCCTGCAAGTGATCGACAGCGCCAACGGCGCGCCCTACACCTTCAATTACCTGACCGGGATTCAGGCCGAAAGCGCGGTCACGTTCAAGAAGTCCTTCGAGCGCGAGAGCGGGCAGCCGTTCACGCCGCAAAACTTCCGCCGCCACCGACTGGGGCTGCTGGCCCAGGC
Organism: Janthinobacterium sp.; assembly: GCA_003482555.1. Lineage (GTDB taxonomy): Bacteria > Pseudomonadota > Gammaproteobacteria > Burkholderiales > Burkholderiaceae_D > Janthinobacterium. The sequence continues at coordinate 3,716 of DMYQ01000227.1, read as the reverse complement.
CGAGGTGTTCATCAATATCCGCGTCGGCATGAGCGAGAGCAGCGCCTTCGAGCTGGGGTATCACATCTTCAAGGGCAATAACGCGCCCATCCTGTTCCTGGTGTGGAAGCACGCGCCCATCAAGACCACCCTGCTGCGCGAGCTCGAGGATATGTCCGACGTGACTTATCTGGAATTCGAACACGTCGACGATTTGCGGCGCGGCATACACCAGTTCTTCAACGCCAAGGCGCTGGGGCCGTCCCGGTCGGCGCCGCATTGACGCGGCGGCGCGATCCGCTCCGGCGGTTCGCGCTCCCTGGACTGTGTTCTCTAGCCATAGATGAGTGTGGCTAGTCGGGTGACATCGGTCTAGCCCGTGGCGTCGAGGGAGAAATCGGGCTCATGGCACAAGATATTCCCCACATCCTTAAGTGAGAGTATGCGCGCCGGCAACCTCCAGTTTTGGCGATGAGGCGGGTATGCCGATACGGTATAATCGATTTTAGGAATGCCGATTGGGGCCGGATTGGATGGCGAAATGTCCGCAAAAAGCAAAATCCACGGTGTGTATTTTTTAATATCATTAACATAAAATTTGTTTGCATGATTGGTTCGTTAATTGATGGATTGCTGACTCGGTGGTCCGCGTCAGATCGCTCGGTATCGATGAAGAATGCGCCATCGATGAAAATTATCGAGAGTGGAACAGGCTCGATCCGCGCCATGGATTCAGGATCAACTAAACCGTGCGTCGTCTTTGTTCCAGATGGGCCAAATATCATCGAGCATTATGAACACCTGAGCAAATTGCTGGCAGACGAATACCGGGTTGTTTGTTTCGACATGCCTGGTTTCGGCTTGTCCCTACCCGCTTATTCTTATGCGCACAGCCTGGATGAAGGCGCCCGCGCGGTGATGGATGTGCTTGATGCTTTGAAGATACGCAAGGCGACATTGGCATTTAGTTGCGCAAATGGGTTTTATGCCGTTCGCGCGGCCCAGATAGCGCCGGAACGCATCGCCAGTCTATTCCTTTCGCAAACACCCTCCTTGACCGCAATGCATGCTTGGACGAAACGAGTGCTGCCATGGCCATTGAAAATTCCCGTCCTGGGACAGTTGACGTCGTGGATTTTTGAAAAAAAGGCGATCGATTCATGGTATCGGTATGCGCTCCCAAGAAATGCGGACCGGATGCGTTTTCATCGTCCTGGAGGTGCGGCGCGTCCCAAGGGGGCGTGTTTTTGCTTGGCCGGGGTGGTTCAAGGTCTGAATCGGGAATCCGCTGTATCCTTAAAACTGCTGAATACTCCTTGCGCAATGGTGTGGGGTTGCGTGGATAGATCGCACCGCGAGACCGACGCCCATTCATTGCTTGATTGCGTGGAACACGCGGAAATTTTAAAGTTTGAGGACTGCGGACATTTCCCCGATGTCGAACAGCCCGAGCGCTATGTGGATTTTTTAATCAAGCACATGGACAAGCACCTTCAATGACACGCGATGTTGTCATGCGATGATGAGCGTGCGCGACGCGTCGGTCCGATAGGTATCGGGGCGGCCCCGGCGTCGCTCGTCCCCAATGCCCGGGGCGAGGGGGCGCGGCATTCGCCTAGAGCGGGTCTTGCGCCATGACCCGGTTGCGGCCGGCCCGCTTGGCCGCGTACAGGGCGCGGTCGGCGGCGCCGATCAAGACCGGCACTTCGACCGGCGCCGACAGGTTCTGGGTGGCGATGCCGATGCTGACGGTGATATGCGGCTCGCCCACGGACTGCAGGTGGGGGATCTCCAGTTCGCTGATCGTGGCGCGCATGGCTTCCCCCATTTCCATGGCCTGGGCGGCGTCGCTGTCGGGCAGGATGACGGCGAATTCCTCGCCGCCGTAGCGCGCCAGCAAGTCGGCCGGGCGCTGCAGCATGGCGGCCAGGGCCGACGCCACGCGGATCAGGCAGTCGTCGCCGCGCTGGTGGCCGTAGTGGTCGTTATATGTCTTAAAACAATCGATGTCGATCATCAAGAGGGACAGGGTGGCGCTGTTGCGCTTGGCGCGCCGCAATTCCTTTTCCATGGCGACGTCGAAGTGGCGCCGGTTGGCGATGCCGGTCAAGCCGTCGGAAAAGGTTTGCGAGCGCAGCACCAGGGCTTGCTCGCGCAGCAGCTTTTCGCGTCCGACCGCGCTGCTCACGTCGCTGATCTGGATCAGGCAATGGCGCGCCCCGCCGCCGACGGCGATCGGGGTCACGGCCACGGCTTGCTGCATGCGCCGCTCGCGCGCGGGCGCATCCAGGAAGAGCTCGAACGGCGATTTGTTCAGGGTTTGCGACAGCAGCGAGGGAAAGTTGTCGCGCAGGGCCTGGCTGATGGCCGAATCGACCCGTTTGTTGCGCAGGTCGGGAAAGATGGTGAAAAAGTCACGCCCCAGCACGTCTTCGGCGCGCAGGGCGGAGTGGCGGGCCATCCACTGGTTCCACAGGCGCACGCGGCGGTCGGCGTCGAGCACGACGATGCCGAGGTTGACGCCGCCCAGTACGCTCTCCAGCAACA
>DMYQ01000227.1:0-1093 GCA_003482555.1 Janthinobacterium sp. | reverse complement strand
TGCAGGGCCGAGCCGTCCAGGACGAAGGCGACATAGCCGTAGATCTGGTGTTTTTCGAGAATGAAGTCGATGTGCAGCATGAGCACCACGGCGTCGGACTGGCCGCCGGACGTGGCCAGGATTTCCTCGCTGGTGCCGAGGTGGTAGACGGGCAGGGAGCCGTGCAGTTCGTGGTTGAAGAGATTGGCCAGGGTGCCGACGCAGGAATTGAGGATGATGTTGCCGATCTCGCTCATGGCTTCCTGTTCCATCTCCGTCAATTCCTGGAACGGCACGGCGTCGCCCACCATCAGGCGCACGATTTCCAGGCTTTTATCCTCGGGGAACATGAGGATGGCCTGGGTCTCGAAGGCGCCCTGGTAGTGCTGGCTGACGCCGCAGATGCGCTCGCCGTCCTTGCTGCGCAGCAGGGCGGCCGCCTCGGCCCGGTTCAGGAAGCTGATCGAGGGTACCGACATGGTGACTTCTTCGTTGACGATTTCGCTCATCGCGGCGGCCGCGTGGCCAACCCCGATATTGAAGATTTCCACCAACGCGTCGAGTTCGAGTTCGGTGAGGTTGAGCATCATTACAGATCCAGCGCGCTGATCAGTTGGTGGATGCGGGCTTCCGTGACGGGTTTTTCCATGAAGCCGATGCCCATTTCCTGGGCCCGGTTGCGGGTGGCGTTTTGCACGTTGGCCGTGACCAGGGAAATGTGGGCGTCCGGGCACAGCGCGCGCAGGCGTTCGGCGGCGGCGACCCCGCCCATGCCGGGCATGTTCACGTCGATCAGGATGAGGGCGGGATTGAGGCTGGGCGCCTTTTCCAGCGCTTCTTCGCCGGTGGCCGCTTCCTCGATGACCCAGTCCGGGTACTTGCTGAGGATGAATTGGCGTTCCATCAGGCGCGACACGCGGCTGTCGTCGACGACGAGCACGGTTTTTGTACTATTCATGGTGTGCTCCTGGCGCTGTCTGTTCGAGTGTCTGCTCATTCTCGCACATTTTGCCTCTTGCTCCCCTGAAATTGCGGACCCGTTGTGGTGCTGTGGTGCAATTTGCCACGGAAAGGCTCTGGGAGCTGCGGCGATCCGCTAAAATACGTGATTCCC
>DMYQ01000073.1 GCA_003482555.1 Janthinobacterium sp. | reverse complement strand
TTCTTCGCCGTCTACAAGACCCCGGCCGTGCTGGCCAAGCTGGTCGAAGCGGGCGCGCTGGGCCAGAAGTCGGGCGCCGGCTTCTACAAAAAAGTCGGTAAAGAAATCCAGCGTCTGGACTTCGCCACCGGCACCTACGTCGCCGGCGGCGGCAAGGCGGCCGACATCGTAGCCCGCATCCTGAAAGAAAAGGATACGGTCAAGAAGATGAAGGCCCTGCGCGAATCGACCAACCCGCAGGCGCAATTCCTGTGGGCGATCTTCCGCGACGCTTTCCACTACATCGCCGTCCATCTGGACACCGTGGCCGACAATGCGCGCGACATCGATTTCGCCATGCGCTGGGGCTTCGGCTGGAACGTGGGCCCGTTTGAAACGTGGCAGGCATCGGGCTGGACCCAGATCGCCACCTGGATCAACGAAGACATCGCCTCCGGCGCCGCCCTGTGCGACGCGCCCTTGCCAGCCTGGGTCTTCGAAGGCCAGGTCGCTGAAAAAGGCGTGCACACGCCGGAAGGTTCTTACTCGGCCGTGTCGAACAGCTATGTGCCGCGTTCGACCCTGCCCGTGTACGAGCGCCAGCAATTCCGCGCGCCGGTGTTCGGCAGCGGCGTAGCCGACGGCAAGACCTTCGGCACCACCGTCTTCGAAGACGAATCCGTGCGCCTCTGGCACTCGGGCGACGAGGTGCTGGTGATCTCGCTGAAAACCAAGATGCACGTGATCGGCGAAGGCGTCATCAATGGCTTGAAGATGGGCCTGGCCGAAGCGGAAAAGAATTTCAAGGGTCTGGTGATCTGGAACGCCGACGCGGCCGACGGCGGCGCCTTCTCGGCCGGCGCCGACTTGCAGTCGGCCCTGCCGCTGTTCATGCAGGGCGGCGCCAAGGCCATGGAGCCGGGCATCAAGCTGCTGCAAGACACTTTCATGGCGATGAAATACTCGACCGTGCCGGTGGTGGCGGCCGTCGCCGGTCTGGCCCTGGGCGGCGGTTGCGAAATGGCGCTGCACGCGTCGAAGCGCGTGGCCTCGATCGAATCCTACATCGGCCTGGTCGAAGTGGGCGTCGGCCTGATCCCGGCCGGCGGCGGTTTGAAGGAAGCGGCAGTACGCGCCGCCCGTGAAGCGCAAGGCAATGACATCCTGCAATTCCTGAAGGCTGGCTTCAGCAACGCGGCCACCGCGAATGTGTCGAAATCGGCGCTGGAAGCGAAAAAGATGGGTTATCTGTCGGCTTCCGACGTGATCGTCTTCAATCCATACGAGCTGCTGCACGTCGCCAAGGTGGAAGCGCGCGCCATGTTCGACGCCGGCTTCCGTCCGCCGCTGCCAACTTTGGTGCCGGTCACCGGCCGTTACGGCTGGGGCACCATCAAGGCGCAACTGGTGAACATGCGCGACGGCGGCTTCATTTCCGCGCACGACTTCAAGCTGGGCGAGATGATCGCCGAGATCGTTTCTGGTGGCAACGTGGATCAGGGCAGCCTGGTGAACGAACAGTGGTTCCTGGACATGGAACGCAAGGCTTTCCTGGAACTGCTGAGCAATCCAAAAACCCAGGAACGCATCATGGGCATGATGCAGACCGGTAAGCCGGTACGCAACTAAGCGGATCATGTCGATCCTGTCCCTGGCATTTAAAGTAGTACTGCGCGTGAGGCCGAGCATGGTGTATGACCGTATCAAGCAACAAATGATGGATACCTTGCCCTTCGTGCGCCTGCTGGGCATCCGGATCGACGAGATTGGCGCCGGCACCTCCAAGGTGTCGCTGCCGGAAGACCCGAAGCTGAACAATCACCTCGGCACGCAGCACGCCGGCGCCCTGTTCACCCTGGCCGAAACGGCTTCCGGCGCGGCCATGGCGGGCGGCTTTGCCGACCTGATCCTGGGCTTGCGCCCGGTCGCCAAGGAGTCGCGCATCCAGTACCAGAAAGTAGCCAAGGGCGCCACCCGCGCCGTCGGCCGCGTGCCGGGCGACCTGGCCGCGCTGAAGGCGACTCTGAAGGCGGACGGCAAGGTGGCTTTCCCGGTGGAAGTCGACATCTTCGACGCCGCCGGCACCCTGGCCGCGCAGATGCAGGTCGACTGGTATTTGTCCGAAAAGCGCTGACGGTTTCCCGATCCACTGAATCGATCAAAAATTTCTGAAAGAACATAATGAGCAAACAACTTCAAGACGCATACATCGTCTCCGCAACCCGCACCCCGATCGGCAAGGCGCCGCGCGGCATGTTCAAGAACACCCGCCCGGACGACTTGCTGGTGCGCGTGCTGCAATCGGCCATGGCGCAGGCGCCCGGCCTGGACCCTTCCTTGATCACGGACGCCATCATCGGCTGCTCGTTCCCGGAAGCGGAGCAGGGCTTCAACATCGCGCGTAACGCGGTGTTGCTGGCCGGCTTGCCGAAGACCATAGGCGGCGTCACCGTCAACCGTTATTGCGCATCGGGCATCACCGCCATCGCCATGGCGGCCGACCGCATCCGCGTCGGCGAGTGCGACGCCATGATCGCCGGCGGCATCGAATCGATGTCGATGGTACCGATGATGGGCCATCACCCATCGATGAACTTGAACATGTTCACCGACGAAAACATCGGCATGGCTTACGGCATGGGCCTGACCGCGGAAAAAGTGGCGACCCAGTGGAAAATCTCGCGCGAAGCGCAAGACACTTTCGCCGTCGAATCGCACCGCCGCGCCATCGCCGCCCAGCAAGCCGGTTTCTTCAAGGATGAAACCACGCCCGTCGAAATCATCACCCGCACGCCGAACCTGGCCACCGGCCAGATCGACGTCACGACCCGCACGGTCGACACCGACGAAGGCGCGCGCGCCGATTCGACCGTCGAATCGCTGGGTAAACTGCGTCCGGTCTTCGCCGCCAAGGGCACTGTCACGGCCGCCAACAGCTCGCAGATGTCGGATGGCGCCGGCGCGCTCTTGATCGTCAGCGAAAAATTCCTGCGCGAGCACAACCTGACCCCGCTGGCGAAATTCTCCGCCTTCGCGGTGCGCGGCGTGCCGCCGGAAATCATGGGCATCGGTCCCAAGTTCGCCATTCCCGCCGCTTGCAAGGCGGCCGGCATCACCCAGGACCAACTCGACTGGATCGAATTGAACGAAGCCTTCGCCGCGCAAGCGCTGGCCGTGATCGGCGACCTGGGCCTGGACCCATCGAAAGTGAACCCGATGGGCGGCGCCATCGCCCTCGGCCACCCGCTGGGCGCGACCGGCGCCATCCGCGCCGCGACGACGATCCACGCGATGCGTCGCAACAAGCTGAAATACGGCATGGTCACGATGTGCGTGGGCGCCGGCATGGGCGCCGCCGGAATCTTCGAAAGCGTGTAAGCTTGCACTAAGATCAATACGAAGGGCGCGACAGGAACTCCTGAGCGCCCTTATTTACATTTGGAGACGAGATGGATATTTTGTGCAGCAAGGCCGACGGCATTTTGACGATGCAATTCAACCGTCCGGAACGCAAGAACGCGATCACCGCGGTCATGTATCAAGCCATGGCCGACGCCCTCAACGACGGCGAAGTGGACGCCTCCGTGCGCGCCATCCTGATCATCGGCTTGCCGGAAATTTTCACTGCCGGCAACGACCTGGAAGACTTCATGAAGACGGCCCGACCTGGCGCCGACGAAGCCATCGAAGAGCGCCCCGTGTTCCGCTTCATGCGCGCCCTGAGCGGCGCCAGCAAACCGGTGGTGGCGGCCGTGTCCGGCGCCGCCGTTGGCATCGGCACCACGCTGCTGATGCATTGCGACCTGGTCTATGCGGCCGACAATGCCAAGTTCTCCATGCCTTTCGTGCAACTGGGCCTGTGCCCGGAATTCGCGTCCAGCCTCTTGTTCACGCAACTGGCCGGCTACCCGCGCGCGGCTGAAAAGCTGATGCTGGGCGAAGCCTTCCTGGCGCAGGAAGCCTTGCAAATGGGCTTGGTGTCCAAGGTCTTGCCGCTCGACGAGTTGATACCCTACGCGACGCGCCAGGCCGCCAAGCTGGTGGCCCTGCCGGCCGCCTCCATCCGCGCCACCAAGCAATTGATGAAGGCTAGCCGCGCCACTCCCATCGTCGACACGATGGCGGTGGAAAACAAATTGTTTGGCGCGATGCTGCTCGCGCCGGAAGCCAAGGAAGCCTTCACCGCCTTCTTTGAAAAGCGCAAGCCGGACTTCAGCAAATTCGCCTGATGCGTGGGCTGGGCGCGCGGGCTGACGCTGGCGCGCCCACGTGGGGCCGGCCCCGTTCAACGGTCCCGTTCAAGACGAGCCGGCGACAGCTGGCTGCGTGCTCGATTCGGTGGCGGCGACAACAAAGGGACTGAAAAAAGGGAACTGAAAAGCCTAA
>DMYQ01000032.1:10853-19560 GCA_003482555.1 Janthinobacterium sp. | reverse complement strand
GCGTGGCGTATCAGTGTGACCTGTGCGTTGAGCAACAACTGGGTGCGTTCCAGTCGCGCCATCAGCGCGTTCAAGAGCGCCACCGCGCCCCCTTCCCAGCGCAGGGATGGGGGTTCCTGGGTGTACGTCGATGCGTGGCGCCGCACATTGTGGTTCTGCATTTCCATGATGGCCGCGCCGCTTTGGTGTTGCGGGAAGAGCTTCAGACCCAGCGTGGTGGTCCAGTGGCTGAGTCGTTCATTCATCCCGGGCCATAGCCAACTGGGACCCAGATCGACAAAGGGTGTGCCGGTGTGGGCCGCAGCGCTGAGCACGCGGCCCCCGATGCGGTCGCGCGACTCCATCAATAGCACCGATTGCCCCTGTTGTTCCAACAAGTATGCACTCAGCAGGCCAGCCAGACCGGCGCCGACGACGATCGCGGCATCTGGCGGGGCGCGGAAAGAAGTGTTCATCATAGTGTCCTTTGCGGTTTCAATAACTGCCGCCTTGGGGGCGCGGGTCAAGCTCATGTGTCCAGGTGCTTCGTGATTGGAGAGGCCAAATCAGAATTGTTTTCACTTGCATGGCTTGCTCTCCTTTGAGCGGGCATCGGCGGCCGTATGGTAGCTTGTGACGATAGAGATGCCCTGTTTGATCCGCTCGGCACGCTTTTCAGTCGTCGCACCGGACGGGTCAAAATTTTTCGATCAGCCTTGGAGCCGCAAGGCCAAAGCTTCAGCCAGGGGAGGCGCCGAGGCGGGGCTTTGCCCAGTCATCAAAGCGCCATCGACCACCACGTTGGCTTCCCAGTTGGTTTTGCTCTGGTACTTTGCGCCGCGGCCTTTGAGCTCGTCTTCCAAGGAGAACAATAGGTGTTTAAGCAACTCGATTTCGCTGTCTTCGTCATTCTTGAAGCCGGTCAAATTGACGCCCTTCACCAAATACTCGCCGTTGGGCAGTTTCACGTCGCGCAAAATGGCGGGGGCATGGCACACCATCGCGATGGGGCGCTGGCTGGTGTAAAAATCCCGGATCAATTTGATTACGTGTGAGTCGTGGGCCAAATCCCACAGCAAACCATAACCGCCCGGGAAAAAGACCGCGTCGAAGGTGTCGTAGTCGACGTTGCGCAATTTGCGGGTGGCTTTGACGGCGTGTTGCGCCACCTCGTCCGCCATGAAGCGTCGGGTGTATTCGGTAGTGAACGGCGCTTTCATGCTCAACCAGTCAATCGGGGCTGCGCCACCGTTTGGCGAAGCCAGCACCACTTCATAGCCGGCCTCGGTCAAGATGTAGTAGGGCGCCGCCAACTCGGTGAACCAAGTGCCTGTGTGTTTGCCGCTGATACCCATTTCGTCCACCGACGACATGATCAATAAAACGCGCTTTTGTTTGTTACCTGTGCTCATGTAAAACTCCTTTGCCGCAATGGCGTTTCGATACCCCGAAATAGATGCGCGAACCATTTCGCGCACCTTCTCTTGCATTGCCATCCTTCTAAAAGGTAGGCTGTGCGATTAAAAAAACTACACAATCAAACTGGAAAGGAATACATCACCTATCCGCCGTGGTCCCAGGGGGGCGCTCATGCTGCGCCCGACCAGCATGGCCCCTTCCAGCAGCGACAGCAAGGTTTCCGCCAACACCAGGGCGCTGTGCGGGCTCTTCAAGCTGCCGCTTGCCAAGCCCTCTTCGATCACATCCGTGATCCATGCCAAATTGAGCTGGAAGAAATGCCGTACTTCCTGGTTCACCGCGGCGTCCAGCGAATTCGATTCCGCACCCAACATGCCGCAAACGCAAAGGTGGTGGTCATTCAGGAATGTCGTTTCGAATAGATCCGCGTAGGCTTGCAGCCGTTGCGGCGCCAGTTTCACCGACGTAAGGATATGCCGCAAGGCATCGTTGAATTGGTGGGTGTAACGCTGAGCCACTGTCACGCCCAAATCCACTTTGGAAGCAAAGTGGTGATGAATGCTGGCTTTTCGCATGCCGACCAATTTGGAAATGTGCTCAAACGAGAACCCGTTGTAACCCACCTGCTGAACCAACACTTGCGCCGCGTCCGCGATGCGCCGAGCCGAGGGGGAGAGTTCTTGTAGTGTCGTCATGGCGTTTTCTTGGTTAATTTACTTACCTATCAGTTGGTAGGTTGGATTATGGCAGAAAAACGCAAGGTGTCAAAGATTTTTTCAAAAAGCTTTGCACAGGGCTGGCAATGCCAGTGGCACGGGCAAAGCGCGGATGGATTGCGCCGCGCCCATGCCGGCGCAAAGAATGATGTTGCGAAAAAGCAACAATTCATTTAAAATACAAGGATGACTTTATCGCGATTTTTTCCCGAACATCGACGCCTGGCCGGACCGTGGCGCGCTCGACGGGGAAGGCGTGCGCGGCGGGCTGGCGCCCGCGCCACGATGGGCGGCCCGGGCCGCCGTCGCCTATTCCAGGTTTTGCACCTGTTCGCGCATCTGCTCGATGAGCAGCTTCAAGTCCATCGAAGCGTCGGCCAATTCCTTGACGGACGCCTTGGCGCCCAGGGTGTTGGCTTCGCGGTTCAATTCCTGCATCATGAAGTCGAGGCGCTTGCCGACCTGGCCGCCCTTTTTCAGGATGTGGCGGGTTTCGCCCAGGTGCGCCGACAGGCGCGAGAGTTCTTCCGAAACGTCGATGCGTATGCCGTACAGGATGACTTCCTGGCGGATGCGCTCCATCGCGTCCTGGCGCGACACGGCCGCGTTCGAGCCCTGGCAGGCCAGGCCCAGCGCGTCCTGCATGCGTTCGATGGCTTTTTGCTGGAAGGCCGCCACCACTTGCGGGATCAGGGGCGTGATGCGCTTGACGATCACTTCCATGGCCTCGATGCGGGTGATCAGCATCGCTTCCAGGGCGGCGCCCTCGCGCTGGCGGCTCTCGACGAAGGCGCCGACGGTGCGCGTGCCGAGCCGGCCGACGTCGGCCTGGAGCGATTCCTGGCCCACTTGCGCCTCTTCGACGACGCCGGGCCAGCGCAGCAGTTCGGCCACCGACATCGGTGTCGCCACCGCGAAGTGCAGGCCCACTTCGGCTTGCATGCGGGCCAGGTCGGCCAGCAGATCGAGATTCAGGGCCTGGGTGCCGGCGCCGGCCGCCTTGCGTCCAAAGCTCAGCCTTACCTCGACCTTGCCACGCGTGATGGCGGCCATGACGGCGGCGCGCAAATCCGGTTCCAGCGCCCGCAAATCGTCGTTGATGCGGAATTGCAAATCGAGAAAGCGCGAATTGACGCTCTTGATTTCAATGGTCAAGGTGCCTGCAGCGCTCTCGCTGGTGGCAACCGCGTAGCCTGTCATGCTGGAAATGCTCAATGGAGTCCCCGATTTTATCTTTACAAAACTGTGATTTCTCCACACAATCACACAGGTCGAGGCAAGGAGATCTATGGCTGCACAAAATAACGCCCCACTGCCCGATGGACTGGAAATTGCCGGATACCGCATTGTAAAGAAAATTGCGTCCGGCGGGTTCAGTATTGTTTATCTGGCCGACGATGCCGACGGCAACGCGGTGGCGATCAAAGAGTACCTGCCCAGCTCACTGGCGCTGCGGCAGCCGGGCGAATTGACGCCCGCGATTTCAACGGTCAATCTGCCCGTCTTCCGCATCGGCTTGAAGTGCTTTTTCGAGGAAGGCCGGGCCCTGGCCCGCATTTCGCACACCAACGTGGTGCGCGTGCTCAATTTCTTTCGGGCCAACGAGACGGTCTACATGGTGATGGCCTATGAATCGGGCCACTCGCTGCAGGATTACATCATCGATCAGCGCACCAAGAGCCGGAAGATCAGCGAAGCCTTCATCCGCCACATCTTCGTGCAAGTGTTGAACGGCATGCGCGAGGTGCACACCAACAAGCTGCTGCACCTGGACTTGAAGCCGGCCAATATCTACCTGCGCACCGACGGCACTCCCATCGTGCTCGACTTCGGCGCGGCCCGGCAAAGCTTCAACGCCGACGTGCCCAAGCTGACGCCGATGTACACGCCCGGCTTCGCGCCGCCTGAGCTGTACACCAAGACGGGCGGCCTGGGCCCCTGGTCCGACATCTATAGCGTGGGCGCCTCGATGTTCGCCTGCATGGTCGGTTCGCCGCCGCAGCCGGCCGACCAGCGCCGCGCCGATGACAAGATGCCCGGTCATTTCGCGCGCCTGGAAGGCGTGTATTCGCCGGAACTATTGCGTCTGGTGTGCTGGTGCCTGATGCTCGACCCCCTGGCCCGTCCGCAAAGTCTGTTCGCGCTGCAAAAAGTGCTGCTCGAGCAGCCCGCGCCGCCGCCCCCGCCCGGCGCCCTCGAACGCCTGTCCGGCCAGTGGCGCGGCCTGACCGTGATTTTCAAGGGGATCGGGCGCAAGAAGAGCGCGGCCGCGGCGAACACCCAGCAGTCCTGAAGCATCAGCAGTCCTGAGCCATCCGTCCTGACCCATTCTGCCCCATTAATACCAGGGAGTCCCACATGCAATTCTCCGTCTATCAGGAAAGCCATATCGGCGGTCGCAAGGTCAACCAGGATCGCATGGGTTACAGCTTCACGCGCGACGCCCTGTTGTTGGTGTTGACTGACGGCATGGGTGGCCACCTGCACGGCGAAATCGCCGCCCAGCTGACCATGCAAGTGATCTCGCAGCGCTTCCAGCAGCACGCCACGCCCTACGTCAAGAAGCCCGAGCGCTTCCTGGAAGAGAGCTTGCTGGCGGCGCACCAGGAAATCCACCGCTACCGCGTCGCCCACGACTTCCCGGAGACGCCGCGCACCACCGTCGTCGCCTGCCTGATTCAGCACAACACGGCAAGCTGGGCCCACTGCGGCGATTCGCGCCTGTACTGGATGCGCGGCGGCCACATCCTGGCGCGCACGCGCGACCACTCGCACGTCGAGACCTTGATATCGAAGGGCTTGATCGGGCCGGAGGAGCGCGCCACCCACCCCGATCGCAACAAATTGTACAATTGCCTGGGCGCGTCGGCGGCGCCGAAGATCGAATTGTCGCAGCGCGCCAGCCTGCTGCCCGGCGACGTGATGTTATTATGCTCGGACGGCCTGTGGGCCATGCTCGAGGATGACGATCTGGCGCGGCGCCTGCAAAACCAGACCATCGTGCGCGCCGTGCCCGACATGCTGCGCGACGCGTTGGCCATCGGCGGCCAGCACGCCGACAATGCGACGGCGCTGGCCATCATGTGGCAGGGCGGCGCCGTCGGCAGTGGCAGCAACAGCGCCACCGGCTACTTGAGCACGATGATCTCGACCGAAGCGCTGCCGCAGAATGTGGTCAGTTCGACCATCATGGGCATGCCGGGGCCGGACTTGCTCGAGCACGTACACGACGACGACGCTTTCGACGACGACGCCATTGAAAAGGCCATCGCCGAAATTCGCGGCGCGATTGAAAAATCCTCCCAGATATTGAAATAGGAAAGCCATGTCATTTGAAACACGTCCCAGCGGCCGCGCCGTCGATGCGCTGCGCGCCATCCGCCTGACCCGCCACTACACCAAGCACGCCGAAGGTTCGGTGCTGATCGAATGCGGGGACACCAAGGTGATCTGCACCGCCAGCATCGAAGACAAGGTGCCCGGTTTCCTGAAGGGCAAGGGGCAGGGCTGGTTGACGGCCGAATACGGCATGCTGCCGCGCTCGACCCACACGCGCATGGACCGCGAGGCGGCGCGCGGCAAGCAGTCCGGCCGCACGCAGGAAATCCAGCGCCTGATCGGCCGTTCGCTGCGCGCCGCCTTCGACCTGCAAGCCTTCGGCGAGCGCACCTTGCACCTCGACTGCGACGTGATCCAGGCCGACGGCGGCACCCGCACCGCCTCCATCACGGGCGCCATGGTGGCGGCCCACGACGCCTTCGCGCAACTGGTGGCGCGCGGCGCGCTCGCCGCCGTGCCCGTCAAAAGCTTCGTCGCCGCGATCTCGGTCGGCGTCTACCGGGGCATGCCGGTGCTGGACCTGGACTACGTGGAAGATTCGGGCTGCGACACCGACATGAACGTCGTCATGACGGAGGCCGGCCACTTCATCGAAGTGCAGGGCACGGCCGAAGGCGCCGCCTTCGACCGCGCCGGCATGAACCGCCTGCTCGACCTGGCGCAGGGCGGGATCGCCGACCTGATCCGCATGCAAAAAGACGCGCTCGGCCTAACGGCGCAAGCTTGACGGCGCCATGACCCAAGATCTGATACTCGCATCAAACAACCCCGGCAAGCTCAAGGAATTCAACGAGCTGCTCTCGACGATCGGCTTGCGCGTGCGCGCGCAGGGCGAACTCGGCGTGCCGGAGGCGGACGAGCCTTTCGCCACCTTCGTGGAAAACGCGCTCGAGAAGGCGCGCCACGCGGCGCGCCTGACCGGCTTGCCGGCCCTGGCCGACGATTCCGGCGTCTGCGTCAACGCGCTAGTCGGCGCCCCCGGCGTGTATTCGGCCCGTTATGCGGGCGAGCCGAAGTCGGACGCGCGCAATAGCGCCAAGCTGATCGCCGACCTGGCGCCGCACGCCGACAAGTCGGCCTATTACTATTGCGTGCTGGTGTATGTGCGCCATGCCGACGATCCGCAGCCGGTGATCGCCGACGCCCGCTGGTGCGGCGAAATCGTGGCCGAGGCGCGCGGCCAGGGCGGCTTCGGCTACGACCCGCACTTTTGGTTGCCGGCCCTGGGTAAGTGCGCCGCCGAGCTGAGCGCGGAAGAAAAGAACGCGCTCTCGCACCGCGGCCAGGCCCTGCGCGCACTGGTCGAGAAGCTGCGATGATACCGATCAAACTGGTGGCCGCGGCCACCAAGCCCGGCATCGCCACGGCGGCCGGCAGCGCGCTGAAGTACCTGCAACCGGGCGCGCTGAACCTGGCGGCCCTGCCGCCGCTGTCGCTATACATCCATTTTCCCTGGTGCGTGAAGAAGTGCCCGTATTGCGACTTCAATTCGCACGAGGTGCGCGGCGGCTTCCCGGAAGAGGATTACCTGGCGGCCCTGCGCCTGGACCTGGAAATGGCGCTGCCCCTGATCTGGGGCCGCAAGATCCACACCATCTTCATCGGCGGCGGCACGCCCAGCCTGATGTCGGCGGCCGGCCTGGATCGCCTGATGTCGGATGTGCGTTCCCTGCTGCCGCTGGACGGCGCGCTCGAAGTGACGATGGAAGCGAACCCCGGCACCTTCGAGGCGGAAAAGTTCAAGTCTTACCGGGCCAGCGGCATCAACCGCCTGTCGATCGGCATCCAGAGCTTCAACGCGCGCCACCTGCAGGCGCTGGGGCGCATTCACGACGACCATGAGGCGCGCCGCGCGGTCGAGATCGCGCAGGCCAATTTCGACAATTTCAACCTCGACCTGATGTACGCGCTGCCGGGGCAAACCCTGGCCGAGGCCAGGCTGGACCTGGACACGGCGCTGGCCTTCGCGCCGCCGCACCTGTCGCTCTACCACCTGACGCTGGAACCGAACACCCTGTTCGCCAAATACCCGCCGCTGGTGCCGGACGACGACGCCAGCGCCGACATGCAAGACATGATCGCGGCCGTGACGGCGGCCAACGGTTACGGCCAGTACGAAGTGTCGGCCTACGCCCAGCCGGGCCGGCGCGCGCGCCACAACCTCAATTACTGGGAGTTCGGCGACTACCTCGGCATCGGCGCCGGCGCCCATTCGAAGATTTCGTTCCCGCACCGGGTGTTGCGCCAGGCCCGCTACAAGCAGCCCAAGGCTTACCTGGAAGCGGTCGCGAACGGCAATCCGGTACAGGATGAAAGCGAGATCGGGCGCGAGGACATGGGTTTTGAATTCATGCTCAACGCGCTGCGCCTGAACGGCGGCTTCGCGCCCAATCTGTTCGCCGAGCGCACCGGCTTGAGCCTGAATGCGATTGAAAAAACCATGAACGAGGCGGAAGCGAAAGGCTTGCTGTACCGCGACCATCAAGTGATACGGCCGACCGAATTCGGCCAGCGCTTCCTCAACGACCTGCAACAAATGTTCCTGCAGGGCTGAGACGCGTCGAGCGTATCAGTGCGGTGTCCGCAAGGCCCGCAGGCGGTCGAGCTTGGCCGCGTACAGCGCGCGTTCGGCGCTGGCGCCGCTGGCCTCCATCGCCAGGGTCAACTGACGCTCGGCCTGGCCTACCTGGCCCGGGCGGAAATAGGCTTGCGCCAGCCAAAAGTGGAATTCGTGATAGTAGGGATCGCGCTCGATCTCCTTTGAAAACAGGGCGGCGGCGCGGTAGTCGCCGCGCCCCATGGCGGCCCGGCCCCGCTCAAAGAAGTGAAACGGCGGCCGCGGTTGCAGTTGCGCCAGCTTGCGCCGCAGGACGTCGGCCCGGGCCTCCTCGCCGAGCGCCGTCAAGGCTTGCGCCAGATTGTGCATGCTGCCCGTGTCCGCCGGCGCCCGCTCGAGGGCGAAGGCGAAGGCGCGCCGGGCCGCTTCAAGTTGGCCGTGGAGGCGGAAAATCACACCCAGGGTATTGTAGCTGGCGATAAAGCCGGGGTCTTGCGCGATGGCGCCGCGGGCCCACCAGTAGGCGTCGTCGAGGCGGTCTTGCGCCAGCGTTTCGGCGGCCCGGTTATTCATGTACATGGCCACGATGGTGGGCTCAGGGATGCTCACCGTGCGGTAGCCGGCGCTGTCCGCCGGCGGCAGGAAGTCGATCGCCAGGTCGGCTTCGGCGCCGTAGGCGGTGAAGGGATCGGTGCGG
>DMYQ01000032.1:5434-10646 GCA_003482555.1 Janthinobacterium sp. | reverse complement strand
CAGCGCGGCCGTCATGATGACCAGCGACAGGCAATTGCCGGCGCGCGCCTCGAAACTCTGGGCCGCGTTGCGGGTCTGCGCGGCGTCGTATTCGAGCTTGAGCTGGCCGCGGCTGTAGAGGGCGTCGAACAGGGTCAGGCGCGGGCCCTTGGCGCGGGCGCGGCTGGCGATCTCGGTGCGCAGGTATTGCCGCATCGGCTCGCTGAGCGCGAATACCTGGGCCGCATTGACGGGCCGCGACGGCGCCGGCGGCGGCGCCGTGGCGCAGCCGGCTAGCGCGCCGCACAGCAGCAAAAACAGCAGAAACAGCCTGACCCGGATTTTCATGTGGCTCCCCCTCGCGGGGCGGCGCCGGATGCCGGCCGCCTGCCGCTGCGTCCAGTATCCCCGGCCGCGCCGGCGGGGTCAAAGCAATTCGCGCCCGAGCTTGTCTAAAATCCTTCCCGGTCCGTGCCGACGCGGGGCGCCGCCGTCGAGTTTGCAGGTGGCGGCTTGGCCTGGCATGCTTTCGGCGGCGCCCGCCACTTGCTCCATCAGGGCTGGCAGGGGCACCTGATCCATTTGCGCGATCACCTGCTTCGCCCCGCTGCCGCGTCTAGTGCAAGCCGCCGCCGAGCGCGCGATACAAGTCGATCGCGCCGCTCACGCGCAGCAGGCGCGCCTGCACCAGCGCCTGCTGCGCGCTGAACAGTTCACGCTGCGCGTCGAGCACGTCGAGCGTGCTGGAGATGCCGTTTTCGTAGCGCAGCCGCAGCAGTTGCAAGCGCGCGGCCTGGGCTTCCTGCACCGCGCGCTGAGCCGTCACCTGTTGGCCCAGGTAGCTGCGCGCGGCGAGCGCGTCGGCCACTTCGCGAAACGCCACCTGGATGGTTTTTTCATAGTCGGCCACGGCCAGGTTCTTGCGCGTCTCGCTCAGGCTCAGGTTGGCGCGGTTGCGGCCGGCGTCGAAGATCGGCAGGCTCAGTTGCGGCGCGAACGACCAGCTGCCGGTGCCGCTGTGGAACAGGCCGGAGAAGGCGTTGCTGGTCGAGCCCAGCGCGGCCGTCAGGCTGATGCGCGGGAAGAAGGCGGCGCGGGCGGCGCCGATGTTGGCGTTGGCCGCCTTCAGGCGCAATTCGGCGCCGCGGATGTCGGGCCGGCGCGTCAGCAAATCGGACGGCAAGCCGGCCGGCAGCGCGTCGAAGGCGGCCAGGGCGGCGTCGTCCGGCATGGCGCCGGCCGCCGGTGCAATCGAGGTATCCGATGTGGCGGGAGCCTGCCCGACCAGCAGGGTGAGCGCGTTGCCGGCCTGGGCCCGCTGGCGCGCCAGGGTCAGGGCGGCCACGCGCGCGCCCTCGTACAGGCTCTGGTTCAGGCGCAGGTCGAGCTGGGACGAGGCGCCGGCCTCGACCCGCTGCCGGGTCAGGTCGTAGGTCTGGGCCCGCCCGGCCAGGGTTTGCTCGGCCAGCGCAGACTGTTCGGCGTAGGCGCGCTCCGTGTAATAGGCCTGCGCCACGGCGGCCACCAGACTGATCTGCGCGGCCTGGCGCGCCTCGTCCGTGGCCAGATAGAGCGACAGGGCGGCGTCGCTCAGATTGCGCACGCGGCCAAAAAAGTCCAGCTCGAAAGCGGAAATGCCCAGGCCGGCGTTCACGCGGTTGCCCAGCAGTGGGGAGCCGGCGGGACTCAGCGCGGCCGGGGTGCGGGCCCGGTCCGCGGCAACGCTGGCGTTCACGCTGGGCAAACGGTCGGCGCGCTGAATGCCGTACTGGGCGCGCGCCTCTTCTATGCGCAGCGCGGCCGTGCGCAAGTCGCGGTTATTCTGCAGGGCCGTCCCGATCAGCTCTTGCAGGCGGGGGTCGGCGAAGTAATCGCGCCAGCCGGTGTCGGCCGCCGCGCGCGTGCCGGCGGCGGCGTTACCGCCCTGCGGATAGGCGGGCGCCACCGGCGCCTCGGGACGCCGATACTCCGGCGCCAGCGAGCAGCCGGCAAGGACGCCGGCCAGCAGCAGGGCCGCGGGCGCGCGCGGGCGCGAGTGGAAACGGGCTTTACTCATGTTTGTTCTCCGCGGGCAGATCGAGTTCGTGCGCGGCCAGTCGGCGCTGGCGTTCGCTACCCTTGAATATTTTGCGCACCACGACGAAAAACACGGGCACCAGAAACACCGCCAGCAGGGTGGCCGTGATCATGCCGCCCATCACGCCGGTGCCGATGGCGCGCTGGCTGGCCGAGCCGGCGCCGCTGGCGACGACCAGGGGCAGCACGCCGAGGATGAAGGCGAGCGAGGTCATGATGATGGGCCGGAAGCGCAGGTGCACCGCTTCCAGGGTAGCCTCCATCAAGTCCATGCCCTGGGCTTGCAAGTCCTTGGCGAACTCGATGATCAGGATGGCGTTCTTGGCCGACAGGCCGATGATGGCGATCAGGCCGACCTTGAAGTAGACATCATTCGGCAAGCCGCGCATGGTCGCGCCCAGCAGGGCGCCGAGTATCCCCAGCGGCACCACCAGCAGCACCGCGATCGGGATCGACTCGCTCTCGTAGAGCGCGGCCAGCACCAGGAAGGCGGCCAGCATGGACAGGCCGAACAGGGCCGGCGCCTGCGCGCCCGAAGTCTTTTCCTCGAGCGACTGGCCGGTCCATTCGATGCCGAAGCCGGCCGGCAGTTGCGCCGCCAGGCGTTCCAGCTCGTCCATCGCCTCGCCCGTGCTGCGTCCCGGCGCCGCGTCGCCCGACAGCTTGATGGCCGGATAGCCGTTGTAGCGCACCAGTTGCACCGGCCCGACGATCCAGCGCGAGCGCGCGAACGAGGAAAAGGGCACCATGGCGCCGCCGGCGCCGCGCACATTGAGCTTGAGGATGTCGTCCGGTTGCAGGCGCTGCGGCGCGTCGGCCTGGATGATGACGCGCTGCTGGCGCCCGCTGCTGGCGAAGTCGTTCACATAGGACGAGCCGAGCGCGTTCGAAAGCATGCTGTTGATGTCGGCGAAGGAAACGCCGAGCGCGTTGGCCTTGTCGCGGTCCACGTCGAGCAGCAGTTGCGGCGCGTCTTCCAGCCCCTCGGGGCGCAAGCCCTTCAGGATGGCGCTCTTGCCGGCCAGCCCCAGCAACTGGTTGCGGGCCGCCAGCAGGGCCTCGTGGCCCAGCGCGCCGCGGTCTTGCAGGCGCGCGGTGATGCCGGTGGCATTGCCCAGTTCGCGAATGGGGGGCGGGCTGAGCGGATAGATGACGGCGTCGGCCACGCCCGACAGGGCTTGCATGGCGCGCCCGGCGATGGCGCCGGCCGCCTGCTCGGGGCCGCGCTCGCTCCAGTCGGCCAGCGGCACGAACACCAGGCCGGCGTTCTGGCCATTGCCGGAAAAGCTGAAGCCGGCCACGCTGATGGTGCGCGCCACGCCCGGCTGCTTGCGGAAGTAGGCTTCCACCTTGTCCAGCGCGGCCATGGTGCGGCTGCTGGATGCGCCCGGCGGCAGTTGCACGTTGGTGATCAGGTAGCCCTGGTCTTCATTCGGCAGGAAGGACGAGGGCAGGCGATAGTAGAGGTAGCCGACGCAGGCCAGGATCAGGGCGAAGACGCACAGATAGCGGCCGGTGCGCGTGATGATCTTGGCGATCATGCCCTGGTAGCCGTTGGCGGTGCGCTGGAAGCGCCGGTTGAACCAGCCGAAAAAACCCTTCTTTTCGTGGTGGTGGCCCGCTTCCACCGGTTTCAGGATGGTCGCGCACAGGGCCGGCGTCAGGCTCAGCGCCATCAGCGCCGAAAAGATCATGGCCGACACCATCGACAGCGAGAACTGGCGGTAGATGGCGCCGACGGCGCCGCCGAAGAAGGCCATCGGGATGAACACGGCGATCAGCACCAGGGTGATGCCGATGATGGCGCTGGTGATCTGCGACATGGCCTTGCGCGTCGCCTCGCGCGGCGACAAGCCTTCCTGGCTCATGATGCGCTCGACGTTTTCCACCACCACGATGGCATCGTCGACCAGGATGCCGATCGCCAGCACCATGCCGAACATGGTCAGCACGTTGATGGAAAAGCCGAAGATCCGCATGGCCGCGAAGGTGCCCATCAGGGCCACCGGCACGACGATGGTGGGAATCAGGGTGTAGCGGAAGTTTTGCAGGAACAGGTACATCACCAGGAACACCAGGATCACGGCCTCGATCAGGGTCTTGACCACTTCCTCGATCGAGATCTTGACGAAGGTCGAGGTGTCGTAGGGGACGCTGTAGCTGACGCCGGGCGGGAAGTACTTGGCCAGCTGCTCCATTTTCGCCTTCACCGCGGTGGCCGTCTGCAGCGCGTTGCCGGTCAAGGACAGCTGCACCGCCACGGCCGCGAAGGGGGCGCCGTTCAGGCGCGCGCTGGTGCCGTAGCTCTGGCCGCCCAGCTCTATCCGGGCGACGTCGGCCAGGCGCGCCACCGAACCGTCCGGGTTGGCGCGCAAGACCACCTTGCCGAATTCGGCCGGCGTCGACAACTGGCCGCGGACCACCACCGGCGCCGAATAGCTTTGCAGGGCGGGGCTGGGCAGGTCGCCCAGGGTGCCGGAAGTGACTTGCGCGTTTTGCGCGCGGATGGCGTTGGCGACATCGGCCATGGTCAGCTTCAGGCCGACCAGCTTGGCCGGGTCGATCCAGATGCGCATCGCCCTTTCGGTGCCGAACAACTGCGCCTGGCCGACGCCGGGCACGCGCTTGATGTCGTTGATGACGTTGCGCGACAGGTAGTCGCCGAGCGCGGTCGGATCGAGCTTGCCGTCGGTCGAGGAGAGGCCGACGAACATCAGGATATTGCTGCGCGCCTTGTTCACCTGCACGCCCTGCTGCGCCACCGCCTGCGGCAGGCGCGCCTCGACCCGCTTGATGCGGTTTTGCACGTCGACGGCGGCCAAGTCCGGATTGGTGCCGGGCTGGAAGGTGACGGTGATGGTGACCTGGCCGTTCGCCTCGCTTTGCGACTCGACGTACTGGAGGCCGTCGGCGCCATTCATTTCCTGTTCGATCAGGCTGGTCACGCTATCGTCGAGCACCTGCGCGGTGGCGCCGGGATAGGTGGCGGTGACGACGATGGACGGCGGCGCGATGGTCGGGTACTGCGCCACCGGCAGCTTGGTGATCGCCAGGGCGCCACCCAGCAGAATGAAGAGCGCGATCACCCAGGCGAACACGGGGCGGTCGATGAAGAACTTGGCCATCTGGACTCCCTGTGATTATTTGGACGCGGCGG
>DMYQ01000032.1:0-5270 GCA_003482555.1 Janthinobacterium sp. | reverse complement strand
CCGGCCCACGGCGTCGGCTTGACCAACTGGCCCGGCTTGACCTTCTGGAAGCCCTCGACCAGGACTTGCTCGCCGCCCTTCAAGCCGGCGCTCACCAGCCAGGTCTTGCCCTCGGCGACATCGGCCGTGACCGGGCGCGCGACGATCTTGTTGTCGGCGCCGACGATCAGCACCGAGGCGCCCTCGGGATTGCGCAGCACGGCCTGCTGCGGCACAGTGATGGCGCCTTCCTTGACGGCCTGCTCCAGGCGCGCGCGCACGTACATGCCGGGCAGCAGGGTGCGGTTCGGATTGGGGAATTCGGCCCGCATCGACACCGCGCCCGAGCTTTCATCAACGCTGATGTCGGAAAACAGCAGCTTGCCCCTTTGCTGATAGACCTGGCCGTCCTCGGTCACCAGGCTGACCCTGGCCTCGCCGCCGCTGGCGTTTTTCAGCTGGCCGCTGGCCAGCGCGCGGCGCAGGCGCAGCAGTTCGGTGGACGACTCGGTGACGGTGACATAGATCGGGTCGAGCTGCGAGATGGTGGCCATCGGCGTCGCCTCGCCCTGGCCGACCAGCGCCCCCTCGGTCACCAGGGCGCGCCCGATGTGGCCCGAGATCGGCGCGCTGACGGTGGCGTAACCGAGCGTGATGGCGGCATTGCGGCGCGCCGCCGTGGCCGTGGCCAGATCGGCGCCGGCCTGCTTTTGCGCCGTCGCGGCGTCGTCGTATTCCTGGGCGCTGACGGCGCTGGCGGCCAGCAGCGGCTTGTAGCGCTTGACCTTCAGCTCGGCCTGGGCCAGGTTCGCCTCGGCCTTCAGCACGGCGGCCTGGGCGCTGTCGTAACTGGCCTGGAAGCTGGCCGGATCGATGCGGAACAGGACCTCGCCGGCCTTCACCTCGCCGCCCTCCTTGAAGACGCGCCGCAGCACGATGCCGGGCGTGCGCGCGCGCACCTGCGCCACGCGCAGGGCCTCGACCCGGCCCGGCAATTCGGTGGTGATGGTGAGCGCGGCCGGCGCCACGGTGACCACGGCCACGGTCGGCGGCGGCGGTGCGGCGCCGGCGCCGGGCGCTGCGCCCTTGTCGCCGCAGCCGGCCAGCATGGTCAGGGTCAGGACAGTGGTGGCGGTGTGGCGGGCAGCAAATCTCATGGATGTCTCGGGAAGAAGGTGTCGATATGGGGGGCGCGCCGCCGGCTGGCGGATAAGAAACTGACAATGATTGTATTACAGAGCAGGGCGCCGCGTGTGCCGCTTTCGTAGGTGCGCCGGACATGAAAAAGCGGCAGGGACAACGCTATGCCGTCGCCGCCGCCGCCCGCGTGTCGCGTGTCGCGTCGTTTACATCAGCGCAAGGCGGCGATCATCTGTTTCAGCTTGCCGGAATCGGTGCAGAAGGCGCGGATGCCCTCGGCCAGCTTCTCGGTCGCCATCTGGTCTTCATTGAGCATGAAGCGGAAGGATTTTTCGTCGAGCGACATCTTGCCGGCGCCGCCGGCGTTGGCGTCGGCGCTGAGTTTGCGCTCCAGCGGGGCGTCGCTGTCGGCCAGCTTTTGCAGCAGATCGGGGCTGATGGTGAGCAGGTCGCAGCCGGCCAGTTCGGCGATCTGCGACACGTTGCGAAAGCTCGCGCCCATCACCTCGGTCTTGTAGCCGAACTTGCGGTAGTAGTTATAGATGCGCTTGACCGATTGCACTCCCGGGTCGTCGGCGCCGCTGTATTCGAGGCCGGTCGACTTCTTGTACCAGTCGTAGATGCGGCCGACGAAGGGCGAAATCAGTTGCGCGCCCGCTTCGGCGCAGGCGATCGCCTGGCCCAGCGAGAACAGCAGCGTCATATTGCAGTGGATGCCTTCGCGCTCGAGGACCTCGGCGGCGCGTATGCCTTCCCAGGTGGCGGCCAGCTTGATGAGCACGCGCTCGCGCTTGATGCCGGCCGCCTCGTACAAGGCGATCAACTGGCGGCCCTTGGCGACGCTGCCCTCGGTGTCGAAGGACAGGCGGGCGTCGACTTCGGTGGAGACGCGGCCCGGGATGATCTTCAGGATCTCGACCCCGAAGGCGATCAGCAGATTGTCGATGATGTCGCCGGTGGAGGCGTCCGGGCGTTCGCGCACGGCTTTTTCCAGCAGCGGCTTGTATTCGTCCTTTTGCACGGCCTTGAGTATCAGCGACGGGTTGGTGGTCGCGTCGCGTGGCGTGTAGGCCTTGATCGATTGGAAGTCGCCGGTGTCGGCCACAACGGTAGTGAATTGCTTGAGCTGTTCGAGTTGGTTCATGGCTGCGCTAAAAAAAGAGGGATGGACGTGCCGGACTATTGTACCCAATCCGCACCGGACGTGATGTATTTGTGCCAAGCGGATTGCAGCTAGGCGAGGGCGGCCGTTTGCGACTTCCAATAGTCGAGCGGCGAGTGTCCCACCAGCTTGCTGAAATTGCGGGTGAAATGGGCCTGGTCGAAAAATCCCAGGCGCCCGGACAGGGCGGCCAGATCGACCGTCTCGCAGCGTCCCAGCCGCCACATCGCCTCTTGCAGGCGGAAGCGCTGGATCACCCACTTGGGAGAGACGCCGACATAGTTGCTGAACAGGCGTTGCAGGAAACGCTCGTCGACGGCCAGCGCGGCGCACAGGGCCGCGACGCTGGTAGGCCCGTGTTCGGCCGCCGCCGCGCCGACGGCCCGTTCTGCGAGGATGGCGCGCGGATCCGGCGCCGGCGGCGCGGCCAGCAGCAGCAGCGCCTGCGCCGCCGCCACCATGGCGCCATCGTCGTCCTGATCCAGCACGCGCCGCTCCGCTTCGGCGCCGCCGCAAGGCAGCAGCGCGTCCAGCGTATCCAGCGCCATGGTGCGGTCGGTCAGCCTCGCCAAGGGGGTGTCGATGAAAGGCCGCAGCGCGCCCGGTTTGAAG
Source organism: Janthinobacterium sp. (assembly GCA_003482555.1). Lineage (GTDB taxonomy): Bacteria > Pseudomonadota > Gammaproteobacteria > Burkholderiales > Burkholderiaceae_D > Janthinobacterium. Next base: position 2,377 of record DMYQ01000032.1, on the reverse strand, counting down.
CGCACGCCGAATACCCGGCCACGGCCTTCGAGCGTGCGTTCGTAGGCGCCCTTGACGACGCCGTGCAGCGCGCTGCGTCCGCGTTCGAAAACCAAGTGGGCGTTCGGATAGGGCAGCACGCGTTGGGTTTGCGCGGCGCGCCCGCGCAAATCCCATTCGACCACCCAGAAATAGTCGACCACGCCGAGCAGCGCGGCGGCGGGGGGATAAGTGGCCAGGCGAATCCGGCGCGCGGCGGCGGCCGGATCGACCAGGCCTTTCGGCGTCGGCGCGCCCCCGGCCAACAAGTTCGTGTTCATGTCGGATTTATACAATATTTTTGCCGCCCCGGCGCTTAACATTTTCCTTCCATCGAGGAAATGCCATCGATTGCACCTTGAAAGTGAGTCATGCTACAGCATCGATTTTCCCGCGCGCTGCGCGTGCCCTGTACACCGCCACCTGTTTTCCCAACCTTGCCGCCGGCATGCCGGTCGAACCCTCAACCCTATCAGGAGATATCCCCATGACCCATTTCGCCACCGGCACGTTTGAAGTATCGATGACGCCGGCGACGCCGCCGCAAAACGAAGAGGGCGTCGCGCTCGGGCGGCTGACGCTGGAAAAACGCTACGCCGGTGCGCTCGTGGCGACGGGAGCGGGGCAGATGCTCACCGCCGTCACCGACACCAGTGGTTCCGCCGCCTACGTCGCCATCGAACGTATCAGCGGTACCCTCGACGGGCGCGGCGGCAGCTTCGTCGTGCGCCATTCCGGCGCCATGAGCGGCGGCGCGGAACAGTTGGCGCTGCTCATCGTTGCCGATTCGGGCACGCGGCAGTTGCGCGGCATCAGCGGCGGCATGACGATCACGTCCGCCGAGCAGGGCCATACATACGCGCTCAGCTACTGCCTGCCTTAGGGTGGACGCTACGTCCGGGCGGGACTTTGGCCGCGACGGTCGCCGCCCGCCCCGAGCGTCGGTTTGGGCGAAACGAAGGCGATCGGCGCATATGCTTGACCGCGCAGCGCCAGCCTGATAAGCCAATTAACAAATAAGGTAATGGGTGAATCAAATGGCTGCCTCCCTGGATAAAATATTTGAAGGCTGGCTTCGGCGCCGCGGCGCCGCATCCTGGCCTTCCTGGCCGAAGCGGAATTGAGCACGTCCGAACTGGCCGAACGCCTTGCCATGAGCGCGCCGGTGATATCGCGCCACCTGGCGATACTCGAACTGGCCGAACTGGTGACCAGCGAGCGCAAGGGTCGGTGCGTCCTGTACCAGCTCAACGCCGACAGCCTGGCCAGTAGCCTGACCGGGTACGCGCTGGAACTGTGTCCGCTGGCGCGGCCGCTGAAACGCGAATCGCGCGCCATCGCCAAGAGCCGCAAAGCGCAATGACGGGAGATTTCATGCGCACGGTAAGTCAACTGGTGGAAACCTTCCCCTTCATTCGCCTGCCCTCCGAATCGGGCGGCCTGGCCGTCGAAGTCTGCCTGATTGCCCAAATGGGTCGCGGCGCGGGCGACCAGTTGTATGCCGGCGTGGCGCGGCGGCAGTCGCGCCACGGGACTTTTGTCGATGCGCTCGACGAGCCATCGGCCAAACTGGGCGGCACCAATTTCCCGAAAGGCGACGCGACGTCCCTGTATTCGTTTGTCGTCGGTCCCGGCGGCCATCCTTTCATCGCCATGCGGGTCACCGCGTGTTTACGGCCGTTTCCGGCAGCGCCGGGGCACAGCTGCGCTTTTCCAGCGCCTCGGCGACGCAGATCGCGGCCGACCCGGGCAATTTCGTGCGCGCGCTGCGCCATGTCGACATTCCCCCGGACTGCATGTTCACCGTGCGTTTCGGCGGCGACACCTGGCACCAGTTTGCCTCCCGCTCGCGCAAGCCCCGCCATCCGGTGCTGTTTGCCCTGTCCTGTCACACCGACGAACTGGGCGGCGATCTGACGCCGGCCGCGCGCGCCGCTATCCTGGCCAACCAGGCCGACATCCCGCTGCTGACCGAAGTGTTGCCGGCCGCGGTGAGCCGACTGCTGCAAGCGCCGGACTTCGACGCCGGCGCCGTTCCGACCACGGCCCTGTCGCTGGACGCGGCGCCGGGAACTTTGCTGCGCCTGGCCTGCGACGGCGCCAGGGCCGGCGCCGAATTCCTGCGCGGCGCCTGGGGCGCGTGGCGCGCCGGCGGCGGCATCCTGTCGTATGCTGGCGCGCGCCGGTCCGTGAGCGCCCTCGGCGCGCCGCGACCCGATTCCCTGCTGCGGCGGCAGCTGGGCCACACGCGCGTGCATCACGAAGACACGTTTTGCCTGCTTCTGAGCGGCGCCGATTTCAAGGATGCCAGCGCAAAGCACTTGCTGGCCGCGGTGCTGGAGGGTTTTTTGCGCAATCC